>JBAYXX010000013.1:0-55761 GCA_041673345.1 Kiritimatiellia bacterium
TTTCTCAACATCTTTATTTCGCCACTTGTGCGGAAAACCAGTGCATTGAAGCGGTTTGACTGCCTGAATCCGGCAGAGGTTATTATCTTCTAAAAAGATGCAGCGTCCGTTTGCCTGCTCAGTCAACGTCAGTTGCCGGCGGACGCTGACAAGCTCGGTGTACTGCTCGGTGAATTGATAGATATCCAAATTAAGGAAGACGGCAATTTTTTCAGCTTCCCCCTCTGCTAAGAGCACATAACCCGAAAATGAGCAACAGAACCCGCAGCAACGGCAGGAAAATTTTTCGAGTTCATAGTTCATGCGCCATACCCCGCATCCGTAACGCCAGCCTCAATTTTATCTCCGATAAACTTGGCGATGGCCTCACAGTCAGGGGCGATGATCTCTTTGCGGGTAGGCAGTCCAGCCAGTACGTCGATCATCGCATGATGCGCAATATCCTCGCCGGTGGCGCACTTAATGGCATCCCCGAACTTGGCTGGGTGAGCGGTTGCCAAAGTAATCATCGGCACCCCTTCCACCATAAACTCAGAGGCGACTGCGACTCCCACGGCTGTGTGCGGATCGAGCAGGTAGGCATACTCTTTCCAATACTTCTTGATCACGGCAATCGTTGATGCGGTATCACCGCGTCCAGCGACAAAGCTGTGATCAGGCCGAATCGGGTCAATTTTCAGCGAACCACCACGCTTCAGCTCTTTCATCCACTGCGTCAGCAGGGTGGGCTTGCTGTTGCTCAGATAATAGAGGTAGCGCTCAAAATTGCTGGCCACCTGGATGTCCATCGATGGGCTCAAGGTGGGGTAAACCTCACCCAGGGTATACTCACCGGTGTGAAAATAACGGGTCAGAATGTCGTTCTCATTGGTGGCTAGAACCAGCTTATCGATCGGAAGCCCCATCCGCCGGGCGATATAACCCGCAAAAATGTCACCGAAATTGCCGGTGGGGACCGCAAAACGAACCTGCTCGGCCCCAGTTTTAATCTGTACCTGAAAAGCTGCGTAAAAGTAGTAAACCACCTGAGCCAGAATACGGGCCCAGTTAATCGAATTGACCGCTCCAAGCTTGTATTTATCGCGGAAATTCAGGTCACCGAAGAGTGCTTTAACGATATTCTGGCAGTCATCAAAGGTGCCGTTTACCCCCAGATTAAAAACATTGTCATCCAGCACGCTGGTCATCTGCCGCTCCTGGACACTGCTGACGCGCCCGTTGGGGTGCAGCACAAAGATACGAATGCAATCACGGCCCCGCACCCCGTGGATCGCAGCACTGCCAGTGTCGCCACTGGTGGCAGCTACAATATTTATCTCTGCTTTATTTTCCTCAAGGTAATATTCAAACAAGTTGCCCAGAAATTGAAGCGCCACATCTTTGAAAGCCAGAGTCGGGCCGTGGAAAAGCTCAAGGATGTGAAGCGGTCCAACGTTGACCACAGGTGTCACCTCCGCATCTCGGAAAACCCCGTAACTCTTGTCAATAATAGCGCGTAAAGCTGAATCCGGCAGGTCATCGGCATACAGGCGCATAATCTCAAAAGCAAGATCAGAGTAGGTCATGTGTCGCCAGGTTGCCAGTTTGCCACTGATATCGGGAATTTCAGCTGGCAGAAACAATCCCCCGTCTCTGGCCAATCCGGTCAAAACCGTCTCTTTAAACGGAAGGAGTGCCCCCCCTCCGCGAGTGCTTAAATATTTCATTGTGTCCACCTGTAAAATTGGGGCATGTCCCCCCCCTATTCGAAAAACTTGGGCAGCAGCTCTTTGATGATATACTCATCTGCGGCAAATTGTTTAACAGCATCCTGCGCGATCTTTACGGCCTGCTCCTGCGCGCTCGGTACAGCCGCATAAAAAGTGGAGAGAAAAAGAGCCGTATTGGTCATCAGCTTCGTGTGCTCTCGAAGGCGCAGCTCTCTTTTAGCCTCCGCTGAGAGTACCAGAGTACTGATAAATTCCGCCACAATTACCATGCGCTCCGGCTGAGAAGAGTACACCTCCTCCCAGGAGACCCTTTTGCCGCCAACTATTAGATTCCGCTGATCCGCCTCGGTGACAATCCAGCCGCGCGCAGATTTAAAGCCTGGTGTCTTGGCCACCAGATAATCATGAAAGTTCTTGATCCGGTTAACCCGTTCCTTGGCAATCAGCAATGCTTTTTGACCATCATCGCTCTCGATCTCATCCGCAATATCCTTTAACTGCCGCAACGCATCGTTGAAACGCAAGCTTTTAACCAGTACGGAATTCTCGCCTTCAAGAACCGTAATCCTAGCAATCTCGTTCTGCGCCTTCTCTTTCTGCGCCTCCTCGACCAAACGTTTTTTTTCAGCTTCCGCGGCAATCCGCGCCTGTCTCTCCCGCTCTCTCTCTTCCAGCCGCTTCTGAGCAGCCATTGTTGCAAGATCATCCTTCACATTCTTGCTGGTTTTCTGGATATTCAAAAACCTGATATTCGCCTCTCTAATCTCAGGACAAACCGCCATCCCCCTGACTCTCAGAATTGCCTCATTACCCACTTTCCCCATCTGCACGTAATTCGCAGGATCGGCCTTCAGCCTTTCCAACTCCGCCAGGGTCGATGCAACCTCAGCGACAATCTGGCCAGCAACCAAGCCGCCCAACTTGACAGCATAGGCATCCTCGTACATGGAGCGCACCAACTTGATAACCTGATGATCATCCTCGCGAGGCAATTCATCGCCCACCACTGCCGACGCATCCACCGCCGCTGGCGCAACTGCATCCGTAGGCGCATCCACCGCCGCTGGCGCAACCGCATCCGTAGGCGTATCCACCGCCGCCGGCGCAACCGCATTCGTCGGCGCGTCCACCGCCGCCGGCGCAACCGCATTCGTCGGCGCGTCCACCGCCGCCGGCGCAACCGCATTCGTCGACGCATCCACCGCCGCCGACGCAGCTGCCGCTTCCCCTGCTTCTGCGGGGCTGCTGCTTGGAACCACGTACTCAGGCTCTGAAGGAACCATACGCGCGCGTACCTCCTCACCCAGCATCTTAACAACCAGAACATCTGCGGCCTGCGCGATCTGCAACGCTTCCGTGGCATTTTGCGTGATTGTATCCGTGTTTTTTTTGGCAACTACAAGTGAGTTTGCAACCGCACTGATAATTTTAACCTGCTCGCTCTGCATCTGCAGCAACCTGTTTTTATCCGCCTTTTGGCGGTTCATCACCATCATACCCCAAATTGCCGATCCAATGATGATCAACGCTAAGAAAATCAAAACCGCGGCCACCGCCATCTTCTTGCACCCCTGCGCTTGGGGGCTCGTCTCAAGGGCAGGGGATTCCGTAGCGTCTCCACCTGCGCCAGCAGTGCCATTTCGAGCAATACTCATGGCCTCTTTTTTGCGACTGAATTTCATCGCGTCCTTGCCCTTGATCTTGATTCGGCGGGAGCTTTTTTTGATAGGGCCCGCCTTGGAGAGATAGCGCTTCATGTCACCCATCAACGAGCCATACGTCGGATATCTCTTGGCTGGATCAACCTCCAGCATGCGGGCGATCAGATCCTCAACCTCGGCTGGTATATCCTTGCCTGTAACCTCTCTAAGCGATTTAGGAGCTCCTTCAAAGCGCGCCTTGACAACTGCGGTCGCGTCTGGCCCGTCAAACGGTGGTTGATTGGCAATCGCATGGTAGAGCGTGGCGCCCAGACTGTAAATATCCGAGCGATAGTCGCTCTTCTGCCGGCGGACCTTCTCCGGTGCAATGTAAAAAGGCGTACCCCAGACCTCATTGTCATTGCCGGCGCCTAATGCCACCAAGCCAAA
Source organism: Kiritimatiellia bacterium (assembly GCA_041673345.1). GTDB lineage: Bacteria > Verrucomicrobiota > Kiritimatiellia > RFP12 > UBA1067 > M55B167. The sequence goes on from JBAYXX010000013.1 coordinate 3,800, forward strand.
GTCAACCAGTTTAGCGTTATCCTCCGAGTCAAACAGGATATTCTCTGGTTTAACATCACCATGCACCAATCCAGCCTCAGCCGCCTCCCGCAGCCCTTCTGCAATTTGCGCACCCACATGGATCGCCTGTGCGGGATCAACGCCGCCCTGTTCCAGCATCTTATCCTCAAGACTGCCGTTGGGGACCAGCTCCATCACAATGTAAGGCTGCCCATACTGCTGGCCAAAGGAATAAATCTGCACAATGTGCGGATTGTTCAACTTGGCCGCCGCCTGCGCCTCACGTTGGAATGTCTCAACAAAATCAATGTCATCACCAAGGCTCTGTAACATAACCTTGATAGCCACCTCGCGCTTCAAACCCTCATCGCGCGCCAGGTAAACACCACCCATGCCACCGGCGCCGAGCAATTCCAACAAAAGGAAGGGCCCAAATCTTGCTGGCACGTGAAACGTGTGGGCGCACTTGGAACACTCAACACTTGTAAATGCCGGTAGATTTTCAACACCAAGAATTTCACCGCATTTCGGACAAGCCGCTTCGCTGACCGGATCAGTATAAATATGAGACTCGTGTGTATTTTCCATATCCAAAAACCTCTAACCCCTATAAAGCTCTCTAAAAATTCACCGAATTTAAAAAAGTAAGTGTGCCTTATTTTGACAGTTTTGTCTAACATTAAATATTCTCTCTCTCTAAATAATACAGTAGTGTCATGTAGGACGCAAGGCGCATTTGCCCTGTATTTGCCCTTGCATCAACCATAGGTATGTGTTTAAATATAAACACTAAAATGAAGATGACCCCGGAGCTAAAATTCCAAATTTCAAACGAGGTCATTTCGACGGTGTCATCGCGGACTTGGACGATCAACGTATTCCCAAGCATCTGGCAATACCGGTAGTCGGCATTGGCGGCATCAAATCTGACTCGTCTTTAAAGTCTAAGCTCTCGACTGTCGGCACCGACAACCGCTGGACAGTCACTTCAAAAAAGTTGTCGGCCGTTCAGTTCATAAAGAGATTCTGCGTGTGCAGCTTAATGCCGCATGTCACCTGCTGGCAGCCACAGATATGCCGCTGGAGGTTATCGCCAGACGTGTCGGATTTTGCCATGCTCAATATTTATCCAATGTTTTTCGTGTAAGATATGGCCAGACCCTCGGAGAATATCGTCAACGCGCCCGCTGAAAGAAAAAACCGTGTATTCGTGCTTGTCAAAGCATCTCAGATGTTGTAATTTATCCGCATGCATTTTCGGGGCAAGGTGATTTTCGTAGTTACGGAAAAATTCCTGACCGGCGGTAGAGCCCGCGACTGATAAGCAAATCCTGTTTATCACTGATATGGTGAGATTCCATAGCCGACAGTAAAGTCTGGATAGTAGAGAGTGCAAAATAGATTTTTTATTTGCCCCGGCTGTATATCAGAGCTGGGGTATTTTTTTTGAGAAAGCGAATCAAGTTTATGAAAGAGCGTGTTTTTAATTCTGTGGAAGAGTGCATCGCCGCGATCGCTCAAGGACGAATGATTGTTGTCTGCGACGATGAAAGCCGTGAAAACGAGGGTGATCTGGTTATTGCCGCCGACAAAATCACCGATGAGTCTATTAATTTTATGGTGACGCACGGGCGCGGCCTGGTCTGCGTTCCAATGGCGGGCGACAGACTGCGGGAGCTGAATATCGAGCGGGCTCCCTGCCGTAACCGCGGCGACCGGTTTGACACTGCTTTCACATATTCCGTGGATGCCGCCGATGGGATCAGCACTGGTATCAGTGCCTCCGACCGCGCACACACTATCCAAGTTTTGATTGATGAGCGCTCTACCTGTGAGTCATTGGTCAGTCCAGGTCATATTTTTCCACTGCAAGCCCGCGATGGCGGTGTGTTGGTGCGCGCGGGGCACACCGAAGCCGCAGTTGATCTCGCCCGTCTAGCTGGCCTGCAACCTGCCGGAGTGATCTGCGAGATCATGCTTGAGGATGGCACCATGGCCCGCTTGCTGGATCTGCAGAAATTCGCGCAGCACCACGATCTTTTAATGCTCTCGATTGCCGACCTGATCCAGTACCGTCGTCAGCGCGAGCGGTCGATCGAATTCCTGCAGGAGGTAGACCTGCCAACCGCTTTTGGCGATTTTCGGTTGCGGCTCTACCGCTCGATCGCGGATGGAATTGAACACCTGGCTTTGATTAAAGGGGATATGCAGGCCTGCCACTCACCCTTGGTGCGGGTGCACAGCGAGTGTCTGACTGGCGATGTCTTTGCCTCCCGCCGCTGTGACTGCGGACGGCAGCTCCAAAGTGCCATGCGGATGATTGAAGAAGAGGGTTGCGGTGTGGTGCTGTATATGCGCCAAGAGGGCCGCGGTATTGGCCTGACCAACAAATTGCATGCTTACAAACTGCAGGAAGAGGGGTTGGATACGGTTGAGGCTAATGTCAAACTGGGCTTTCCACCTGATATGCGCGAGTACGGGGTGGGCGCCCAGATCCTGGTTGATATCGGGTTGACAAATATACGCCTGTTAACAAATAACCCAAAAAAACTGGTAGGCTTGCAGGGATATGGGCTTGATATTATTGAGAGAGTGCCGATTTTTTTCGAGCCAGATGATTACAATCGCCGTTATCTGGAAACAAAACGGATCAAGATGGGACACCTGATTTGAGCGCGGCAATGCGCAGAATGCCTTGGTACTTTACTGTAAGCTTTGTCATAAATTTTATCGAAAAAAAAATTGGGAAATAAAACAAAAAGGAGAGAAATTATGCGAGAGATCAATGGTCAGATTAATGCGACAGGGATGAAGTTTGCCGTTGTAGTCAGCCGTTTCAACAGCTTTTTTACCGAACAACTCTTAAAAGGGGCGGCGGACTGCTTTGTGCGCCATGGAGGCAGTGATACTGACCTAACCGTGGTGCGCGTACCGGGTGCCAACGAAACACCGGTGGTCACCGCTAAACTTGCGGCAGCTGGGAGCTATGATGCCGTGATTGTTTTAGGCGCGGTCATTCAGGGTGCCACCCCACATGCGGAGCTTATCAATGGAACAGTCGCTCGCGCACTGGCGAAAATCGCGCTGGACAACAGCACTCCAATTTTAAACGGCATAGTGTGCGCCCAGAACCTGGAGCAGGCAATGGAGCGTTCAGGCGCCAAGCAGGGCAATAAGGGGTGGGATGCGACTATGGCGGCGATTGAGACCGTGGCTGTTCTGCGGAGTATATAAGCTAAGTTAGAGGATTGTATTTATGGCGACACGCAGACATGGACGTGAATGGGCCCTTCAGATGTTGGTTCAAGCGGATTTAAACCCAGGCATGGATCTTGATGCCACTATTCCTAAATTTTGGAAGCAGCAGTGGACCTGTCGCATGGAGGAAAAAGATGAGCGTGGCGAGGATCTCGCCCCACCCAGCAAGGGGCGTGTTGAAGATCAGGTTGCTCCGCTCAAGATCCGCATATTCACCGAGGCCTTGGTCCGAGGAGTGAGTGGACAAATGGGTGAGATTGATGCCAAGATTGAGGAGTACACCCAGAACTGGTCCATACACCGCATTGGATCAGTGGAACGTAATGTGTTGCGGCTCGCTTTTTATGAACTGCTTTTCTGCCCGGATGTACCGCCGCCAGTTGCTATAAATGAGGCCATTGATCTGGCGAAATATTTCAGCAATGCCGAGGCTGGACGCTTTATCAACGGCATCCTCGACAAACTCAACCAGGATTTGCGGGCCAGCCGGAGTTAAGCTTGCCAGGTTCTTCGATTAAGTCGAGAGAATCGACTGATTCAACTTAATCGATTCGCTCGATTCCAACCCACACATCCCTAGCCCCCAACCCATATGAACAAAACTCTCCCGGATGATGAACGATGGATGCAGCGAGCAATTGAACTGGCGCGTTTGAGCGAGGGTCACACCCGCCCCAACCCGCCGGTCGGGGCGGTGGTGATCAAAGAGGGACGAATTATTGGCGAGGGACATCACCAGCGCGCTGGCGAAGACCACGCCGAGGTCGTGGCCCTGAAGGCCTGCGTAGAGTCCGCACAGGATGCGACACTCTATGTGACGCTGGAACCGTGTAGCACCTACGGACGCACGCCACCCTGCACTGAGCGCATTATTGAAGCAGGCATCAAGCGGGTAGTGATTGGTTGTGAGGATTGTTTTCGCGATCACTGTGGAGCGGGATACCGTATCCTAAAGCAAAACAAGATTGAGGTACTCTCAGGTGTCGGCGCTGATCAAGCCCATGAGTTGGCAGCTCCATTTTTCAAGCACACTGCGGATGGTATGCCCTATCTCACACTCAAGCTGGGCATGACCATGGATGGCTGTATCGCTGACCGCCATAATTGCTCACAGTGGATCACCGGCGAGCAATCGCGCGCCGAGGTCCAGCAGTTGCGGCGGCGGGCAGATGTGATCCTAGTTGGCTCTAGGACCGTTTGCGCTGATGACCCCTCGCTCCTGTGCCGCCTTCCAAATGCGGACAATCAGATGCGGGCGGTGATCGATTCTCAGGGTGTGATTCCCGCCAGCGCACAGATTCTGACCGATAGTGCCGCAGAGCGAACCCTGGTTTTCACTTCGACCGAAATAGATAACTCCATCACGGCCGCCTGGAGTTGCAATGGGGCGCGGGTCATCCGGTTGCAAGCTTCTAAGGGTGGTCATCTCGCGCTGGTGGATGTGCTGCGGGAACTTGGCGCTATGGATTTGATGCACGTGGTGTGTGAAGGCGGAGGTGAGCTGGCCGGCGCATTACGCACGGCCCGCTTAATTGATGAATACGTACTTTTTTACGCGCCGGCAATCCTCGGCGATGTGCTGGCTAAACGGGGATTTTCTTCCAATGGCGTACTGCTGCTCAAGGATATGCCGCGCATGAAAATCAAGGATATCTGTGTTTTTGGCGATGATTTGCGGGTGCGCATGTTAGCGGAAAATAAGAGCTGATTTGACGTAAAACCGCTTTTTTATTGGTCTAAGGCGGTTTTTTATGCCAAAAAGTAAAATAAATGTGTAAAATTGCATTTTTACTATTGATAATTACTGAAAATAGACTATCTTAGGTTTTGTTGGGACTAATGTTCATTAATACAAGGAGTTATATTATGGCGAAAAAACCTACACCCCGCACAAAAACTGAAATTATTGCGGCACTGGCTGAAGCTGGTGGAGTTGAGAAGAAACAAGCTTTAGCTATTTACAGCATGTTTCTTGATATCGCGTATGCCGGTGCACAAAACCCTGAAGGTATCACCCTTCCAGGTCTCGGCAAATTGATCAAGCAGAAACGTCCGAAACGTCAGGGCCGTAACCCCGCCACAGGCGAGACAATCACAATTGCAGCCAAGACAGTCGTCAAATTCCGTATTGCCAAAGCTTGTAAGGATGCGATCGTACCTCCGGCTGCTGTGAAAGCTGCCCCAGCCGCGAAAGCTGCTCCTGCTCCGAAGGCGAAAGCTGCTCCGAAAGCTGCTGCTAAGAAAAAAAAATAATCAGGGCGTAAGTTATTTTTGAAAAAGAGCGGCGCGATTCGCGCCGCTCTTTTTGTTTCCTCGCACCGAGAGAGGCTTGCCAAGACTGTTAGAGAAATTAGGAGAAATTCATGTCTCTGTTCAAAATCCTGAATCCTGTCTTCTGAAATCTCTGATGTTTTAACTATTGGGGAACTATTTGAAGACTTCCCGACATCCATGTCTAAATTGACACCAACACACTGATAGAGTATAATTTCACGCCAAAAGAGATGAAACGTCGTGCGCAACGGTTTTTTGTCCTCAAACTCGGTTTTCAATTAACGCCACTCGTAATTGGTAAGGACTCAAAATGTCATCGGAACTTCATGAATTAGCTGTTGAACTTAACAACATCCTAGCCTCTCACAACTCCCCTGTCGCATCCATGCTCTCTGAGAGAGGCAGGCGGGCTTATTTCCCCTCTCGCGGCATTCTGGGCCAGAGCGCGGAGGCGAAAGACGCCGCGATTAACGCGACTATCGGAACCGCCTTTGAAAACAATGGCACTCCGCTGACTCTGGAGTGTCTCGCAGCCAAGGTGGGGCTCAACACCAGTGCCTTTCTATACACCCCCAGCTACGGGTTGCCGCCGCTGCGCCAAAAATGGCGCGGGATGATGATCAAAAAAAACCCGACCCTCAATGGACAGGCATTCAGCATGCCAGTGGTCACCAACGCCTTGACGCATGGGCTGAGCATCTCTTCGTTCCTCTTTGTGGATCAAGAGGAAACAGTGATTCTGACTGACCTCTACTGGGACAACTATGACCTTCTCATGCATGAGTGCCACGGTGCGAATCTGACCACCTTTCCCATGTTTAAAAACGGCGTTTATAATGCGGAGGGGCTTGAAAAAAAACTCATGACCGCTGGGGAGAAGAAAATCGTCCTGCTGAACTTCCCTAACAACCCGACCGGCTACTCGGCAACCTGCGAAGACGCGGAGAAGATCTGCGCCGCCATCCTCCGCGCCGCAGAAGCTGGCAAGAAAATCGTTGTGATCATTGATGATGCCTACTTCGGCCTAGTCTACGAAGAACGCGTACACAGCGAGTCGCTCTTTGCTGATCTGGCGAACTGCCACAAAAATGTTCTGGCAGTTAAACTGGATGGACCGACCAAGGAGGACTATGTCTGGGGCTTCCGTATCGGATTCATCACCTTTGGATGCAAGGCCTGCACTGCGGAGCACTACAAAGCGCTTGAGGCCAAAGCCGCCGGGGTGGTGCGCGCCTCTATTTCAAACACCTCCAGCCTAGCCCAGTACTTCCTGCTGCACGCCTATGAGCTCCCTGAGTATGCCGAACAAAAAATCATTAAATTTCAAACTCTGAAAGAGCGCTACAACCGCATCCAGGCTATATTCAAGGAACACCCGGAGTATGCGACATCCTTTACGCCCATGCCCTTTAACTCCGGCTACTTTATGTGTGTCAAGCCAGCCAATGTCGACCCTGAGAAACTGCGCAAGTTACTGCTTGAGAAATATAGCACAGGCGTAATTGTTGTCTCCGGCCTATTGCGTATCGCCTTCTCCTCCGTGCCGCTGGGCAAACTGGATCAGCTCTTCGCCAACCTGCACAACGCAATCAAGGAGATGCAATGAAATTTTACAACGTCAATCAAATTGAACCCTGCGATCTAGCCAGGGTGGATTTTTCTAAAGCAGAGCTTGGAACGCTCACTGAGGTGCGGGTGGAATCCTCGGATCATCACCCTGCTGTCAGCTTCGCGCTGCTGCACGACACCCGCAACCTCTATCTGCGATTCGATGTGGCTGACCGCTATGTCAAAGTCGTTCACTCAGGTTTCCACGCGCCTGTTTGTCGAGACAGCTGCGTGGAGTTTTTTGTCCGCCCGCGCTCTGATCGCGGTTATTTCAACTTTGAGACCAACGCTGGCGGTGCTTTGCTACTCTACTATGTTGAAGACTGGGCCCGTACTGCAACAGGTTTCAAAAAAGCCGCCTCACTCCCAGATGAGCTATGCCGTAAGATTGAAATCATCTCCTCGCTCCCACGCATCATCGATCCTGAAATAACCACGCCCATAAATTGGAATCTGGTCATGAAAATCCCGCTGAGTGTGCTGGAAGCCCTCATCGGAGAGCTCGACTGCCTGCCGGGCACACGCTGGCGGGCCAATTTTTACAAGTGCGCTGATGACACATCCCACCCGCACTGGATCAGCTGGTCGCCCGTCAAAGAGCTGAATTTTCACGCCCCCGAAAGCTTTGGTGAACTCCGCTTTAGGGGATAGGTGATAGGGGATAGGGTATAGGGCACAGGGAGTTGGAGGGGTCAGAAGGCGGCCTGTCACCACTTGCTTCTGGTAGCTCGCTTTCGGCCCCAGTTTTTTAACCTCGTCTTTGCAACCACTCAGTGGTTGCAAATAAGAGTGTAAAACTTTCAGCCCCCACCCGCTACCCAAACATTGCCAAGCCATTGCGGGTGGTAACCCGGCTGATCTGCGCCAGCGTGGTGCTGCGCACCTCGGCCAGACACTCTGCCACAATTTTGACAAACGCTGGCTCATTGCGCTTACCGCGCAGGGGCACTGGTGTCAGAAAGGGCGAATCGGTCTCAATCATCAACCGATCATCCGGCACATACGCGGCACTCTCGCGCAACATATCCGCACTCTTGAAAGTCACGATCCCGCTGAAGCTGATCGCAAAACTACGATCTAACAGCTCCCTGGCAAACTCCTTATTCCCTGTGAAACAGTGAACCACGCCGCGCAGCCCCTTCCCAGACCAAGGTGTCTGATCCAGCACCCGCAAGGTTGCCGCATCTGCCTCACGGGTGTGAACGACCGTCGGCTTGCTCCACTCATCGGCCAAACGCAACTGCGCGGCGAAAAGCTCGCACTGCGCCTCCGCGCTTGCTGCCTCATAGTGAAAGTCCAAGCCTGTCTCGCCCACCGCCGCCACAGTGGCCATGGCATGGAGTCTGCGTAGTGTTTCAACGAGCGCCGCGACATCCGCGCCTTGTGCCTGACTACGATCAAAGCCCAGTGCCAGCCTGACATGCTCGCTGTACGCCTCGGCCACGGCAAGGGCGGCGGCGTTCAACTCCTGACTGCCGCCCACAGCCACCAGTCGGTTGACGCCCGCATCCAGTGTACGCCGCATCACCACCGCGCTCTCGCCTGGATTTAAGCTGAAATGCGCATGGGTATCATAAAATTCGTTTGTCTCGCTCATAAGATGTAAGATGACATAGGTTGAAGGTTGAACTTACGCATCCACTCTATCCACGTTAAAATTCTGACTTCTGACTTCTGACTTCTGTCTTCTGTCTTCTGTCTTCTGTCTTCTGACTTCTGTCTTCTGTCTTCTGTCTTCTGCCTTCTGCCTACGGGTCAAGGTTTTCAAGTTCGCAGGTGTCAAAATTGATTTTGCGGTAGTAGCAGTTACGCGGCGCACCGCTCCGGTTATTCGTATGACAGATGTTACCGCGGCGCGGACGGACGATATAAACCAGCGAATTCTGCTCACAGTTGACTCGAGCCTCCAACAACTCAAAGGTTTCGCCTGAACTCTCGCCTTTCTCCCACAGAACCTTGCGGGAGGTGCTCCAGAGTACCAGTGTGCGCTCTTTAAATGACCTTTGCATAGCAAACTCGTTGGTATAAGCGACCAGGATAACCTCATGGGTGTCAGCGTGCTGAATTGCCACTGGGATCACATCCTTGCAATTTTGCGCGATTTTGGCGATTTTTTCGAAGTCCAGCATCAACCGGCTGCCCTCTTCCAACTCTTTGCTCATCGTGTTTTCTCCATCTTTGATTTACGTCAAAACCAATAATTCTTTTCGCCCCAATTCCGAGTTGCGGGGCATCACCATTGGAGGCGAAGCCGAACCTCCATGCACCATGCCGCTCATAGAGCGGCTACTACAGCGTTCATGCCGCTCATAGAGCGGCTACTACAGCGTTCATGCCGCTCATAGAGCGGCTAATACAGTTGCGAGACATGAGCACTATCTGATGCGCTGCAGCAAACCCTGCATTCGCAAACACACTTCCCATCAATCCTTCATTATCACTCTTAAGGTGACATCTCAATAACCCGCTTTGGAGCAGGCTTCCGTCTTCGCGCTTCGCAGCTACGCCGGACAAGGAAAGCCTGTACAACAAACTTCGTTTCCCCAAACGCACAGCGTTTGTTACTAAAGCAGCGGGCACTTAACCATCCAACCTTCAACAGGGCGAGGCACTCGCGCGCACTCCACAAACTTAATTTGTTCCAGAAACCAGCTGCTTTAGGCATACTTCAGCTGGCTGTCGCCAATGTACTCCCGCAGGATCGAATCACCTGGCACGGTTTGTGAGGAGAGCGAGGAAAAGTTAAATAGAAACTCCTGCAAACGCCTTGCCTCACGATAAACCTCATCCCAAGGTTTCACCTGGTTGAGCAGAGCGGTGGCCAACGGATTCAAGACTGCCAATTCATAATCCAAAGCTGAGTTAAAGACAGCGTCTGCAAGATGCTGATAAGGATAGATCCAGCGGTGCTCCCCGCGCATGACCGACTCCCACATCTCAAGCGTTTTGATCGCTGAGCGGTTGCGGAATTGATGATCCCGCACAATACGGCGGATCACTCGTGTGTCATTGGTTGAGATTCGGTTATTGATATCAACCGAGATCTGGGTCAAAGCATTGACATAAATCAAGAACTTTTTTTCGCGGGCAATGTCGGCTGTCAGCTCCGGATTCAGGCAGTGAATGCCCTCCATTACAATCACGCCGTTGTCATCCAACTGGGTGTGCGCCGCTTGCTCAAAGCCCGACTTGGTTGTAAAGTTAAAACCGCGCAAACGCACCGGCTCCCCTGCTAGCAGACGCAGCAGGTCACTGTTAAGCCTGTGCCGATCCATGGCATCAATGTGCTCATAATCAAGGGTGCCCGCGCTATCGCGGGGATTGAGTTCGTCGCCAACAAAGTAATTGTCGGTTGAAAGCAGTGTTGGCCGCACTCCGTCCACCCGCAGATGAGTCATCAGACGTTTGGAAAAGGTTGTTTTTCCAGCAGAGGACGGTCCAGCAACCAGGACCAGGCGCACCGACCTTTCATTGGTGACAATTTTGTCAGCGATCTGTGAAAGCTTCTTGTCGTGCAACGCCTCTGTGGTCAGGATAAAGTCTTCACCACGTTTATCTAGAATCGTCTTGTTAAGCTGCCCCACGGTTGTCACACCGAGAATTTCGCCCCAACGCATGTGCTCTAGGCTGACATCCAGTAGATACTGATGGGGCGCAAGCTCTGCCAGCGAGGAGGGATTTTTTGCATCCGGAACATTTAAAACAAAGCCTTCTTTACAAAAAATCAGATCATAGAGCTTGAGAACACCGCTCTGACGCACCAGCGGCTTCTTGCTCAATTCGTAAAATGAACCGCAACGCGTGAGGCTGATATAGGGCTGGTTGCGATGCAGGATTAGATTTAGTTTATCCTCCTGCCGATTCTCTTTGAAGCGATTAACCGCATCCTCGTAGCTGACGCTTTCACTCACAATCGAAAGATTCCAGGAGATAACCTCCTGCAGCGCTTCTTTGATCGCCTGCAACAGTGTTTCATCCCACTCCGCTCCATCGGACGAGGATTCCACTGAGCAGAAAAGGGCTGGCCCAATTGAATTACGCACCCGCCACTTGATGCTGGGAAACTGCTCGTGGATCACCTTGGCCAGCAAAAAACAGAGCGAGTCCCGATAGATCTGCCATCCATACTTGCTGGCCAGGCTTACAGGCAACAACTTAGAATCAGAGATCAACGGCGCGTAGAGCGGTTGCACCATATTATTCACAATCGCGCCGATCACCGGCAGCCCAGCTTTGTCCACCGCCGGGAGCAGGTCTCCCACTGGTGTCGCGACAGCCACTGCCACCGGAGCGTCCCCATTCACAATAATCGAAACTGCCTGCATCTACTCTGCCCCTCTTTCATTGTTTATCTCCTGATCCTCCAGCGCCCCTTCAAAGAGATCATAAACCAGCAGGCGGCAGTCCAGCGGGCCGTTATAAAACGGCACTCGACGGCTGGATCGCAGGCCAATTTGGTGTGAGAGCTCCATGCTGCCGGTGAACACACACCCTGTGTAACCAGCGCAGCGCTGCTTCAAAAAATCACCGATACGAACATAAAGACCTCGCAGCTCATCCTCCTCACCCATACGCTCTCCATACTCTGGGTTCATGAACACAACGCCTTTTTCCTCCGGCACCTTGGTTGCCGCAAAATCACATTGCATAAAGGTGATATACTGCGAAACCCCGGCTGCAATGGCGTTCATACGCGCGATCTCAATCGCCTCCTCGCTGATGTCGGATGCAATGATGGGTGGCAGATTATCGGTCTTCTCCGCTGCCCGAGCCTCAGCCACCATGCTTTTCCAGACCTGTTCCGGTGAGGCGCCAAAACGCTTGCGCACACTCACACCGGCGATCTCGCCAGGGATGATCTGACGGTAACCGTTAAGCGACATAAACCCGAAATGACTTTTAAAACTGCCGGCCGCACGGTTGATGGCGATCAGCGCGGCCTCAATCGCAGGTGTGCCGCTGCCGCACATCGGAGCCACAAAGGGGGTAACGCCATCCCAGCCGGACTCCAGCACGCAGGCGGCCGCCAGGGTCTCCTGCATCGGCGCCTTCCCGGGCAGCTTGCGGTAACCGCGCCGCGAGAGCGCCTCACCCGTTGTATCCAGATAAACCTCCAGGTTTTCGCCCTCCCAGTAGATAAAGATAGAGGCACCGATGAACTCGCGACCAGAGTCGGGACGCAACCCGAACACCGAGCGCATGCGGTCGGCAATCGCGTCCTTGGCCTTCAGGCCCGGCATGCGCGTGTCGCGCACAGTGTCGTTATAAACCACCGAGTTGACAGTGAAGTAGCCCTCTGGTTCAAGAAACTTCTCCCAGGGAATCCGCATCATGTCATTATACAAATAGTCCAGATTGCCACAACGTGAGCGCAGCAGCGGCACCAGCACGCGATGCGCGGTGCGTAACTGCAGATTCAAGCGCATGATATCGCGCATCGCGCCACGCACCGACACAGTTGTGTCTGAGCGATGGGTGATTTCATATCCCAACTTAATCAGTGAGTTGGAGGTCTGCGGAACCAGCCCTTTGGCACACGAAATTACAATTGGATGAGTGTCTCTCCAAAAATCCATTAATCCTCTTTCTAAAAGGTATCATGTTATCATTGCACCCGCGAGATGTCCAGCGGCGATACCATTCTCTGAGTTTACTCAGATCGCGCAGCAACCTTTACTACATTGAATATGTGTTATCCAAATGAAACCGCCCTGGGCGCAAAGAACAATTAATTGTTCCGCATTCGAAGTTATACACTGGAGGTTGAATCAATGGGAATGGAATCATTCGCTCTTCAGCACCACCTCGTCGTTCCTACGCAGTTGCACTCCGTGCTTATCGTCCAGCTGAATAGTGTCTGTTGCACTGCCTTGGCAGACCTCCAAGTGAATGACGCTATTACGCTCTATGATCCGGACACCCGTGACAGTGGTGGGTTGGATGCTATGGAGCGGCTCAAGTACTGCGACGAAGCGGGCTTGTTTACCATGGCGGCTGATCATGGCCATGGGGACGCGGTCATCCACAGAGGCCCCCGGACCGTCGCCGACCAACACCTCACTCTTAGGTTCAGCAACCATTGTCAGATGAGTGACTACCTTTTTGTCCTTAAACTGAACGCGGATGATGTTGTCGCTCACTCCTGTTCGGATGTTGGCGATGTATTCGCTGCCAGGAAACACATCGGCGCACATCACGAGTGTTGTGGCTGCGTCGCAGTTCACTTCGCGACCACGGCTGTGATACAGCCAGTCAAACCGCTGCTCGGTCTCCGAATCGAGCGCATCGAAAACAAGCAGATAGCTCGGTGTCAGCAACAGCAGCCGCTTGTGACGTGTCCCCGGATATGCATCGTCGCAGGTTGCCAGTGCGATGGCGTGCGTTTCATTGGCAACGAAAGTCTTCAACGCTCCTGAGACACCTGCCTGCGAACGCCGGCCCACAAGAACGGTATTGTGACTAAGCGTGGCCTTGTACCAATTTCTGTGAATGGGCAGACGGTAGGCCTGGCTGGCAGCGCGACCAGGATCGACCGCCAGCTCCGTACCCAACCCGAAGAACACAAAACTCAGCTTATCAAAGTGTCCGTGAAAACCGCCGTAAGGGCCAAAGGTCATAGCCGCTGCCAGCCCCTTTTCGCCTGTGCTGCGGAGAATGGCGTGCCCCGTGCCAGCAAACACCTCACTGCCAAGTGCAGGTGGCTTGCCGACACTGCCGGTATCCCGCCCGAACATGACTGCGTCCCATGTCGGCTGCGTTACCAAATATGGAAGCATAGAGTCGTCACCATAGGCCTGATAGGCGAACTCGAGGTAGCGGCGGACTCCCCCCAGCCTGGTATTCACGTCGTCCCCAAAGCGCGGCAGAGACCCGTTCGGCATGGCATACCTGACGGGCAAAGTAAACATCGCCTTAAAGCGCGGATGCTGCCAGAGGTCAATCCCCAAGCGCCGTGCTCCCTCCGCAATCTCAACCATGGCTGACAAGGTGTAGAAGTGGTACCCCCAACTGTTCTCGTACCACATGCCATCAGGGGTGACAGAGATATCCATCTGCCGCAAGAAGCCGTTGGCGGGTTCAGTGATGGCCTTCGTGACCCATGCGTCATCGCGCAGGACGGCCCCGGCCCAGAGCATGGCCGCGTTATGCCACGTCTGCCAATTACCCTTGCCCGTTTTGTGCTTGTCAATATTCTCAAGCATCGGAATCAATAAACTCCCGCGGATGCGTTCATGGTCGCTGGTGGTTATAACGGGTGCATCATGGATTAGATCGTAGGCGGGCACAATCTTAGTGGTCAATGACCAGGCCTCGTTCAGGGTCTGTTCGAACAAATGGCCGCCGCTCTTGGGCGGCTTTTTCCCGTTCGACTCAGCCCGATGAGCTGAATGATACGGATACTGCTGGTAGCGTTCTGCATAGCCCAGCAGAATTTGGCGTGCAAAGTTCGCGAACCTCGGATCGTCTGTCACTGCATAGGCCCACGCCGTGGCATGGAGGTTCTTCAAGTTCTTGCTATGAACGCGGCTGAAAATCACATCATCATAAGGCTCTCCAGTGTAGATATGCTTACACTTAGGGCACTGGTGGTGCGTGGCATCAACAGTTTTCAGCGCAATCTGGCACTTGTCGCACTGGTACCACTGATTGTGCTGACCACCGCGGGACGGGAAGACAACAGGCTGCCGCAGTGCCTCCTCCCCAGACTTGACCATGGCAGCCACGGGAAGACGAGTGTGATCCTTGCTGTGGTAGGATGTACGCAGACGAGATAATTCATCGGCTGTACACGCAATCACCGGATGCTTCTGAGGCCACCTCGGTTTGATTGGTATAGCAGAGCATTCTTCATCACTGGAGTGCGAAACCACGGCACTATTACGGAGAGGGCCCGCTGCACACTCTCTCTCTGTAACAGATTTTGCGCGGCTACATAATACTAAAAACGCGCTTGTAATAATTAGTATAGATTTAATTTTGACTCCCTCAATTAGCAACAGTTCAGGTAATTCTTCTCTGTGAATGGATGTGTTACAACCTAAAGTTATCGGGCTCCACATGAATACAGATGAAGGATGAGTTTCCGAACCGGGTGCGGATTTTATTCTCAATGATTGCGGTCATGGAATGCGCCTCGACCACCGACATCGCAGGTGCCACGCGAATGTGCAGATCAACCGCGATATCGCTACCAATGCGCCGGGTACGAAGATTGTGCGGGTTTTTGACACCTTCAACACTAGTGGCTATCTGCAGGATCTCCTCTTCAATATCAACACCCAGTGACCTTTCGGTCAGCTCTTTAATACTTCCCGTGGAGATCTCAAGTGCTACTTTAATGATGAAAAGGCTGGCGACAATTGCCGCCAGAGGATCAAGGATATACCACCTCTCTCCCAGCAGAATAGCACCGCCAATCCCGCACATAGTGCCAATCGAAGAGAAAGCATCGGAGCGATGGTGCCAGGCATTGGCTATCACAGCCTGACTCTCAATGCGTCTCCCCTCTTTGATAGTGTAACGATACAACCACTCTTTGGCCACGATGGAGATCACTGCGGCCACAAACGCAATGCCCCCTGGGGCCACCATGCGCACCCCTCTGGTGCTGTTCCAAATCTTAAGCACCCCCTCCCTGAAGATCCCGGCTCCCACCAGCAGCAGCGTCCCGCCAATCAAAGCCGCCGCCAGCGTTTCATACTTGCCGTGACCATAAGCGTGATCGTGATCAGCCGGTTTGCCTGCAATTTTAAAACTGATCAGAACCACAATGTCTGTGGCAAAGTCGGAAAAAGAGTGAATCGCATCCGCGACCATCGCACTACTATGGCCAACCACGCCTGCTGTCAGTTTAAAGGCTGTCAAAATCAGATTGACAAACGAACCGATCCATGTGACACGGCTGGCTGATAATGTTCTCTCACTCATGGACGTTACCTAACACAATAAAATCATCTTTCTAATCGCAATCCTTGTCCTGGGAGGCCATACCTCCGGTTGACGATAGCGGCGACGATGCTGGTTGACGATTCCGCACATGTTCTCAATCGTCAACCAGCATCGTCGCACATCATCGTCAACCGATGCCGCTCATCAGGCTTTGCGCATGTAATCTGCTTTAGCACGTTACTTCAGGAACCACAAATTCATTGCGCCCAGCAGAGCGCAGATATTGATTGGCGTGCTCTGCATGCGCACCAATGAATTTTTCGGTCTGGTTGTCATACGCTAGTCGGGGACCGGCGATCAGGGGCATCTGCGTGAGGTTGATCTCATTGCTAGCCAGTTGCGCGAGCATACTGTCGAAGGTATCCAGCGCATCCTGATGGTCTTTAAACTCCGAACGTAATTGATCCGGAGAGCTTGCCTGCCCCACCTGCCAGGCAATGTTGGCCTGATGACACATAACTGTGCTTTGGTGGCCCACCGCGATCTCGGCGTTGAGCAGGGCACTGTCTCCGGCCCTGACAGCTTTGAGAAAATTGGCGGCATGGTCTTTGCCGCCATCGCCTTTATACTGTGCGATACGATTCTTATCCAAGTCATATCCAGCGCCGCCACCACGCGCAATCCTGATCAAGCCTTTTTCGCACATGATATAATTTCCACCACGACTGCCCAGATAAACCGCCCCGCCAGAGCCGCCACCAGCACCCTCCGCACCAGGCAGATTCCTGATATCAATCACGACTTTGACACCACGATGCTCCATCACGGAAAACTGCATGTTCGGCGTGTCGCCATCATCGTCCCAGAAGCGGTTGCCAACAGAGATCACATTTGCGGGAACATCATCCCATCCCAGGATATG
Organism: Kiritimatiellia bacterium; assembly: GCA_041673345.1. GTDB lineage: Bacteria > Verrucomicrobiota > Kiritimatiellia > RFP12 > UBA1067 > M55B167. The sequence continues at coordinate 20,751 of JBAYXX010000013.1, forward strand.
GCGCAGATCATCGATATAATGCACCCCCCAGTTGGCCATTTCGCCATCGCCCCAGTCGAACTGCCAGTGCCAGTCATAGTGAAAACTCTTGCGCATCACCGGCGACATGGGTCCTGGCCCGGCCCAGAGATTGTAATCAACACTCGCTGGAGGTGTGGTGGGAGCTGTGACTTTGCCGATCGGCTTGCGGGCCGCCAACTTGCTGCAATGCACCCACAGCACCTTGCCATATTTTCCCGCCTGGACATCCCGAGCCGCGGCCTGCACTGCCGGACATGAGCGCTGCTGTGTACCCGCTTGACACACGCGCTTGTATTTACGAGCGGCCGACACCATTTGACGGCCCTCCCAAATATTATGACTGACCGGCTTTTCCACATAGACATGCTTACCAGCCTGCATCGACCAGATGGCGGCCAGCGAATGCCAGTGATTCGGGGTGGCAATCACGACCGCATCAACATCTTTCATCTCAAGTAGCTTGCGTAAATCCTGATGCTGCGCCGCACCTTCCACCTTACCCATGCGGCTGGTGTCAACATCGCTGACTGCAATCACCCGACTCTCACCTGTATTAAAACGTCTGCAATGGCCGCCCCCCATACCGCCCGTTCCAATCACCCCGATATTAATACGCTCATTAGCCCCCAGAACCGTATGCGGCACCAGCGAATAAAGAGCACTGGCAGCGGCTGACCCTTGAATAAATTTTCGTTTTGATAGATGACACTTTCTCATGATCTCACTTCTTTCTTTTTAGCAATTTAATAATAAGGATACCCCTATAATCCTATCAATATCAAGTAGGGTCTTACTATACCCTAAAACAGCTTTACACCGCAATAAAATAATCCGAAAGTGAACCCAATCTTAATCCTAGATTTCAACCTTGAGTTTAATATCTGTAAAAAGGTATGATAATAAATTAAACGGAGATTACACTTTGATGAATAAAAATACGACTGAGACCCTGACCGCTGTTTCCCCCCTGGATGGACGCTATGCATCCCAGGTTGACCGACTGCGCCCTATCTTTTCAGAGTTTGGGCTGATCCAGCGCCGCATTGCCGTCGAGGTTGCCTGGTTGCAAGCACTCTGCGACTGTCCTGAGATCCCTGAGGCGCGGGCTTTAAGCAACGCTGAAAAAGCAGCGTTGCAAGCGATTGCCGACAATCTGACGCTAAAAGACGCGAGGCGCGTGAAAGAGATCGAAAGTACCACCAATCACGATGTAAAGGCAGTTGAATACTTTATTAAAGAGCAGATGAAAGGTCTAAACTGCGAGGTACTCGGCGAATTTGTTCATTTTGCCTGCACCTCTGAGGACATTAACAACATTGCCCATGCGCTGATGCTGCGCGACGGTCTGGTAGAGTTGCGTCGGGAGCAGGAACTGGTCACCGCCAAATTGAGCGCATTCGCGCTGGAAACCAAAGATGTCGCTATGCTGGCCCGCACACATGGGCAGCCAGCCTCCCCCACCACACTGGGCAAAGAGCTGGCGGTTTTTGTACACCGCCTGCGCCGTCAGGCAGCTCAAATAGACGCGATTGTCATGCCCGCCAAACTCAACGGCGCGGTCGGAAACTTTAATGCCCATTTGATTGCCTACCCGGATGTCGATTGGCAGGAGCTGACCCGCAAGGTCATTGAGGAGCAGTTCGCGCTCCAGCAGACCCCGCTGACCACCCAGATTGAGTCGCACGATGGCATGGCTGAACTTTTTGACGCGATCACCCGCTGGAACACCATCCTGATTGATATGGATCGCGACCTCTGGAGCTACATCTCCATGGGCTACCTGCGCCAGAAAACAAAACCAGGCGAAATCGGATCTTCCACCATGCCGCACAAGGTCAACCCGATCGATTTTGAGAACAGTGAAGGCAACCTGGGATTGGCCAATGCCATCTTCGGTCACCTCTCTCGTAAACTCCCGCTCTCCCGCTTGCAGCGTGATCTAACCGACTCCACGGTGCTGCGCAACATGGGTGTTGGGTTTGGCTACTCTCTGATTGCCTATCAGGCCACTCTGAAAGGGCTGGGCAAGATTGATCTCAACCCGCAGCGTTTGGCCGATGATCTGGAGCAGGCCTGGGAGGTGCTGGCAGAGCCGATCCAGACTGTAATGCGCAAGCTCGGCCAAGCAAACCCCTATGAGCAACTCAAAGAGTTGACCCGCGGGGAGAAGGTCAACGCCACGACCATGAAAAAATTTATCGACTCGCTTGATATCCCAGCCGAAGATAAAAAGCGTCTGCGCGAGCTGACCCCAGCCACCTACATTGGAATGGCCCCCCTGCTGACGGAAAAAATCAGGTAGTTGCAATAATCACCGCTACTTGATTAGAATCATCTGCTTGCGTTTAGCACCCGGCAGATCCTCAACAAACCGCGGCAGCGCCAGCCCGCCCAATCGCTCCCCCAGCTCGCTCTCAATCTCAATTGCCCGCTCCCGGGCAACTCGAAAGTGCTCAATTCCCGCCACTGGATCACATAAAAAAACGTAGTATGGCCGCACACGCACACGCTGCAATGTGCTGCACAGCTCAAACATCGCATTACATGAGTCGTTAACTCCTCGCAGCAGAACCGATTGATTAGAAGTTGGTATCCCGGCCTCCACCAGCCGTTTGCAGGCCAGCACAGCATCGATGGTGATCTCGGAGGCATGGTTGAACTGCGTGTTGACCCAAACCTTCCCGGTTGCGGCCAGCCCCGCGACCAGCGTGCGGGTGATCCTATAAGGTAGTGTGACCGGCACCCGGGTACCGATCCGCACCGCATCAATCTGCGGCAGCTCGGCAAAGGCCCAGACCATGGCTGTGATCCGCTCGTCGGCGAGCATCAAGGGATCGCCCCCTGAAAGCAGAACCTCACGGATCAAAGGGCGTGATCGCACAAACTCAACCGCCCGCTGGAGATCTGCATCGCCTCCCAGCAACTCCGCCTTGCCCAGTAATCCCTTACGAGTGCAGTGCCGACAGTTCATAGCGCAAAGCCCGCTGCACATGATCAACACGCGGTCCTCAAAACGCTGCTTAACCCCGTAACCACAGGCAGCGCGCCCCTGCTCTTCAAAGGGATCCGCACTGAACCCGCCGCTCTCCAGCTCTGCCTCAGACGGCAGCGCCATCTCGCTCAGCGGACCGCTCCACCCTTCTTTGATCAGCAAATCAAGGTAGTAGGGCGTCAGCCGCACCGGAAACCGTTGATTCACCTCGGCGCAGGCTGCCGAGAATTCCAGCGGTGCTAACCCAGCCACCTCCTCGAAACTCAGAGTGTTGCGCACCTGCCACTCCCAATCGCTCCAAAGCAAGGGTTTAACCTGAGACTTCAGGTATTTTTTTAATGCGCTACTCATCGGTTTAACTCTCCACCCTCTCCGCACGCAACGCGGGATCCAACAAATCACGCAACGCGTCCGCCAGATGATTAAAGGCCAACACCAGCATAAAGATCGCCAGGGTGACAAAGGTCATCTCCCACCATACCCCCTGCCAGAGACGCAGACGCGCATTGTTGATCATGATCCCCCAAGAGGGCTCACCCTGCACTCCGATTCCCAGAAAGCTGATGAAAACCTCGGTAGCCACCGAGGCTGGGAAGCGAATTGAAAAGGCAATCAGGATAATGTGGGCCACATTAGGCATAATATGGCGGAAGATAATGCGCAAGTGCGAGTAACCTAAAATCCGCGCGGCCTGAACATAGGCCCGCTCGCGGTGTTTGAGCACCTCGCCGCGCACATTACGGCAGACACTCACCCAGGTGGTCAGACCGATTCCCAGATAAACCCCCAGCAGCCCCTGTCCAACCACCATTGCCACAGCCAGAATAAAGAGCAGTCCCGGCATAGAGGCCACTGTCGCGCACATCCAGACAACCAGATCATCAATTTTGCCGCCAAAATACCCGCCCAGACACCCCAGAAAAACCCCTAGGGGAATCGCAATCAGCGAAGTGATGATCCCCACATGAAAAGCAATCCGCGTGCCCTGAATCAACCGTTGAAAAACATCGCGCCCCAGATTATCACTGCCCAGCGGATAAAACGGCCGACCCTTCACCGCTTGCCCGCCAGTCATAAAATTCAGCAACTCAGGCTTCACATAGCGGTGCTCATCAAAAACCTGGTTATAGGGCGCGGTCGTATCCCGTATCTTATGATACTGATAAACCGCCTCGCCATAGAGCGCCACACCCAGGTAGAGCGTGATCGCAATCAGCGACAACCGCGTATCACATCTGCGCCATAAACGCCTGCCTATATGATCTTTCTTTGCCAAAATCAGCCCTTTTATTTCATTTACTCGTAAATTCTCAATCTTTAGTGTCGCTCTATGAGCGACACTAAACATGCAATGCCGCTCATAGAGCGGCTACTACAACGAACGGCAACTCTTGCATTCTGCCGTGCAGCGCATCTGTAGCAGTCGCTCTATGAGCGACATAACGAACGACAACTCTTGCATTGCTCCTTGCCTATAACTCGGCCATTTTGTCACAGTTTCGTGCCTGTAACTCGGGGTCGGGGTCGGTATCGGTATCGGTATCGAAAAGCGTACGAGGTCGACCCCGATTCTGATGCCGACCCCGACTCCGATGCAGCTGACCGTCAAGTTACCCCATCGTTTTTTCGCGGCGCAGCCCCGCGGCGGGCTTGCCTATAACTCGGCCATTTTGTCACAGTTTCGTGCCTGTAACTCGGGGTCGGGGTCGGTATCGGTATCGGTATCGAAAAGCGTACGAGGTCGACCCCGATTCCGACCCCGACCCCGACTCCGATGCGTTTGACCGCCGAGTTACCCCATCGTTTTTTCGCACCCGCGGTGCGCGGCGGGCTTGCCTATAACTCGATCACTTGGTCGTAGTTTCGTGTCTATAACTCGGGGTCGGTATCGGTATCGGTATCGGTATCGAAGGGCGTCCGAAAATGATCTCCGACCTCCGACTTATCTCTTGCAAGTTGCTCCGCAGTCCAGGCTACAAACATTTTTTTGACCTAGTGACTTGGTGACCAGGTGACTCTGTGGCATTGCTTACTGACCCCAACTCCGATGCAGCTGACCTTCGAGTTACCCCAACGTTTTTCGCAGCGCGCTATGCGGCGGGCTTGCCTATAACTTCGAATGGGTTAAGTTGTTTTCCATGTGTTTTTTTTAACTTTGTCGTATCGATCACCTTCAATACGTTTAACTCACGCGCCATCTGCCTCTCACCTAAAATCCTAACAGCCTGGCGTCCTACGGGACGCCTACCCCAGCCGCACACGCGGATCAATCCAGGCATAGCCAATATCTGTGAGCAGGTTGATCACCTGATAAAACAGCGCCCCCATGATCACGACCGCCCTGACCACCGCCATATCCGAGGAGTGGATCGCATTGATGCTGACATTACCAAGCCCTGGTATGCCGAAAAAACTCTCCAGCATCAAACTGCCAGTGAAAAGAAAAGGAATCGAAAGGCTCACGTAGGTCACAATCGGAATCAGACTGTTACGCAGCACATGACGCACCATAATCCGTACGCCACTCAACCCCTTGGCCTGCGCAGTGCGCACATAGGGCTTATAAACCTCATCCAGAATCGCCGCTCTAAAAAAGCGGATATCACGGCCTAGTCCGCTGAAAATCCCAATTATCACCGGCAGCACCAGATAAGCCGCTGATTCAAAGCCCCAGATCGGAAAAAGCCGCCACTTGTAAGCCAGCAGAAATTGACCTGCCAGCACCCAGATTACATAATTCACACTCATCAGGATTGTTGAGACCACTAACACCAGGTGATCCACCGCGCTGCCACGACACGCCGCGCAGATCAAGCCCAGCATCACACCGATCAGCGTACCGCCGATCATAATCGGGATGGTCAGCGAGAGCGACGGCCCCACGCCAGCCTTAAGAACGCTCGTGACTGATAACTGATACTCGGAAGAGACCCCAAAATCCCCCCGCAGCAGAGCAGCCAGATAGTGAACAAACTGTGAATCAAACATCCCGGCATTCTGCTTCTCAATTGATATCTTATCTGTGGTTACCCCGGAAACCGAAATTTTAATGACCTTCCATCCCTCTCGGACAGACCAGACAATCATACCTGTGGGAGTATCCCGCAACACCTCGTCCCGCTCACCCGTAGCGCTCTGCTCCAACTTGATCAAGGCCCTGGTTGCGGCCACCTGATAGCACCCCGCTGCCAAAGGGTAGCCCAGCGGCAGATCGCACATCCCCAGCTCATCCGCTGGCTGCAGCTTGCTGGCTGCCAGGTTGCTCAGTGCCCGGATCACGCTCCACCGTCCCAACAGCAATGGTTTGTCATAACCATAGCGCGCATCAAAGGCTGCCAACGACTCAGCCGTCGCGTTTTTACCCAGCACAACCTCAGCCGGTGATCCTCCCACCACATGAAAAAGCAGAAAGGTCAGCAACAAGACACCAAAGGTGGTCGGCAGCATGGCCAAAATTCTATTTAAAATGTATCTTTTCAAGAACTTCCTTTATTAGCATCTTCGATACCGACATCTAAGCATACGAAATCACCCCGCGATTTAAAAGCGTATATTCTCCAGCAAGAAAAATATATTTTTAAGAACACAATATAACACCTCTCTTGCCGTTTATATCATCACCGTTATTTATAGAACGGAGTTAGAACAACAACCAAATGGAGATACAAGATGAATACACGTTTCACAACATTGCTGGTCGCCGCGACCGCCATTGCACTGACCAACGTAGCGATAGCCGCAGAGTGTCCCGCAAAAGAGGGCTGCCCGGCTGTGGCAAAAGCCGATGGCAAGGGCAAAGCGCGCCGGATAACACCTGAGCAGAGAGCCGAAATGCTGAAAAAGTATGACAAAAATAATGACGGCAAAATTGACGCTGAAGAACGCGCAGCCATGCGGGCCGAGCGCAAAATGGGCGCAGGCCGACGCGAAGGTAAAAGCGAAGCCAAGGGCGAAGGTCGTGGCGAAGGTCGTGGCAAAGGTCAAGGCGCTGGCAAAGGCGCAGCAGCTCCCCAAGAAGGTTAATCCTTTCATACCTCCCTACTAGTTTGTAGGACTTCTCGAAGTCCTACAAACTGCAAATGGCTTAATTGTTCTTTGCAAAAATTTGTTTATTGAATGTTTATCGGGGGATTAGTGTAGTAGTCGCTCTATGAGCGACATCGATTGACGATGCTGTGCGACCCGCCTTCCAATCGTTCGGCGTGGCAAGCGATGTTGGTGGACGATTGGGGTCATGCGGGGGCTCGTTCACCAGCATCGCCGCCGTTATCGTAAACCTAAGGCGAAGCCAAACTCCAGTAGGTCCGGTTTCCAACCGGACATGTCCGATTGGAAATCGGACCTACGTTGCTCTTACGCCGTCTTTTTTAATTCTTAACGCGTAGCGTTTATTACTAAAGCAGCGGTCTCGTAACCATAAACTTTTCAAAAAGGTCGAATGCTTTTCGCACACTATAAAGCCTTGGTTCAGTTACGCCGCAAAGCTGCTTTAGATTAGAACATCTCGCGCATCCCCCGGCGGGAGTTTGTACGGGCGCGGGCACGCGCGGATTTAAGGCGGGCTTTCTCACACGGTTTCTCGTAATAACGATTATTCCTTAGCTGCTTCAGCAAGCCCTCTTTATCCATAATTTTTTTAAGGCGTTTGAGAGCACGCTCCACTGACTCGCCTCGTTTCAATTTTAATTGAATCACGTATTTCACCCCCTTCCAGCGCCGTCAAAATTCATACCTAAATTCTGATACGGTCGAAAATGAACTTTTAAGTTATCACAATTACTCTACCAAAGTCAATGCCATGCGAAAATAAATTTAATTTGACCGTTGACATCCCCAACCATATTTGAGATATTGCACATTTTAAACACGGTAGGGTACCGAAGTGGCCAAACGGGGCAGACTGTAAATCTGCTGTCATCGACTTCCTTGGTTCGAATCCAAGCCCTACCACCATTTTTCTGAATAGCCTCGCAAGATGTTAACAAATAACAACTTACGAGGCTATTTTTTGTCAAAAACTACCATTTGAGTCACTTCTCAACAGCCCTCGAATCATATAATTCGGTACGCCGAATTATTTTTAGTTGCCATGGAATGCGACTTTAGGCTAACATGCAATCATTGAGTTTAGTTTGTCTTTATACTAGGGGTAAATAGTGAGAGATGAGATCGAGGTTGTTCTGTTTGCTGTTGTGGGGATGTCGCCGGCGGTCTTAACTGAGACTCTCTGGGCGCTAGCTCATGAAAACCCTCCGATTGTACCGCACAGGGTTGTTGTTCTAACCACTACCTTTGCCCGTACACGCATCAAAGCGATGCTCTTCCATGCTGGCGCAACCGGGGTCAATGGCTGGGATGCACTAAAAAACGCTCTGGCTGACAAGGGTATTGATGTTGCCGGGAGGCTCATCTTTGGCGACACCGGAGACTCTATTCGCGTTTTTACGGCCACAAATGGCCATCAGGAGCTCTCGGATATTGCCACATCAGAGGATAATGATGCTGCCGCTGATTTCATGCTCGGCCATCTGCGCCAATTCACATCCCGCACCGAGACAGCGGTCATCGCTTCCATTGCCGGCGGACGTAAAACCATGAGCGCTCTGATGATCTCCTGCATGAGTCTGCTGGGACGTGAGCAGGATCGCGTCTGCCATGTGCTGGTTAACCCCCCTTTTGATAGTCCTCTGGAGCCCCCCTTTCTCTTCCCTGTTAAGGGGCTCAAACACAAAGACAGGGATGCTAAAATATATTGTTCAACAGATGCGAAAATCGAACTCACGGATGTCCCTTTTGTGCGAATGCTGGGTTGGTATGAGGATCGTTATAAACGCACACCCCCAAAATACTCAGCGCTGGTCTCAGCTGTCCAGCGGCAGGTGCCGAAGGTTTATCCAAGCATTGTCTTGACTATGAAAACCGGGAGGGTCGCGATTGCCGGAGAAACGTTGGAGTTGTCGCCCGCCGAGTTTATGGTTTTGCATCAGCGTTGCTTAGGAAACACGGATTTGCAGGTGATTGGCGAAAATCTCTGGCGCTATAAAAGGAGTAAGTTAACCGCCCACTCTGATTTTTATTGCAACTTTATTGAGAGCAGCCGCTTTAGTGTGGAAGGCTCCCTTAAAGAGGATCTCAGCCGCTGTGACTCATCATTGCGCCGTAAACTTAAATCAACGCCCTTATCGCCATATGTGGATGATCTGATTCCTAAGCGCGGCAGGCCGCAGAGTTATCCCAAGGGAAAGATAACGATCAAAGGGTACTTTCCGTTTGCAGAGGAGTCAAACGGTTAGTAACTCCGCCGCGAGTATATCCGCCGCTACGCGGTGGATGCTGCTTTTCGTCCACCGCGTAGCGGCGGACATACTGCTGGCGGACATACTGTGAATACCCAGCAAAGACAAGTATATCCGCCGCTACGCGGTGGATGCTGGTATATCCGCCGCTATGCGGTGGATGCTGCGCAAGTAGCGTGCTGGTTTTCGTCCACCGGGTACCGGCGGACATCCTGTTGGCGGACATACTGTGAATACGCAGCAAAGACAAGTATATCCGCCGCTACGCGGTGGATGCTGGTATATCCGCCGCTATGCGGTGGATGCAGAGTATATCCGCCGCTATGCGGTGGATGCTTTACGTCCACCGGGTACCGACGGACATACTGTGGATGCTCAACAGCGCAACAGAGACAGCGAAGACAACAAAATGGACCAACCGCAGACATTAAAGTTTACACGTCGTAACTTGCCGCACTGGATGGTTGCGGATAGGACGTATTTTGTGACAATCCGCCTCAAAAACACGCTGCCCACCGATGTGCTTGAGCAGTTGCGGGCTGATAGGCTGAAAGAACCGGACAAGGAAAAAAGTCGTAGAGACGAGTTCCTTATGATTGAAAGAATTCTGGATGCTTACACTGGGGAGTGCTTACTGGATAATCCTGATGTGGCTGCGATTGTTGTGGAATCTATAACGTGGTTTGAGAAAAAGGGGTGGGTGATTTATGCGGCAACAATATTGTCCACACACATTCATCTACTGATGAGAAACTAAAGTGGTAGAGGTGAAGCTTTGTTGAGTGATGTTGCGCGGTTCAAGAACTATACAGCCAGAGGGGCAAATAAAATACTTGGAAGATCTGGCCATTTCTGGGCTCGTGAGGAGTTTGATCACTGGATACGAACCCCAAATGAATTTGAAGATACGGTTCGTTATATTGCAAGCAATCCAGTCAAAGCGGGACGTGTAAGCGAGTGGGTCCAGTGGCCGTGGACGGTTGTTCACGAAGATGTGAGGTTTTGTTTGGATGTTTGACAAGTCGCTGGCAAGTAACTTCGCCGCTACGCGGTGGAGGCTGCTTTACGTCCACCGGGTAGCGGCGGACATACTGCTGGCGGACATGCTGGCGGGCATGCTGTGGATGCGCAGCAAAGTATATCCGCCGCTATGCGGTGGATGCAGAGCAAGTAGCGCGCATAATTACGTCCACCGGGTACCGGCGGACATACTGCTGGCGGACATACCGGCGGACATACTGTGGCTGCAGAGTATATCCGCCGCTATGCGGTGGATGCGGATATCCGCGGATATCCGATTTCATGCAGCATGCTGCGCTGTGCTCTATACTGGGCGGCATGAAAGAGAGAGCAGATATGCGGACGATTTTAATTGGTAACAGTTTTCCTTTGAGTCAGGTGGAAAGCACGGTGACAATAGAGGTTGTGGAGATTGAGGTGTTTAGAGAGGCGCTCTGCAATGCCAGAGTTTGCTCCTTCTGGGGGCACACCAACACCTTGCAGGCAGCCAGTGAGTTTGCCGGGTGTGATCTTACCCCGCATTCGGAGCGCCCGGTACTGACGCTCTCCGAGCGCAAGCGACCAGTTTTATGCGGCCTGGAGTTTAATGTGTGCTGGGTCCTTTCACCGCGCCACGCGTTGAATTTCAGGCCTGCAATTGGAGCGGAGGTTGGCTCGGAGCTGATCACCGGCTGGATGATCAAGAAAATGGAGTGGATTTGAACATGGAAAAATTTGATATTCATATTGTCTTGTTGTCTGATCAGGTGTTGCCAAATGTGCTGGCAGTCCTGGATGCTGCCATCAAGCCGCAAAAGGTGATTCTCTGCGAGAGCGACGCAATGGCCAAGCGGGGCGTTGGAATTAATCTGGCTGAGTTCTATAGCAGCAAAGGGCTGGTTACAGAGATTGTGCCGATGGGCACAGCTTACGACTACGCAGTTTTGCAGGATAAATTTTTAGAGATCGCCGCAAATTTAGAGGGAGGCTCGGCGAGTGTTGCCGTGAATCTCACGGGCGGCACAAAGCTGATGTCAATCGCAGCGCAGAATGTATTCTCAGCTTATGGCTTTGCATGCTTTTACTCCATACCGCAAAGCAATGAAATCACGGTGATTACCGGCGAAAAGGAGCCGCCATACAAGATCAAAGACCAGATCAAACTCAAAGATTATTTCAGGGTACATGGTTATCTGGCGGAGCCGAAAACCGACAAAAAATTCAAGATTGATAGTGACAGCCGGGATCTGTGCCTGGAATTGCTTGAAAATTTCAGCGTTTATAAAGACAGCATCGGTTATCTCAATCTGCTAGCTTCAAAAGCGGCGGACGCATACTCACTGAAAATCAAGAATGACATTCCCGAGAAGCATGATAAAATTCTGGAGCTTTTTGCCCGGTTTCATTTCATAAGCTATTATGATGACAAAAGAGTTGAGTTTGAGAGTCAGCAGAGCCGTGATTACTGTAATGGCCTTTGGTTGGAAGAGTATGTGCATCTTTCTTTGAAGGAGCTGGATAAAGATATTGGACTACAGGATTTCGCAACCTCTTTAAAGATTACCAGCCCCACAGGCACAGAGAACGAACTGGACGCCGCTTTTCTTTATAAGAACAACCTGTATATTGTTGAGGCAAAGACCGCCCGCATGACAGATAAAGGAACCGATGTTCTTTACAAATTGGATAGTCTTAAAGATTATGCAGGGATGTACACCCGTCCCATCGTAGTTTCCTTCAAACCACTTCAGGGGTATGATAGAAAACGCGCCGAAGATTTGAAAATTAAGCTGATCGAGGGATCCGCGATCAAGAATTTAGTTAAACACATCAGAGATTACATCGAAAACTAAGGAGATAATTGTGAAAAAAATGCTTTTAAAGGTGCAGATCGGGCCGGTGCAGGAGTTTGTCTGCCAGGCACGCAGCACCCGCGATATGTGGGCGGGCAGCTACATGCTTAGCTGGCTGGCTGCCTCTGCCATGAAGGTCTTTAAAGAGGCTGGTTGCGAGTTCGTTTTTCCAAATCTGGAAAAACAGCCGCTTTATGAAATGTTTAATGAGCGCAGTTCGTCTGCGGGACTCATCCCCACATTGCCCAATGTGTTTATGCTGATTGTCGACAAAGATGATCTGAAGAGACTTGTTATGGAATCGAAAGCTGCCCTGAAAGACGAGCTGGCAGTTATCTCAAAGTGTTGTTGGCAGAAGATGCAGAAGATCGGCGCGGAAAAATCTTGGGAGGCGCGCTGGAACGACCAAGTCGAGCGCTTCCCAGTTTTTAACTGGCATGCCGTGGAACACTGTGAAGCTGATTGGTCCGGCTCTGTTGACAAACTTGGCCGATCAATGGCGGCCCGTCGCAATACACGCGATTTTGCACAGTGGGGCGTAAAGCTCAATCATAACGGTGAGGTGACTCCCGATAAAACATTGGTCAGTGCCTCCAAGGATGTTCTCTCAGGAAAAGAGGAGATCATTGGCGATGCGGAGTTCTGGACGAAAAATGTCGATCTCTGGAAAGGCGCAGGAGCTTTTGGTGCCATGAACTGCATTAAACGGCTGTTTCCTCTAGAATATCTGAACCAACGCTTTACTTCACGTCGCAAATACTGGGATGATATGAGCATGGTGAACACGCGTGATCTGGCTGCCTTGAATCAGGACGGCACAAGTGGTGTTGATGATGAAGGTGAACCCAAGCCAGTTAATGGCTACATTGCAGTGCTTGCCATGGATGGTGACAGCATGGGTGCCGCTCTTCAGAAACTAAAAACAAAGCAGGAGTATGCTCTCTTCAGCAGAACACTGGCAGGGTTTGCCGAATGTGAGGCGGACCAGATTGTTAAGAATCATGCTGGAGTTCTGGTATATGCCGGTGGCGATGATGTCCTGGCACTACTCCCCTCTGACTCTGCCCTGCACTGTGCCAAAGAGTTGCGGGATGCCTTCCGCAAAACAATGTCTGCTTATGAACTCGACTCCAGCTGCGGCATTGCAGTGGCGCACTATATGTTCCCGCTGCAGCGCACTGTTCAGGAGGCACGATTTGCAGAAGCACGCGCCAAAACAAAGCGTGGCCGCGCTGCCTTTGCAATCAGCCTGCTGAAACGCTCAGGCGAAATCCTGCATTGGGGTGCCGGCTGGGAATCAAAAGCATTTGAGCTCTATCAGCTCTATACAGCTATGGCGGCTCCTGAAGAGGCCTCCTCCCGTTTTCCGTATGCGTTGGCGCAATTGCTGCAGCCCTATCAACTCTCAGAGGAAACACCCGCTGACTTCAAGGGTATTGTTTTTAAGGAGTTTCAGCATGTGCGTAGCCGGCAGACGCTCTGTGAAAAAGAGGACACGGGTAAACAGTTTGATCCCTTTGTAAAGGATTACCTGGATCATCTGTTTGAAGTTAAAAACCCCGCTGATTTCACAAACCTGTTTTTAGCATCCGCATTTATGAATCGACAGAGAGGAGAACGTTAATAATGAGTGAATGGTATGAGATAGCGGTGCAACCGCGTGATGTGCTCTTTTTTTGCAGTGCCAAGCCGATGAACGGATCATCGATCGGTGAGGGCGCACGCTGGCCCATGCCGGCAGTGTTTCATCACTCGCTGCTGGGCGCAATGCATGAACGCTGGCCAGAGACGGACTCTGATTTTGAACATCAGCACTACGCTGCTAAGAGTGATGTCAATCGCAACAGTTCATTCCGCTTTGGCGGACTTCAAAGCGCCGGCCTTTTCCCTAAAGCAAGTCTTGGAGAGATCTATCTTCCAGCTCCCTCTGACCTGCAATACATGGGCGAGAGCCAGGATGCGCAATCAGATCAGTTGTGTCTGTTGGAGCCAGGCACTCTGGACGGCTGCGGTGATCTGCCAGCTCCGCTTGAAAAAGGACTTTTCAAGCCTGGCAAGGCCACCAAGAACAAGCCGCTGCCGTGGCTCACTAAAAGTGAGTTTGTACGCTACCTGCAAGGCTCTTTGAGCGATCTTACAGGACGGAAAAGCTCAGAGATATTTACTGTGGAGAGTCGTGCTGGCATTGGACTGAATGCCGAAACAGGGACGGTTGAAGAGGGGCAGTTGTACTTTGCCGAGTACATGCGCCTGAACGACGGCTACACCCTTGCCGGGCTTGCAAAGTGCAAGAACAAACGCTATGCCGATGGAGGTAAAAGCACCGATGTTCTGGGTAAGTTTTTAGAGAGTAAGAGCGATTGTTCTTTTATCTTGGGTGGACAACGCGGAGTTGCCTATTTAAGCGGCGAAAAAAACAGCTGCTTCCTGGATGATCTGACCAAGGCGGTCAACAGAAATTCGCAACGGATTAAATGGGTTACACTCACGCCCTCAATCTTCAATCGCGGCTGGCTGCCTGGGTGGATAAACCCGGAGGACGGGTCAATCAGCGCCTCGCAGGTTAGTAAACCAGAGCGGAATCCAGGTGAGACCCGCGAAGAGTGGCGGGTACGCTTTGAAAAGCAGCCTGTACCGGGAAAACTGGTGGCGGCCAGTGTGCCGAAACCGTTGGAGTACTCAGGTTGGCGGGTGCATGGTGGTAACGACAAAATCGGCGCTCGTCCCACACGCCTCTGTGTGCCGGCTGGTGCGGTTTACTACTTCGATGTTCCGGCGGGTCAGAGTGTAGAGCCTCTGCTCAAACTGCTTAACGGGCGTTGCAAAAGCGGTGTTGCAGCGGAAAAAGGTTTTGGTCTTGGTGTTTGCGGTAATTGGTAATTGTTTAACTTTGATAGAAAGGAAATAACTATGAAGAAAAGTATTATGTATCTGTTTGCAAGAACTCCGGTGCACGTCGGTGCCGGCAACTCGGTTGGTGCGGTGGACTCGCCTGTGATGCGTGAACGCCACACCCGTATCCCCATCATCCCTGGCTCAGCACTCAAGGGAACTCTCTCCGATTTCTGGAATGAGTTTGACGAAAAAGGTAAGGTGGTGCGCAGTAAGATCGGGGAACATCTGTTTGGTCGCGGAAGCGACTCGGATGCTAAGGCTGGAACTCTTCTGATAGGTGAAGCCCGTGTACTCGCATTTCCCGTGCGTTCCGCGAAAGGGTGTTTCGCATGGATAACCTGTCCGCTGGTGCTGAACCGGTATGTCCGTGATGCGGGCCTAGCCCTTGAGAGCGAACTTCCGGTATTTGGGGAGATGCAATGTCTCTCCGGTAGCGGAGTATCTTATGAGAGCAAGGTCGTTCTGGAAGAGTATGTGGTTGAATCCATTGGCAGCTCTGAAGTCGTGGCCGCGCAGCTCAAAAGCCTTCTGCAAGACAACGTGCTATGGCAAAGCGTGGATCAGCATCTAGTGGTGCTGAGCAACAGCCTTTTCTCATATTTTGTTGAGAACGCCTGCGAGGTGGTAACTCGGAACCGTATTCACGACGAAACCGGAACTGCGGAAAAGGGCGGGTTGTTCAGTCAGGAGCAGGTTCCCTCTGAGACCCTCTTCTACTCCGTGATTGCCGAGCAGCAGCGGGGCAAAGATGCGCCTGGTGCCATAGCCGCTCTAAGCGCTAAGCTGAGCGAGCTGGGCGGTGTCTTGCAGGTGGGTGGCCATGAAACAATCGGGCTTGGATTCTGTGATGTGGAGGTTCAATAATGAAAAACTTAGAACAGATACGTGCTAAAAACGCCTGGAGTTGCACTCAGGATGTAACCTATGCAGGTAAGGAAAGTGGTCAGGTTGCGAAAAAAATTCCGGCGCTTATCCGTGAACATGGCGTTCTGGGGACACTGGCATTTGCCTTGGAAAAGACCTCGAAAGAACGCTATGCCAATGATGGCATGAAGCGAGTTCTGGACACGGTTGCCATGCACCTTGCATCGCATGAAATTGCATATCTGCCGCCAGAGGTGAACGACGCTGAGAAATGGCTTAAATTCTTAACGCAGAGTGCCAGTTCAAGTCAACTGCGTGAGCAGACTGCCGAAGCAATGCAGTACCTGAGTTATTTCCGCAGATTTGCGCACAAGGAGTAGTTTTATGTATGTCACAGCCTCATTAGAAACACGCGAAGCCTTGAGCAGCGGTTGGCAGGGCATGAAGGTGCTTTATCAGCGCTATGATTCTTTAATGGATTATGGTCGCCAAAACCTTTCCGCACAGGAAAAAAGAGAGTTGGATGCTCTGCAGCGGGATATTTGCCTGCAGGAGTTCGACCTTGTTGAATCGCCGTCGCTCCGCATACAGAAGTTTGTCCATATTGGCGATAATTCAAAGCGCCATGAGTGCGATGCTCTGGTGAACATTGCCCGTAAATCAAAGCCGCAGCTCAGTGCGCTGACAGGGCGGTTCCAATGTGAACGCATAGTGCCAGGCGAGCGCAGAATCAAATTGGTTATGGGTGGGCCGATGATGGTCAACCACGCTGGTGGGATCATGGAGAATGCCGGATTGTGTCTGCACCCTCATGCCGGCATTCCCTATATCCCGGGAAGTGCTGTCAAAGGTGTGGCTCGTCACGCCATGTGGTGTGAATGGGCGGATGCCATGGATCAGGATGATCATGAATTGGCAGGATCACTGGCGCTGAAGATTGCGGCAGTGTTTGGCTTTCCGTCAAATGACAAGTCGCTGGATGGCTTTTGCGAAAAACAGTGGCCGGAGAAATTCGGAAAAGATGGCCGACTGGCAACCTTTGCCGGGCTGGTGGCTTTTATGCCAGCCATGCCGTTGGAATATGTGGAGCTTGTGACCGACATCTGCAACTGTCATCACGCCGATTATTACAAGGGCAAACAGGAGCCGTGGGATAACGAAAGACCCAATCCGCAGTTTTTCCCCGCAGTGGAGAAGAACTCGATGTTTGAGTTTGTTATCCGTCCGGTTATCCGCATGAAATATGCGCTGACCGGATTTCCAGAACTCTCTGAAGAAGCTCTGCTCTCTTTCGCGGAAGAGGCAGTTCGTCTGGCAGCTGAAGATTTTGGGTTTGGCTCTAAAACTTCCAATGGCTATGGATGGTTTTACGATGACTCGCAGGCTGTTGCCCAAATGGAGCTGCTACAGGCAGAGCAGCTGCAGGAGCGTGCGAAAGAGGCAGCACTTGAGGCCATGTCGGATGAAGAGCGGGAGGTTTACAACTGGAAAAAACTGGATGATGGTGAGTTCTCTGGTCTGCTTAACACCTTGCCGGATCTTAGCGAGTCACAGCAGCGTTCGCTTTTAGAGATCCTCTTTACAGAACGCGCAGCCTTATGGAACACATTAAAAAAAGCAAAAAAAGGAAAGCAGCTGGCCCGACTTGAAAAAGTTCAGGCAGCTGGCACCCTGTTAGGAGTAACGCTACCATGAAGAAAGCAATTGCAAAAATCAAACTGGTTACTCCCTGCATCAGTTCGGGAGCTGACCAGAAATCAGGTGAGATCCGCCCGGCATCCCTGCGAGGAGTCTTGCACTTCTGGTTCAGGGTCATGGGCGGCTCGCTTGCAGAGGAGCAGGCTATTTTTGGCCGCATTGGCAAGCAGGAAGAGACTCGTAAAAGCGCATTAAATGTGCGGGTGAAGTCGCCCGCTGATCTACGCACAACAGTCAAGGACTGCAAAGCTTTGACCGGAGGCGATTTTGACTATTTTCTTTGGCCGCTGCGTGATCAAAGACATACGCCTGGTTCAGGGCAGCGCGGGGTTGTTGAACCTGGTCAGGAGTTTGACCTTATTCTGAATCACTCACGTATTCAGGGTGGCGCTCAGCTGCCGGTTAATGTTCTTAAAACTGCCCTGCTGCTGGGTTCGTTGGGCAGTCGTTCCCGGCGGTGCTACGGCAGCTTATGGCCGGAGTCTCTGGTAGTTGGCGGAGAAGCGTGGCAGGTGCCAACAACAATGGAAACCCTGGAAGCACAACTGCAAGAATTACTGACAGGCCAAAATATCACTGTTTGTTGCTGGGGCAGTAAAGCATCGTGGCAGGATGCCGTGGGCTTGGCAGCTGATATCTTTAAAAAGTATCGTTGTGGCAGTCCAAAGAGCGGAACGCCTTCAGAGTGGGGCCAGAACGACCATGATGTGCCTCTTAAAGGGGGTGGAGAGCTCTTCCGTCCGGCCTTCGGCTTGCCGCTGACGCAGCGTTATTCAAGTCGGGATGTTGGCACCTGGAATACATTTGTGAGCGCGAAAGGTGGCGGTCGGGACAGTGACAGATGGGGCAGTCCGCTGCATCTGAAAATTGTGTTGCTGGCAGGTCAATATCACGTGCTGGCAATCTTTGTTAACGAATATGTTTTGCCAGAGGGCACAGTTTTAAATGTTAAAGGCGGCAAAGGAAACCGAGTCTCGGCAAAACTCTCACTTGATCTTTGGCGGGAGCTTAAAACAGTTGGAGATCCATTAACATTGTCATAACACCTCCCTGGGAGCGCCGGCGTCCCCGCCGGCATCAGTGAGTCTCCAATGACCATCAAGCCGACCAGTCTATGACTGCTGTGCAGGCATTGAGGTGAAAATGGATGGGGAAAAACGGGACATGGAAAGTGGGGTATAATTTCCGTCCACCGCATAGCGGCGGACATACTGAAAGCAACACAGTATATCCGCCGCTACGCGGTGGATGCAAAGTATATCCGCCGCTACGCGGTGGATGCAGAGTATATCCGCCACTACGCGGTGGATGCAGCTTTTCGTCCACCGCATAGCGGAGGACATACGGTGGATGCTAAGTATATCCGCCGCTATGCGGTGGATGCAGAGTATATCCGCCGCTACGCGGTGGATGCTGGTATATCCTCCGCTATGCGGTGGATCATTGCGAAACACGCCGCCTGTCTGCATGCAACGCACAGGCAGGCAGCCATTTTTTATCTCTCATAGAAACACAGAGTTTTCAGAGTTTTTGCACGCGAATCTCCGCGAAAGGATAAGGGTATTTCATCCCCACTGCGTGGGGCCGCTAATCGCTTGAAATACCCTTATCATAAGATCACTTTTTAAAACATGACTTGCGGTTTTAACACAGGACTCCGCATTTTAAATTTTTAGTGATTTGGGTGTGGCAGTGCTACGTTGAGACCGCTGTGACTTCCTTGTCAGGGCGTAGTTCCGCTTGCGGGAGAAGCCTGATGTGAGAGATAAAAACCACACAAACACCCCCAAAGCCCTAGTTTGGAGGCAGACAAAAACAGCCAAAAACCCCTGTCTCCCTCCGAGATTTTTAAATTGTTGTTATTCAACGACTAAAGTATGTTTTAGCCATTTTTAGGTTGTAACATTTTGTGAAAAACAGTGTTAAAAAAGCATCAAAAAAGGTCTCCCTCCAAAACGCCCTCGTAACCCCTTGACTTTCAACAATTAAAAAGGCATACTGTCTCAAGTGACCAAATAGCCGAAAGGCGATTATGACTCCCTGTGGAAAAATGGTCAAGTGTTTCAAAACAATCACCGTCTCAAGTGACCAAATAGCCGAAAGGCGATTATGACTTGACTGTTTCAGCTTTTTTCATTGTGTATCTCTCTTTTGTCTCAAGTGACCAAATAGCCGAAAGGCGATTATGACCCAATGCTTCATTTAATGTCATAGTAACCGCTCTTTTCTGGTCTCAAGTGACCAAATAGCCGAAAGGCGATTATGACGACTTGTTTTCTTTCTTCCCTTTGACGAGTACTGTTAAGTCTCAAGTGACCAAATAGCCGAAAGGCGATTATGACCCACATAGCGACAATCAACTATGTGGTCGGCATAAAGCAGTCTCAAGTGACCAAATAGCCGAAAGGCGATTATGACCATACATCGAACTTGTACTCTCTTTAATCGCCTTTACGTTGGTCTCAAGTGACCAAATAGCCGAAAGGCGATTATGACCTTTAACGGTTAACATTGTATACACTCGCTTCCTTTATTGTCTCAAGTGACCAAATAGCCGAAAGGCGATTATGACAATCTTTCTTCATTGCGCTTGTCAACCATAGTCTTTAGTCTCAAGTGACCAAATAGCCGAAAGGCGATTATGACCTCTTATACTATTTCGGATTAATGCGGTGCCCGCTTTTTTGTCTCAAGTGACCAAATAGCCGAAAGGCGATTATGACGCTTAGGGGCGTCAGGGTCCATTGGCTCTAGGTCTAAGGGGTCTCAAGTGACCAAATAGCCGAAAGGCGATTATGACAGGCCCAAATTCTTACTCTCTTTGCCGCTGGCGACAATGGTCTCAAGTGACCAAATAGCCGAAAGGCGATTATGACTTTACCACTGTCGATAATGGTTTGCAACTCTAGGCCTATGGTCTCAAGTGACCAAATAGCCGAAAGGCGATTATGACATCAAGTTTTCGACTTGTTTATGCTTAGCCTGACCTGTCTCAAGTGACCAAATAGCCGAAAGGCGATTATGACCTCAGACCGGAAAAGATCAATTGTTTGCATGTCGGTCGTGTCTCAAGTGACCAAATAGCCGAAAGGCGATTATGACCTGGCCGCTGTTTTCCTGCACAATAAACACGTGCACAAATTTAGTCTCAAGTGACCAAATAGCCGAAAGGCGATTATGACCAAGGGGCACGGGGATTGTTCACCCCGTGCCCTGTCAAGTCTCAAGTGACCAAATAGCCGAAAGGCGATTATGACATGGTTAAATATCTCTTTATTCGATTTGACAGTGTGTCTCAAGTGACCAAATAGCCGAAAGGCGATTATGACCGGCAAGCGCGGCGGCCATGTGCTCGGCACACTCCAATCTCAAGTGACCAAATAGCCGAAAGGCGATTATGACAGGCCGCTACGCCTACCATATTCACATATGGCTCCTTCCAGTCTCAAGTGACCAAATAGCCGAAAGGCGATTATGACACCGCATCCGGTTGGAGACCGCTCCGACAGAGATCTCCATGCGCAGTCTCAAGTGACCAAATAGCCGAAAGGCGATTATGACTTAATTTCAGCTATCAGTTTCTGGACCTGTTCGTGTCTAGCGTCTCAAGTGACCAAATAGCCGAAAGGCGATTATGACACCTTTCTGCTCCTTTAGGAGCTTATGTTAAAGAAGCGTGTCTCAAGTGACCAAATAGCCGAAAGGCGATTAAGACTTTAGGACCTGACCGACATTGCCTGACTTCTTCCCATGTCTCAAGTGACCAAATAGCCGACCCGTCTTCGTCTGCTTCGCAGAACTACGCCGTGGCATGAAGGCGATTGAAACAAAAAGCCGACGAGGACGTCGGCGCTCCCAGGAAAAGACTACCCTGCATTAGAGAAAAATACTTACGCATCCACCGCGTAGCGGCGGATATACTTGGCATCCACCGCGTAGCGGCGGATATACGGCTGCGCTCGGCGACATATGGCCAGCTCAAGTTAAGCAAGAGCTGCGCAAGATGCAGCCGCTTGACTGCCACCCCAAAACGAGCCCTCCGAGGTCACGGCGCTCGGCTACAGCGCTTCGCACATAATTTTATATAACCCACAATTTACAATTCACCACTCACAAATCCCCCTGCGGATATCTGCGGATATCCAAATCACCCCATTTGCCCGCAAGCTGCGCTATGATAGTGGCGTTTTCAGGCAAGGTGTCTGATGCAGAAAAGGTGGTGAAAGAATGAAACCAGAAAGCAACAACAATGGGAGTGATATAACACCTTCCGCTACAAAATTCGCTGAGAACAAAAACAGCGACGACACGGCTGCTCTGCGCGGCGGAGGGTCCGATGAATTTGAATTTAATCAGAGTGACGTCGCTAGATTCGTAGAAGAGAATGCGGACGAACCGTCAAGGTTTGGCCCAGAATACTATGAGTTTGTGGACTATCACAACTAAAACAGCTGGTCACCGCAATAAAACGCCGCTGTGTGTTGTGCGAATGGGCGCGTATTCAAAATCCTTGTTGTCCACAGCGTAGCGGAAGATATACTTGCGCATCCACCGCGTAGCGGAGGAGATACTTGTATAAAGTAAATCCGCCGTTACACGGTGGATTATTGAACCGATTCACAGATACGCCATATGCGAGTGCTCTCCGCCCTGTGCGAACTGGGAGAGATGCATTTACGTGAATTGAAAATAATAATGCAGCTCAGATTGCGAGGCAAAAGTTCAACAACGAATCCATAGATGATTACAATCGCTACAAGATCGGCATAACCCAGCCGAGCTATAACCCGGCCGAAAAGGAGTTTGAATTTATGCTTTGGCTCGTAGCATACGATATCGCCAGCCCCAAACGATTGCACAGGATCGCGAAAACCTGCCTCGATTATGGGGTGCGGGTCGAAAAGAGCGTCTTTGAGTGCGACCTCGAAGAGGAGGTTTTTGCAACCTTTTGGCAAGAACTGAATGAGCGTATCGATCCCGCTGAAGATGCAATTGTGGCCTACCGCATCTGCGCTACTTGTGTGAGAGAGGCGCTCAGTGCCGGTACGCTGGTGCGACCGGAGACGGTGCTGGCGTACATTATTTGAAAAACGTAGCTCCGATTTCCAATCGGACGACGCCTGATGAGCGGCACTGCGTTTTTTGAGGTAAAAAATCTTAGAGGTGAAAAATATTGGCAGGCACGAATGCGCAAAAGGCTACAGGATACAGCTCGACAGACAACTCTTTGAAAAACAATTAGGGAACAAAAAATATGGCCTCTTTAATTTTAACCAGTGATGTTCTAAGTGTGCGATTGGAGTCGCGCCGACTTGAGGTAGTTAAACGGACCGGTGATGGGCCAGGTGCGCCGCATGAAAAACGCACTGTGCCGCTGCATGATCTTGATCGCGTGGTGGCCATCGGTCAGCCGTCAATCACCATTCCAGTACTGACAAAACTGATGGATCTGGGTATTCCCTGTTTCTTTGTCAGCTCGCATGGCCGCTGGCGAGGCGCGGTGATGGGCGATAATAACCTCAACGCCCGTCGGCGGATTCGTCAGTATGAGCAGGCGACTGACAACACCTTCTGCCTTGGCATGGCCCAAACGCTGATCTATGCCAAAATCCGCAACTCCCGTCGTGTGCTGCAACGCCTGGCCGCCAATCGGGCTTTGACCGATGAACGCGAACACGAGTCCATCTGCAATGAGCTTAAACACTTTGCACAGCGGGCGGCCAATGCGGAAAACCATGATGAACTCCGCGGGATTGAAGGCATTGCCGCAGCACGCTACTTCAACCGACTGAGCGGTTTTTTTCCAGCGGAGACCCCTTTCAAAGGACGCACACGGCGTCCGCCGCGCGACCCGGCCAATGCGCTGCTCTCCTGGAGCTACACCATCCTGCTGGGCGAGATGGAGGGTATCATCCGTGCCCATGGTTTAGACGCTTCCATCGGGTTTCTACACACCGACACTGTTAATCGTCCGTCGCTGGCACTGGATTTGATTGAGCCGCTGCGCCCGGCCTTTGCCGACCTGCTGGTATTGAATATCCTCAACCACAAAATTCTACGACCTGAGCACTTTGAGATCAACCCAGAGAATGGTGGAACTTATCTGACCGAAGAGGGCCGCAAACCGTATTTCATGGTCTATGAACAGAGCATGAAGCGGCGCTTTGCGCTCAAGGCAGGTGAATCACATACTGACTTTCGCAAGGTGATGGAAACTGAAGTCTGCAAATATATTCGCGCCTTGGAGTTAAATAAATTTGAACCCTTCTTTCTGATGCCGTAGTCAGTATATCCGGGCTACGCGGTGGATGCTAAGTATATCCTCCGCTATGCGGTGGATGCAAAGTATATCCTCCGCTACGCGGTGGATGCAAAGTATATCCTCCGCTATGCGGTGGATGCTGAGTAAATAGCGCGCTGCTTTTTCGTCCACCGGGTGGTACCGGCGGACATACTGTGTATGCAAAGTATATCCGCCGCTATGCGGTGGATGCTTGCGAAACAAACCGCCTGTCTTGCGTGTAACGCACAGGCAGACTGCCAATTTTATCTCTCACAGAGGCTCAGAGTTCTCAGAGCTTCCCAGCAACGATTCAAAGGCGCAAAGCTGGTGCACAGCATCCCTAAGTAATGCACATTTTTTACCTCTACATTTTTTACCTTAAAACAACGTAGCGCATCCATTTCATCCCGACAAAGCTCATGACAAAGAGCTGCTTGTCTGCGTGCTACGCACAGGTAGACAACAGATTTTTCTACCCCTCTATTTCTTGATCGCTAAAGCTCAGGGAGCGACAGCTGGTTTCTACCTTAAAAATATTTCTCGCAGAGCAGCAGAGATTTTCGAGTAATATACTGCTACTCTCAGAGACCTCTGCGCCTCCGTGAGAGATGAGAAACACCCCCAAAGCCCTAGTTTGGAGGCAGGCAAAAACAGCCAAAAACCCCTGTCTGCCTCCGAGATTTTTAAGTTGTTGTTATTCAATGACTAAAGTACGTTTTAACCATTTTCAGGTTGTAACATTTTGTGAAAAACAGTGTCAAAAAAGCATCAAAAAAGGTCTCCCTCCAAAACGCCCTCGTAACCCCTTGACTTTCAACAATTAAAAAGGCATACTGTCTCAAATGACCAAATAGCCGAAAGGCGATTAAGACCAAGTGCAAGTTTGTTCAGCTTGTCAAATAATAGTTTTTGTCTCAAGTGACCAAATAGCCGAAAGGCGATTAAGACGCCCAGTGGCTTGTGCCGGGCTTCTCCGACGCGGCCACCAGTCCCAAATGACCAAATAGCCGACCCGTCTTCGTCTGCTTCGCAGAGCTGCGCCGTGGCATGAAGGCGGCTAAGATAATTGATAATTGATAATTGATAATTGATAATTCAAAAAAGCCGACCCGTCTTCGTCTGCTTCGCAGAGCTGCGCCGTGGTATGAAGGCGATCAACAAAAAACCGACAGGGACGTCGGGGTTCACAGGAAAATCTCCAATGTGTGGCCCAAGCACCCTGGTTGGAGTTGTTTAGGTGAGAATTTTCGTCCACCGCATAGCGGCGGACATACTGCTGGCGAACAAACTGTGGATACGAAGTATATCCGCCGCTACGCGGTGGATCATGACGAAACAAGCCGCCTGTCTTATAGTAGGTCTGCGTGCAACGCACGGGCAGGCAACCAATTTTTACTCACAAAACGAAGCGTAGAGTAGTAGGTCTGAACCAAAGGCTAAGCATGGCTGCGTTAAAGAAAAATACTGCGCATCCACCGCATAGCGGAGGATATACTTGGCATCCACCGCGTAGCGGAGGATATACTTGGCATCCACCGCATAGCCCGGATACACTTGCGCATCCACCGCGTAGCGGAGGATATACTTGGCATCCACCGCGTAGCGGAGGATATACTTGGCATCCACCGCGTAGCGGAGGATATACTTGCGCATCCACCGCATAGCGGATATACTGGCTGCGCTTGGCGACATATGGCCAGCTCAAAATAACCCACAATTTACAATTCACCATCCATAAATCCCCCCGGCGGATATCCGCGGATATCCAAATCACCCCATTTGCCCGCAAGCTGCGCTATGATAACGGCGTTTTCAGACAAGGCAATGCCGCTCATAGAGCGGCTACTACACCTATGACGATTCTTGCAGCCGGTTTGGCATTGCAGTTTGTTGCGCATTGTAGTAGTCGCTCTGTGAGCGACCAATGCGACAGAATGCAATGCAGCTAAGATTGCGAGGCTACCGTTCAACCACGAAGCCATAGATGATTACAATCGCTACAAGATCGGTATAACCCAGCCGAGCTATAACCCGGCTGAGAAGGAGTTTGAATATATTATTAATGCATTTTTACAATTTAGCGAACTAGTAAAATTCTTCCTTGCTCTTCTGCGGTAATTTCGTATACTTATAATCTGATAAAAAATTAAATTTTACGCGAGCATAGCTCGCAACCAACGTAGTACAACTGTGAGGTAACAATGATTCCAGATTTACAAGCCAGTGTTTTGTGCGATGATGTTCGCCAGGAACGTAATGGAAAATTCATGTTAATAGGTATTTTTGATGGTCTCACCCTCCCGGCGGAGCAGCCAGTATGCCCTAAAATTTGCCTAATGAATCGCTGGTGCGCCGGAGAAGGCGAGTTTTCACAAAAATCCAAGATCATCGGCCCCGACGGCATCACCGTGGTGGGGCAGGGCAAAAGCGTACCGATCAAGCTCGAAAGCCAGAAGCAGGTAGCCACAACAGTGGAGGTCTTCATAAATCTAGTGTTTCATCAGGAGGGCACTCACTGGATTGAAATTCATCTGGATAAGAACATGCGAATGCGTTATCCGCTTCATATTCGGAAGGTTCAGCATCATGCAACTCCGCAGAGTTAGCCGTCTCCCGGCGTACTGATGCTGTTAAAGCCGTCGCTTCAGGAATCTGCATATATTTATTAATCCGACTCCAAGCCCCGGTTTCCAGCTCTTTGATCAAACACGAAAGTTTAAGACGCCGCATATCATTCTCCGAAGTTGACTCGGCTGGAAGGGCCCCCTGTTCACTACGGTAATGGATGATCCACAACCGTTTGATAATATCCTGAACCGCCTCTTCCGGAGTGGCCTCGGTGGCGCAGAGCATCTTGTGCTTGTGGTTGAGCAAATCATCAAAGACCGACACCAGCTCAGCCTCGGTTTTACGATAGAGGTCGGCCAGCATGTCACGTCCACTCCGACACCCCTCAATGATCGCTCGCACCACCCCCCTCGCAAAGGGGTGGACGATCAGGTCATAAGGCAGGTGGTTGATCACCAGATTCAGTACGGGCACCTCCTGCTCATGCGCAATCAACATCTCACACAGGAGCATCTCCGCCTCATTGGGCGGTTTGATCGGCGCAGCGCGAGCTATCTCCGCACACTCAGGGATAAGATCAAAATCCTCATCGTCCACTGGACCAGGCGGAAGAGCTGGAATGGGCGGCTCATCATCGGACGCAGCCCCCGCGCGCGTCTGTAGCGGCGCAGGGAAGGATGGCTTCTCAGCATAACGCTTGCGTTTACTGATGTGCGCCTTCAACGCCTCCAGATCATCCGTCAGTGCCGAGAGGGGCAGATGCAGTAGATCAGCGCTTTCCTGCAGCAGCGAGCTGCGCAGAACAGCGCTGGAACACCCTGCCAGGGTTTCAAGCACGCCATGCGTGACACGGCTCACGGCGTCGATTGAATCAGGGGCCTGCTCCAGCTCTTTCAAACAAGCGATCTGAAAGGCGGTGATAGAGAGAGCGCTCTCAAGAATCGCCTTAAAACCCTCATATCCGCGGCTGCGAATAATTGAATCCGGGTCCTCACCTGGCGGAAGTGAGGCCACCCTGACGGGGATCTCCTCCTCCAGCAGTAATGCTCCAGTTCTGACCGCGGCTTTCTTACCGGCAGAGTCGCCGTCAAACACAATAACCACGCAATCCGCATAGCGTTTCAGCAGTTTGACATGCTCTTTGGAGAAAGCGGTGCCCTGCGAGGCCACCGCTGTTTCAAATCCTGCCGCATGGCAGCGGATCACATCAATCTGTCCCTCGCAGATAATCGCCTCACGGCGCGGATGCTTGACGATCTTCGCGGCGGCTTTGTCCAGGCCGTACAGCACCCGCCCTTTGACAAAGATATCTGTCTCAGGGCTGTTTACATATTTGGCTGCCTTGCTGCCTTGCTCTAAAACGCGCGCGCTGAAAGCCACCACCCGCCCCTGAGTGTCGCAGATCGGAAACATCAGGCGACTTTGAAACCGGTCATAGTAATCATCGCCACGCTGCCCCTCGCGTGGCGGCAGGACAACTCCGGCGGCAACCAGTTGCTCCACAGGGCGGGTGTTCTTTTCAGCCCACTTCAAGATTGCGTTGCGCGGACGCGCCGGGGCGAACCCTATACTAAAACTCTCAACTGTTTTCTCATCCAGCTTACGTTCTTCTAAATAGGCCCGGGCTCTGGCGGCCCCTTTGCTCTGATGCAGGCAGCGCTGATAAAACGCGGCCAGTTCGGCATGCAGTGCATAAAGCATCTTGCGGGAACTAGCGTTTTGATCGTACTTTTTCTCTATCGTCACCCCCACTCGGTCAGCCAGCACCCGTACCGCATCCACGAAAGTCAGCCCATCCTGCTCCTGCAGAAACTTAAACACATCCCCATGCACGCCGCATCCGAAACAATGGTAATACTGACCCACAGGGTTGACGCTGAACGAGGGTGTCTTTTCGTGATGAAAGGGACAGCACCCCATAAAAGAGGAACCGGCCTTTTTAAGTTCCAGTCTCGAGCCGATCAGCTCCACTATATCAACCCGAGCCCGAATCTCCTCAATCACATGACTATCAATTAACGCCGCCATAAGTCATATATTAAAGCAAAATCCCGGCCCAATAGAAACCATTGAATTTTGATTCTTATGCTTGCCGCTGGTTGGCAAAAGTGATATTTTGAATCTGATTATATAATTAAAAACTTTTGACCTGCCTGTCCTATTTAAAAGCACAGCACTTTCAAAAAGAAAAGGAATAAAAGGAATGGAAAAATTCGGAGTCATGCTCCCATGCGCACTTTTATCCAGCTTTATGTTTTCGACAGCCCTCGGAGCCGATATCGCGCAAGTATCCGCCGAGCAAAGTGGACGCGGAAAACAGGAAATCCTTCAGAACGGCGGTTTCGAAGAGACCACCCTTGTGAAAAAAGAAATCGTAAAATGGGCGATCGCGGGCAAGCGGCTGCCTGCATTCTGGTCTCCTGTCCATACATATGACGAAGGGGCCAAGCTGGAAATCGCCGCAAAAGCAGCCGATCCGGCGGATCATGAGCTGCGCCTTACGCGCGGGGCGCTCGAGCAACGCCTCGCCATCAAGCCGTCCGCGGCGGAGCGAATCATGGACATCAGCTTTGACTGCAGAGGCCCAGACGGGCTGATCCTCGTCCGGGTGAACGGCAAGGACTGCATCCACGTCGCACATCCAACTGAAGAAATGCGGCATTACAGAGGACACGCCATTATCAAGCCCGGCGAATCGGTCACTCGTCTCTCCATCTGGAACTCCAGAGGGGATCTCTATATCGATAATCTGTCAGCGAAACTTGAGGAGGCGCAGCCCGCTGCGGAGCCGCGCGTCATGAAGGTCGCGGTACCGACAGACACGGGCACAGCCGAGACCTGGTTGACTGTCGGGGCCAACGGACTTGAGTTGGCGGCACACTGCTTGGACGGCTCCAGCACAGCCATCACCCTGCACCCCTTCAGCCTGATCATCCCAAGCTCAGAGGAGGACAAACGAACAACGCTCATAACCAGCGTCCTGGCGGATGCCGGGATCGAAATCGCCGGGATCTCCACAGGCCGGCGGGAAAACCTGCGCAGATATGTGCGGCCCAACGTAAATCTTCTGAAAGACGCGGCCAGGAAAGCGACAGTTGCCGGCTGGGGTACCTTGCCCTCGGCCCGGGGATACCGGTTCCCGCTGACGTTCCGGCTCAATGGCGAGCGGCTCGACTGCCTTGTGGATCACCAGTACGCCGGCACCATCGCAGCTAATGGCGGGTTAAAGGAAATTGTCTTTTCCTGTCCAGAAGGAAGCACGGCGGAAAAAACTGTCTGCGCTCCGGTGTCGTCCGATATCCGATTCCGCCC
This sequence comes from Kiritimatiellia bacterium, assembly GCA_041673345.1. Classification (GTDB taxonomy): domain Bacteria; phylum Verrucomicrobiota; class Kiritimatiellia; order RFP12; family UBA1067; genus M55B167. The sequence continues at coordinate 50,532 of JBAYXX010000013.1, forward strand.
ACTTGATCTAGAACTGATGACCCTGCCTGGGACGATGGCTGATGTCCGGCTGAAGATGACAGATGAACCGCTGCTCAAGACGATTCCCTTTATACCGCCGACCACTGCCAACCTGGATCTGGGAATAACGGCGGAACACGCGGAACTCTTTGAAGGCTACACATTCCGCAGCGCGTTCGACGGCCAGAAGGAATCATTCCTGTTTGCGGTTCCCCCCGAACAATATATTCGCGCGTGGATCCTGTGTGCCCTCGAAGACAATCCGGAAAAGGACGCTTCCCTCACCGTGCGACTGACCCGCTTCACCTCGGGTGGGAGCGAATGGGGAGGCCGCGGGCGCGACAGCTTGGCCGACACCACCATTCAGCTTCCCCGAGGCGATGAAAAACCGCCTGAAACGATCCGGCAGGTCGGGTCAGTCTCCGTATGCGACGGGCAAGTCCCGCTCTGGCTGGTTGAACTACCAATCAAATCAGGTGAGATCCAAGACCTTGTCTTTGACGACAAAGGGCCGAAAGCGCAGGGCGAGCCGGTCAGCTCCAACCTTGACTTTGAAGTGCTGGGGCGCCTGACACCGCTGGCACACCCTTTCACAGATGCCCGACATTTTCCGCTAGCCACCGCACGGAGCGGTGTCCACGTGTTCGGGATCACCCTCGAGAGGCCGCCGGTGGAGATGGAGGTGCGGCAGAACCTGCCAGGCAACATTTTTCACAACGACGAGAAGCCGGAGCTGCCGGTGGCCCTGCGCGTCCGGCAGAGTGGCGACTATGTGCTGGGCTGGACTATCCGCGACGCGGAGGGAAAAAAAGTCGGCGACCATTCGGAAAAGATCTCTCTTAAAGCCGGAGAGGGCGAGCGTGTTGTGCTGGTTTCCTTAATTCAACGCAGGCTGGGATGGTACGAAATCGTGTTTGAGCTGCGACAGAGACAAAGGGTCCTCCTCAGTCACACGGCCTCGTTCGCGCTGCTCGGCCCCGACACGCGCCAGGCAGGTTATGAGTCGCCATTCAGCACAGGGCAGTGGCCTTGGCATTATTCTCCACGCGACCTTGCCATCACTGGGCCGTTGGCCCTGAAAGCGGGGTTCCGCCGGTGCGGCGGCAGCGCGGGGTTTGCGACCGAGGCGGAGTGCGCGCCGTGGAAGTTCACCACCACATGCGGTTCTTTGGCCTGGCCCCAAGCCATGCTGGCAAAAGAAAAGTCTGACGAGGATATCAAAAAGTATATTGCGGATGCTCTCACGCGCTACCCCCATAACGATCACGCCATGATTTTTTATGAGAGCGCGAAAAGACCCTACGAGATAGCCCCCGAGTTGATCGGGTTGACGCAGGATACTAAAAACGAACAGCCTGGCGCGGACGAACGGTTTGAGAAGGCGATGCGGTATGCCCGCATCCTCAGAGAAAGTTTCCCGCAGCTCAAGATCCTGGTCGGAAACAGCCTCGGATGCTCAGAGCTGGTCGCCGAGCTGCTGCGCCGGAAGTTTCCGGAGGCGTATGCCGATTATGTCGGCGTGGAAACCGTCGGACGCACGGGACAGCCTGAAAAATTATGGGCGGGCGGGTTTCAGGCCGGTTGGATGCTGCGGGAGGTCGCCAGGAAATACGGCTACCATAAATGGGGGGTCGCCTGCTGTCCGGAGGTCAACTACCGTCACGACCGCCTGCTGGGACAGCAGGTGCAGGCTGAGTGGTATGCGCGCGACATGCTGCTGGCATTTGCCTACAGTTCGCCATACATAAACCTCGGGGGGCTTTACGATGCCGGCAATGTGTATAACTCCAGCTTTTGGGGCGCGGTGTGTTTCTGCCGACGCTATCCGCTTCTGTATCCGAAAAAATCCTACGTTGCCGTGGCAACGCTAACCCGGATTCTTGATCGGGTGACGTTTATTCGGGAAATGCCCACCGCGTGCAACTCTGTGTATGCCTTGGAATTCTCCCGTCCCGACGGAAGAAGAGTCTATACAGTTTGGACTGGGCGCGGCACGGCAGAACTTGAATTGATTTTCGAACGAGGCGCGGATATCGAGCTGGTTGATCTGTACGGACGAGTCAAAAAAACCTCGACCTTTCTAAAGCGATTCCACATGACCGCCGGGCCGGCGGCACAATACCTCATCACCGACGGCACAGTCGGCACCCTCAGCAGTGGTCGTCGGACTTACCCGGAGGACACGCCTCCCGACAACCTGCGGATAGTCACCGCCATGGATCGGGTGGACGACTGGCAGCTAGTCCTTGGAAAGGATCCGTTCTTGGAAGAGACGACGTGGACAGAGAAAAAATCGACTCTACCATACCGCACCGCTGGCACCTTCAGCCTGCGCCAGGTGAAAGACAAGGAAAAAGGAGAGTGCCTGGAAGTCGAGCTGCATCCGCAGGCAGGCTTGCCAGATATCATGAGCGAGTACGCCGTGCTGCGTCTGAACGAACCGGTGACTGTCGATGGCGAGCCGACGACTCTGGGGCTGTGGGTCAAGGGCAATTCGGGCTGGGGCGAAGTGTACTGGGAGATTGAGGATGCCAACGGAATCAGACGCCTGTCGTGCGGCACCACCGATCATGGCGGCTCGGTCTTTGATTACGATGCTCGTTTGGCCACAATCAACTTTGAGGGTTGGAACTTTCTACGCATGCCGATCACAGAGAAATCGCCGGTGCCCGACCTGTCGACGGGCAGTATCGACAACCTCTGGGAAAAATCAAAAAGAACGGCTGTGGCCTATCCGATCAAGGTCACGGGCGTGGCGGTGTCGCTGCCGCCTCGCGCGCTGCATTTGACCGAGATGAAGGCGATCCGGCAGGTGATCCGTCTCAAAGATCTAAGCGCGTACAAATAAAGCAGCAGGATGGCGCGCTGTTCAAAGAGCGGTTACGGGAAAAGCCGCATACACGATAATTTTATAGTTCGACATAAGGAAAAACACGTTATGAGAAAGCCTGATGATAGAGAGATGCTGAACACCAACACAAGCAGAAGACATTTTATGATGGGTGGTAGTGCTGTGGCAGGTGGAGTGCTTCTACCGTGGTTACCAATGACGGCCTTTTGTCAGGCATCAGAAAACGGACACAGCCTCCTTGTCGATACGGAAACATTTAAAGATCTGGGCGGCTGGGTGCTTGATACGCAGTCATTCGACCAGATAGGCTCCGCCTACCTGCTGGCCCATGGCGCTGGCGTTCCTGTTGAAGACGCATCAACAACTATAGAGATTCCATGTTCCGCCAAGTACCGCGTATGGGTCAGAACACGTGACTGGGTTCATCCGCACGGGCCTGGCCAATTCCGTCTAAAAATTGCCGAGCATATGCTAGCTACGAATTTTGGTGTTGGAAAGGGCGATTGGCATTGGCAGGACGGCGGCCTCTTACAACTCAATGCGGGGAAAGTCAAACTGACCCTAAATGACCTGACTGGTTTCGAAGGCCGTTGCGAAGCCATCATCCTCTCCAGCGATCCCGAGTTCACTCCGCCAGAGGCGGGCAAGGATCTGCGGGATTTTCGCAGAAAAGCTCTTGGTTTATCGATAAAGACGGCGATCAAAAAGCAATACGACCTTGTGGTTGCCGGTGGTGGGATTGCGGGGATATGCTGCGCCATTGCCGCAGCACGATCTGGATGCAAGGTTGCGCTGGTGCATAACCGCCCTGTTCTCGGTGGAAACAGCAGCTCTGAAATCGGCATTCCAATCTCTGGAGCCACAAATCATCCGCTCTATCCTAAAATTGGAAATATCGTGCAATTAATCAAGACTGATAAGCGTGGCAAGCAAGGCCTGGTGGAAGCCGAAAAGAACATCGATCTATTCCTGCTGACTCAGGTCACGGAGATTCAGATAAAAGATCAAATCATTGAATCCATAATGGCGGTCGAACAGAGAACTGGCACGGAGTTACTGCTGGAGGCGCCACTATTTGCAGATTGCACAGGAGACGGCAATCTTGGAGTTATGGCCAGGGCCAAATTCCGTATGGGTCGTGAAGCGCAGTCGGAGTTTGGTGAATCGAGTGCGCCGCCAAAGGCAGACAAGCAGGTTTTAGGAGCTAGCCTGCCATGGAGTTCAAAGGTAACCTCCGATAGTTCACCATTTCCTGCTTGCCCTTGGGCCGTACAATTCAATGAGGAATCCTGCCAAAATGCCACTGGGTCAATCTGGAACTGGGAGGCTGGTTTCTTCGAAAACAATGCGGCCGAAACAGAGTCTATTCGCGATTCATGGTTCCGCGTGATATATGGAAACTGGGATTTTCAGAAGAACCGTCATCATAATCGAAAGAAATATGAGAATCTAAAGCTTGATTGGGTGACCTATAATCTTGGCAAGCGCGAGTCACGCCGTCTGGAGGGAGATCTTATCTTCACCCAAAAGGATATTGAGTCAGGCGAGGTGTACCCAGACGCTGCCGTAGGCTGTGTATGGGGAGTTGATATTCATGTGCCTTCTCCCAAAAACGCGGAACAGTTTCCAGAGTGGCCTTTTCGCAGTGTTGCTCATCACAATCTGAAACAGCAGCATCCGGTAAGATATCTCCCCTACCGTTGTTTCTATTCGAACAATATTCGCAATTTGTTCATGGCGGGTCGTAACGTTAGCCAAAGTCACCTATCCCTCGCCATGTTCCGAGTTCAGTGTACAACAGGCATGATGGGCGAAGTCGTAGGGATCGCCGCTGCTATCTGCCGCGCGCAAGGCACCCTTCCTCGCGATGTGTACACTGGGAGCTTGGCAACACTTCAGGAAAAGCTGAAGGCTGGGCTGGATTGCAACGTTAAATGCGACAAACTTCATTATGCTTGACAGCTTCCCATTTCTCCTTCGAATATTTCCCTGGCAGATGAAAAGTTAAGGATTCGGCGTGGATAGTCATTCGGGCTGTCATCATCCTATATATCCCGCGCCTCCAATTGTATAAAGTTGGAACAGGATCCAAGTAACGGTGTCGGCCGATAGTGTAGTAGCCGCTCTATGAGCGGCATGTGCTGGATGAAGGTCGGTTTCGCAGTCGATAGGTGGTGCCATGCAACTCGGAGTCAGAGTCGGAGTCGTTTTTTACGCGTTTTTCGATACCGATTCCGATAGCGACCCCGACCCCGACCCCGGGCAATAGGCCGGCTTTGCCGTAAACTTTGTCGGAGAGAGCGTCTGTTGGGTTGCAATACGAGCCGCAGCTGTAGGGCGGCGGGCCGGGACCGAGGCTACAGTGTTTCGTAAAAACGT
>JBAYXX010000014.1:0-53113 GCA_041673345.1 Kiritimatiellia bacterium
GCGGAGGATTGATTCTACAGGTGGTGAAGGTTTTTGGATGGGTTCGCCTCCAATGAAACCGGGCGTAATGGCGCCCAGGAGGCGCAGGTGCGGACATGGCTGACCAAGGGCTATTACGTAGGGGTTTACCAGGTGACGCAGAGTCAGTGGCAGCAGGTGATGGGCGATGTTCAGTCGTGGCCCTCCAGATGGAATAACAACGAATACAACCTCACCCGTCCGGTGGAGCAGGTGTCTTATAATGATATTCGGGGTTCGTCGGCTGGGGCGGGCTGGCCCGCGGATGATAATGTGGATCAGGACACCTTTATATGGCGGCTGCGGAGCAAGGCCGGGTTAGTGGGGTTTGATCTGCCGACTGATGCGCAGTGGGAGTATGCCTGCCGCGCTGGCACCTCCGGGGCGTTGAACGATGGCACGATGAACCTTACAAACTCGAACTCCGATGCGCGGCTGGATCTGTTGGGGCGTTATCAGTACAACGGCGGCAAAATCAATGGGACGACTGATCCCGCGCCGGGTTGTACTACGGAGAACGCCACGGCAACGGTCGGGTCGTACGCGCCGAATGAATGGGGACTTTACGATATGCACGGTAATGTGTATGAGTGGTGTTTGGATTGGTTTGCAGACGCGATGTCCGGAGGTGATGATCCCAAAGGGGCGGTGTCGGGTTCGCGCCGCGTGTTACGGGGTGGAGGCTGGTACTACTCCGCGTCGAACTGTCGTTCGGCGTCTCGTAACAGTAACTTGCCGTCGAGCCGGAACTACAACGGCGTTGGCTTCCGCCTTGTGAGGACCCTGCCATAGCCGGGTACGGCTACCCTCACCCCGACCCTCTCCCAAAGGGAGAGGGGGAAATAAAGGCGCGAAAGCACTCCCTCTCTTAATCGGGAGCGTTGCGTTAGATGCGTAGCACAAGTATATCCTCCGCTACGCGGTGGATGACGCGTCCAGAGACGCGTTGGTTTCGTCCACCGGGTACCGGCGGACATACTGAATTTATAACTTTTTAAAAAGAACAGCTGTTTGTTTTTTCAAGCCGTACAAGCGACAAATCAATCGAATATCTCGATTCCGTCGATTCATTCGAGAAGGCGACAACAAAATGAAGACAACCAAGTGGATGAGTAAAGGGACAAGTATGCTGGCCGCGGCTTTGTTGCTGCTGGCAGTGAGTAGCGGAGCGGCGGATGTGTTTGTGGGCTATTCGAGCGAAGTTGATCTGGACACGCGCACTCAGTCGCGGGTGGTAGCAGAGGAGGACAAGCCGCTTGACAGTCGCAGTTACACGATAGACTGGTCAATAGCCGGTACGCTCAACACCAAACGGATAATCGGCACACAGCTTTTAATAAAGTAATTAATTATTGCTCAGGTAGCCGCATTTATAGCGATTAACTACCTGAGCAGTTTTGTTTTTCTTTACGCTGCCAGCGTAGTTTCAATTCGTATCAATTCGTATGCTTGACTCTATCACGCCATTATATTATCCTTTTAACCATGAAAATAAATTTTTATATGTTGTTCGTGACTCTGATTTTGATTCATGTGTCTGCTCTTGCCGAAAACTCCTGGACCATGTTCCGCGGTGCTCAGGGAGATGGCACGGCAAAAGGTGCAAACCTGCCCCTCCACTGGAGCGAAACTGAGAACGTCCGTTGGAAAACAGCGCTGCCAAACCAAGGCTGGTCAACCCCCGCAGTGCAAGGCAAGCGGATCTGGTTGACCTGTGCCACCGAGAAAGGCGAGGACTTCTTCGCGATTTGTGTGGACGCGGAGTCAGGGAAGATTATAATCGAAAAACGGCTGTTTCATACCGACACGCCAGAGCCTCTCGGGAACTCGGTCAATGGCTATGCCTCACCCTCACCTGCCATTGAGCCGGGCAGGGTGTATATCCATTTCGGAAGCTATGGCACTGCCTGCCTCAATGCAGAAAACGGTGACCTGATCTGGCAGCGTGACGACCTTCCGTGCCGCCATTACCGCGGACCGGGCTCGTCGCCTATCCTTTATAAAGATCTGCTCATTTTGACCTTCGATGGCGTAGATCAACAGTATTTGGCCGCACTCAACAAGCACAACGGCAAGAGCGTCTGGACGACCAAGCGGGAGATCCAGTGGAAAGATCTGAATGACCAAGGTCAGCCAAAACGAGAGGGCGATTTTCGCAAAGGCTTTACCACGCCGCTTGTGATTGATGTCAAAGGGCGATCGCAGTTAATCTCGCCCGCATCCAACGTCCTCTTTGCATATGAACCGGAGAGCGGCAAAGAGATCTGGCGGATACAAAGCAGTACGCATACGCCTGTGGTTATTCCGGTTTATGCGGATGGTCTGGTGCTGGCTGTGACCGGCCACGGCGCGGCTGAGATGCTGGCCATCCGCCCAGATGGAGAGGGCGATGTAACCGCTTCACATGTGGTGTGGCGCATCAAGGGCAAAGATGTGCCGGACACCCCCTCGCCAGTCGCATTGGACGGCTTACTTTATATGCTCTCTGATCACGGTGCGCTGAACTGCATTGAAATAAAAACCGGTATCCAAGTTTGGCGGGAGGCTCTGCGCAACAGCTATATAGCGTCACCCATTCACAATGGCGAGCGGATCTACCTTTTTAGCGTCTCCGGCAAAGCTACTATAATCCGCGCTGGACGCGCCTTTGAAAAACTGGCGGAGAATAATTTAAACGCTGGCTTTATGGCCTCTCCGGCTGTCGCCGGGAATGCGCTCATCCTGCGCACCAAGACGCATCTTTATTGGATCGAAGAAAAGTAGGCCTTGCCTGTAACTCAATCACTTGGTCGTAGTTTCGTGCCTATAACCCGGGGTCGCTGTCGGAATCGATATTGAAAAGCGAAAGAGATCGGCTTGGCGACTTCACGGCTTCACGACTTCCGATTTCTATGCTGCCGAACTTCAAGTTACCCCATCGTTTTTTCGCGCCACAACTAACCTCGCTTCTTTAAAACGCGAAGCGTTTTTATTTCAACTCAACTTTATAGGGAATTTCCACTCCGAACTGCCGGTTGATTTTAAGCATCTCAGCAAAGGTCTGCTGGTGCGGTTTGATGGTGTACGCACCCACTAGATAAAACATCTTCTGCCGCGCCCAGTGCTGTTTGATCAGCGGCGAACCGGTCTTCGCGAATTTCTGGATATTCAGGCGGAAGATCGAGTCGTATCCTTTACCAGCCGCCAGTCCGCGCACCTGAAAAACAAGTTCCTCCGTTCCCTCGGGGCATATACCGAGCATTTCCAGTTGCTGATCTTGATATAAGTTGGGTGTACTGCGCGGATAAACCTCACTGCGCGAGGTATTGTCGAAAACAACCGTGATATCTCCCATCACCGGATTGCGGATTCCATTGTACAAGGTTGCCATTGAGGGCGGTATGTCCCAGCGGTTGCCATTTAAAATATAGGATTTGCCGCGATTGCAGTAAGTCAGCATATCCAGCAGGTAGGCATTGGCATCCTTCTCCGTGCCAAACATGTAAACCGACATCAATCCACTGTTGAGAGCAGTGAAATTACCGATGATCTTACTGCTGCCAACAATGCCGACCGTTGGTTTGCCGTCGGTCACCACAAAGGCGATCATTGGGCGCATTGGATCACGCTCGCGTTTCATCACAGCACTCAGTGATCCAAAGACATCGGTCTGGCCGTACGAGTGTAATTTTGAGATGAAATTCGCTGCGGTTTGGATGTTCTCCGGGTTGACGGGTGTCCAAACAGAGAAACAGCTCTCAAATGTATCGCGGAAAGCGATCACATCAAAGCGGTCTTGAGGATTCATGGTGGCAATCGCATCTAGCAACGCCTTGCGGCAGAATGCGAGGCGCTCCGAGGTCATAGAGCCCGAGACATCCTGGATCCAAAGAATATCCTTGGCAACAATCGGTATCACTTTATCTGAGCGGGGCTGAATCGCAACCCGGAAATAGATCTGCCCTAGCTCCTTGGGATCACGGTAAATCTCCAGCCCGACTGCCAGCAGATCATCGATTGACTGATAATCAGCCGCTTTCTCAATCGCCTCAATCTGCTCTCGCGCCCTGCGGGTCAGCCTCTCCTCCAGCGATAACGGAGAAATCAGTGAGGGTATCTCAGCGATACCGGTAGCGACACCGGTAGCAGTACCTGTACTGGTGCCAGTAGCGGAAGTGTCAGGGTTGGGCTTAACAATCCCAGGCTTACCCGTATCTGAGCTGGCGCGTTTATCACCTGGCTGGTCAGCGAACTTGTTGCCTGTGGTAATACCTGATGGGCCATCAGGGACCACTGGCGGTACGATTGCGGGCTTGGCGAATGTGCCTTTGACGATCTCCGTGTCAAAAACCTCGGAGGCTTTAAGTGGTTTGGGAGGCTCTACTTCTTTGCCGAACTTGCGCCCAACCAGATCAATCGAGGGCACAATATCCGGTGCCGCCTGAATCCGCTCGACCATCGGAATTTCGCGGCGGGGCAGAGCGGCTACCTCATCCTGAACCGTGCGATCAAAGATCTGTTTTATCTCCTGGCGCGGCATCCAGGGCGTTGTATCAACCACTGCGGCACTGGTCTCACTCAGAGCAGGAACCCCCGGTGACAGCGCTTCGCGCGGGATTGGGGGCGGTGCCGTGAGAGCAGGGTTAGCCTCCTGGCTGAGTGAGTTAACTCGGTCACTGACCTCAATCGGTCCGCGACTGGGGGTGTCGCGTTCGCCGGGCACCTTATCAATGATGCGCATTGGATCAGTACTGAGTGTTTCAACACGCATGGAAGGCACTTTGTTGGAAATCATCCACTCGCGGCTTCTTTGAGCAACGCGTGTTGAACCTCCGAAGTTCCAGTCGCCGAAATAATAGATAAACACAACATGGAGGATCGCGGAGAATAAAATTGCCATTCCCGCAAGCGCCCAGTGGTGTTCACTCTGCTGTCGACGATAATTGAATCCATTTGGAACCATATGTCACCCATCCTCCCTCTCATTAAGATCGGGGTTAAAATCAAATTCTCACCCAGATTTATCCTGCTGCTGGCAGCACATTGGGATAACGCTGTTTCAACTCATCCCGCATCTTACTGGCCTCATCTGGCCGCCCCTGCTTATCAAGCAGTTCAGCCGCCTTGCTGAGAGCTGCCGGAACAATCTCCTGATGATCAAAGAGAATCCCCACGCTGATATAATAGCGCAACGCCGCATCTAAATCGCCTTTCAGCTCCGCATTATGGGCCAGGCCAGCATAGGCTCGGGCACGCATGCCCAACATCTCAGGTGCGGCGGCCCGCGCGGCGGCATCAGTAAAACTCCTCTCAGCCTCTTCATAGCGGCCTGAGTCGGTCAGCAATTCACCGAGGCGTAACGCCGCCTCAGTGCCGTAATCCGTGGACGCACCCGTGGCAACCGCCTGCTGAAAGGCATAAATCGCAGGATCGCGCTCCCCTTTTTCGCAGTGAATGCGCCCCAGAATGCACCAGCCGGTCTGCTCCCAACCTTTATCAGGTTTCATTTTTATCAGAGCATAGGCGGCTTTGATGGCTGAGTCGTGATGTTTGCTACGATGCTGAAACTCGGCCAGCCAGGCCAGTTTATCCTCACCCAGTTTTTCGGCGACATTGGAGTCAAGCAACTGGTTGAAGAGCTCCGCCGCCTCCTCGCCTTTGTTGACTGACTGCAGCAATAGCCCCAGCTCCAGCATGCACTCCCTCTCAAATTCCTTTGACGGCTGAGCTGCCAGCGATGCCCTGAACATCTTTTCGGCCTCAACGAGGTCGTTCAACTCACGATAGATGTTTCCACGCCAGTACAAGGACTCCGCCTTATGCGGGTCTTCTGGAAAACGACGCGCCAGTTCATCAAGCGTCGCGCCAGCCGCGCGGAACTGTTTAATCCGCACCTCCTCAATCGCTTTTTGATACAGGGTCTCCGCCACCAGGGCACTCTCGGGATATTTAGTCAAAAGCGCGGTCCAGTCACGCAGTGCCGCCTCACTTTGGTTCAAACGCGTCAGGCAGACACCCGAGGCGTAGAGCGAGGTGGCGGCTAACGGATCGTCGGGATAGGCGGCGGCCACTTTGAGAAACCAAGCTGAAGCCTCCTCCCAAGCCCCCTGCTTCTGAAGCATCCATCCCAGGCGGTAGAGCGCGTCTTTCACCAACGGACTCTCCGGGCAGCGCTCCACCAGAGAGCGGCAGCTTTGAATCACCGTATCCGCCTGATCGGTTTTCAACGCCGCCTCCGCCTGCATCCACAGTACGTTATCCTGCAATGCTTCACCGGGATTGGTGAAAGCAGTGATCGCCTCCAGCGTTTCCTTGTATTTACCGGTGCGGTAGAGTGTGGTCAGCATCTCATAGTTCGCTTTTTGTGCCAGCCGCCCATTCGGCGCAAGGGCCAGCTGTTGCCGGTAAAGCTCAACGGCTGTATCGTTCTGACTTAACTCCCTGAGGCAGTTGGCCTTCACGTAAAGAACCTCTTCCCTTGAGGGGTGGGCAGTGTCAGTAATAATCAGATCGAGAATCTCCGACCCCTCTTGATAGCGCCCGCAATAATAGCAGGCCCAGGCAGCGGCCAACGCGCCATCTTTAATTCGCGGGGAGCCTGGATACTTGGTGCGCAGCACCTTAAACAGGTCAGCACTCTCTTGGAATTTTTCATCGACCAAGGAGATCTGAGCCGCGAAATAACAGGCCTCCTCCGCCACTTTGCTATTTTTTGAGCCATAGGTCAGCTCTAGATAGATTCCCAAAGCCCGTCGTTTATCCTCTTTTTTATCACTCTGCCCCAATATCCAGGCGGAGCGCAGCGCGCTGTAAATTGCGTAGTCAGTCGCGGCAAATTCTTTGCGCAGAGTTTCGTAACAGGGCAGCGCCTCCATGGGCCTTTTCAGTTTTTCCAGAATCTCGCCCTTGTGGTAGAACGCCGCTGAACGCACCTCCGCTGCCTGTCCAGCCACAGTCAGGGGCTCCAACGCCTTGAGCGCCTCTTCCAACGCGCCGTTGCCGCCGCGCTCCATTAAAATCAATGCCCGCTGCAGTTGCGCCCGCGGCACTTGGGGACTCTCAGGGCAAAGGTCGACCAGCTCCTTGTAGGCTGCCGCCGCCTCAACAGGCTTTCCAAGACGGCGGTAGCACTCCGCCAGACGGAAGATAACAGTGTCGCGTTCTGTCAGCTGTGGATTGACGGCCAGCACCTGATACTCGCGCGCGGCCAGATCAAACAGACTGCGTCGAAAAAGGCCATCCGCCAACTGTAAACGGTCGTTGATGTTCACCGGATCGCCGTTAACAGCCAAAACACCCGTCAATAGCAGGGCCACAGATAAAATAGTAATTCGAAAACGCATCTACTCTCCATTTTCAGCGGTTTTTTTGTCCTCGCTGGTCGCCATTGAAAAATTCCAGATATCGGCCTTGCGGCAGGTGTCGATAACTTTAATCAGATCCTCATACTGCGTGGCCTTGTCAGCCCGCAGCACCACCGGCTGCCCGGGAAAGTACTTGGCCAACCGATCAAGGCGCCCCTTGAGTACATCAAGTGTCAGATCCTGCTGGTTGACTGAAATTCTGCCATCCCGTGAAATATTGATGATAATCTCACCGGGCAGTCGGTCAGGAACCTTGCCGCTCTCGGCTGAGGGCAGGGTGATGTCAATCTCATACTCCCACTGCGAAAAAACAGAGGTTGTAATAAAAAAGCAGAGCAGCAGAAAGACAATATCCATCATTGCCGTCATTTGAAAGGCGGGCAATTCACCTCTATGGTTTTTCCTGAAATTCATGCGTTATTATCCTTCTCAACGCCAGCAACCTGTGAATTCAAACCGATAATGGAGGTCATGACCTCCGATGTGGCCGCTTCCAGATTGGAGATCTGGCGGCTGGCGCGCCGACGGAACCAAGCGTAAAAGGCCATGCAGGGGATGGCCACAATCAATCCGAAAATGGTTGTGACAATGGCCTGTGAAACACCGGCCGCCAGCACAACCGGCTTGGCGCTGGCAACATCACTGGCAACCGAGCTGAACGCTTTGAGCATTCCCAGCACCGTTCCCAGCAATCCGAGCAAAGGGGCGATGGTGGAGATATCCAGCAATAACTGGGTCTGCCCCTGGATGGACTCCGCCTGACGCGCGCCCTCGGCCTCGGCCGCGCCCCGCAGCAGATGCACATCGCAGTCGGGCGCGTTGCGCATACAATCAAGCGCAGAGAGCACAACCGCGGCGAAAGGACATGGGTGGCGCTCACTCAGCCGGCGTGCCTCACTTAGATCGTTGGAACGGATGCGGCCCAGAATGTCGCTGATCAGCTCGCGCGGCACAATCGCACCGCCCCGCAAGGCAGTCATAAAATAGATCGCCAGCGCCAGGGCAAAGATCGACAGAGCGGCGAGAATCCACATGATCCAGCCGCCGTAATCCCAGGCCTGTTTAATTGACATGCCATAGACATTGGTTACAATTTCCCCAGTGGCGGCTCGCTCGGCCACCTGAGAAAATGCGCTGGAAACCCACCCTAGACAGAGAGCAACACCTGTCACTGTCATCTTTTTCACTTTGCTATTCATTATTTATTTTTCCTCACTTTTGGTTGCTGAATTAATTCCTATAACATTCTACCAAAACCTGTACCCTAATTGCCAATCAATCTAGCGATCCTGCGTTCCGAACTTTTGCGCCGGGAGCGCGCTGCCGCCAGCACTGCTTTGACCCGCATTTGGTATCCGGTGAAATCAAGTCCCGCAGTGCCGCCCAGATGGCTCTTGGCTGCCAGTGCCGCATCTGGATCAGCATTTTCCAGCTCCTCCAGATGTGAACGCACATGCTGATAGGCATCACGGAAGGGCATGCCCCCTGCCACCAGTTTCAGCGCCCTGTCAGTGGCATAAACACCAGCACTAAACCCAGCCCGCAAGCGGTCAGGGCGCACGCTCAATGAATCAGCCATCAGCTTCATGATACGCACCGAGCTACGGGTAACGCGCATCCCCTCCATATAAAGCTCTTTGGTCTCCTGCAGATCACGGTTGTAACCGCCAGGCAGGGCCTTGAGGATGGTGTTGGCAGTTGCGCTATACCCCATGACAGTCGCACTCTTGGCTCTGATCAGCTCCAGTACATCGGGATTGTGCTTCTGCGGCATAATGCTGCTGCCAGTACACAGTTCTTCTGGCAACACGAAATATCCAAATTCGGGCATTGAAAACAAGATCAGATCCTCGGCTATGCGCGAGAGGGTCAGCATGATCTGAGCGCAGGCGGCCAGCACCACCGCCTCATTCTTGCCCCGTGCATTGCTGGCGTGAAACACATTGTGATGCGGCGCTGCAAACCCCAGTAAACTAGCAGTCAGATTGCGGTCAATCGGGAGTGGCACCCCGTAGCCAGCCGCTGATCCGAGCGGGCAGCGGTCGTTGAGCGTGTAGGCCGCCTCAACCAGCAGCAGGTCATCGAGCAGACTCTCGGCATAGGCCGTGGACCACAGCGCAACTGAACTGGGCATGGCTGGCTGCAAGTGGGTGCGCCCCACCATGGGGACCTTGACATGTTTTTTCCCAAACTTTACCAGTGATTGTGCCAGCAGTGCAGACTCTTCGATCAACCCGAGGATCTGATCACGCATATGAAGTCTGATGTCCACAGCCACCTGATCGTTTCTGCTACGTCCAGTATGCACCTTGCGCCCTAGCTCCCCTAGCCTCTCCGTCAACCTGCGTTCAACAGCCAAGTGTACATCCTGATCAGCCTCACTGATCGAAAAATTTTCCTCGCGCACCTCGCAGATCACCTCCTGCAGGGCCTTAATCACCTTTCCGCACTCTTTTTCAGTGATCACAGCTGGCTCAACCCTCATCTTTGACAGCATCGTCACATGGGCCGCAGTGCCTATACAATCCCATACCGCAAGCTCCAGATCCAGCACAGGATCTTTGCCAACGGTAAACGAGAGCACATCTGGATGTATCTTCCCAATCAAGGTTGTCTTTCCACTCTTGGACATTCACACTCCTTCAGAAAACTGACTTCCGCTTGCGAACTGCGGTGCTGTTCTACTCTTCCAAATCGCGCTTAAGAACCGTCCCGCCTTCCAGCTTTAGCTCCAGCTCTCGACGTATGCTCTCCGCATGATGCAGCATCTTGGCCAACTCACCCGGTTTCGCACCCTTGGCGAAAGCCTGCAAAAAATTAACATATGCTTCAGAAACTGCAATAAGCATACCATCACGCCCGATTGCTGCCATCCTGATCCTGGCCGAGCTGTTCATCGCCGCTCTCCGCAGATCCTCGTCCTCTGGAGCAACCAGTGCCTCTTGAAAAGTGTAATAGGCCCTTTCCGAATTAAACATCATCCCATAATCGCAGGGAAAAAGCAACAATTCTGAGCGGAATCGGCGCATTATTCCAGCGGTGGTGACACCTGGAGAGGCAACCCTGTGTCCCAGTGTCTGCCAGCGCTGATCCATAATTTGATCAAACTCCTCCACCGAAGAGTCCGCCAGAATCCTGGCAATATACGTCGGGCTCCAGCTCTTGTTGTTGGCCGCCTCTTTTAGAAGCTTTTTAAACAGCGTACCCCGGCTTTCCATAAACCATCCTGCCAGAGTCGCCGCTAGTGCTGGCTCCACCTGCGCCGCATAACTGTCGAAAGCGTACAACTCCGCCGCTGGCGGCAGGCATGCATGCGACCACAAAAGATAGGCGCGGTCCAGATCGGCCTGACGCTGCGTGCCGTCAAGATAACGGATGGCTCCATCGATCAGCCAGTTGGGCAGGTCTTGCATGGTCGCATCCGTGCCACCGGTATTCACCATGTAAACGCGTAGGAAGGCAATCACAATCGCCCTTCTGAAGCGTGTCAGATCAGCGGCCTCGGGATCCGGCAGCTCAATCCGCTCACGCAAATTGCCTTTCGTATCACGTATACGCTGGCTCAAAACTGATACATCACCATCGCTTTGGTCGCCAATCCTAATCTCTAGCGGACAGTTTAAAGAGCCAGGCGTGATGTTGAGCCCCTGCAGAAATAACTCGCGCGTACGATTGACAAAGAGCAGCACTGGGCCGCGGTAAGCTGCCTTTGCGACCGACGAGAAAACAATCACCGCCCCGTCACCTGAGTACATCGGCTGCGCTGGAACTCGGCTGCCCGGAACCTCACTCCGCCCAGAAGCGGCTCCTAGCCAGCCGCAGCCTAGTAGCGTTAGCACCAATGTCACAAATCTTTCTCTCATTAAAACACCATTTCACCTAGAATTCAGAATACAGAAGTCAGAATCCAGAATTGGTTCCCAGCGGCTTAGGCACGGTTTCGCTTCTCTCTATCGTGTCCTCTAAATAGGAGACACATAAATTCATCTCTCCGTATAAGCGCCTGCCAATGCCTGCCACCCCTCATTCGAAATCTGTTCAGCCCGCGCTTTGGGATCAATTCCAGCGCGCTTGAACAACACGGCCAATTGTTCATCAGTGCGTGCAAGCCGCTCTCTGGCCTTACGCAGTGAGGCGCCAATCTGTTTACGTCGGTGCGTGAAGGCGTAGCGGGTTAGTGCGAAAAAATTTTCCCGCTCTAGTTTTGTAAGTGCGCTGCGACGCTTATCAAAGCGTATGATCGTGGAGCCGACATCTGGACGAGGCCAGAAGCAGGCGGCCCCCACATGCCGTAGAATTCGCACACTGTGATCCAATTGCAACCAGACCCCGGCCAGCCCTCGCGCTGAATCTCCAGCAGGTGCGGCGAACCGCTCCGCCACCTCGCGCTGTACCAGCACCACAGTCACAACTGGCGCAGCCGCCTGCACCGCCAGATCCAGCAGGATACGCGTTCCCACAGAGTACGGCAAATTAGAGACACAGGCATCATACCCAGAGGCAAGGAACTCAGGCCAATTCAGATCCAGCGCATCCGCCTCAAGCACTTTGAGAGCAGGCGGTGCCCCCAGTGCCTGATGCAATCGACCCGCCAGCCGCGCATCCTTCTCAACCGCCACCACCGAGGAGCCGCGCTCCAGCAACGCCTGGGTCAGCACCCCCAATCCCGGGCCGATCTCCAGCACGTTCATACCAGCCTCAATACTGGCGCCCGTGACAATCGCCTCCAGCGCGTTGCGGTCAATTAAAAAATTCTGACCCAGTGTGCGATTAGGATGAAAGCCATTCTCAATACACCAGCTTTTCACCTGCGTGGGGGATGTCAGATTGTCAATAGGCATTGGCAAGAGGGTTGAAGCGGTTAGGGTGGTTAAATCGGTTGAAACAGTTAAAAGGGTTAAAGGGGGTTGCGGCTCACAGATTTGGAAGCTCGAAGAGCTTCACATACGAATCATCGCGCAGACGCTGCATCCAGGCTTTGTAAAGCTCCTCCGACTTCATCATCCGCAAATTGCTTTCAACATAAGGAGCCGCCTCCTCAAAGGTCAGGGCGCGGGCATCCTGCTGCTCATCTTTGCGTACAATGTAGCCGTACTCATCCAGAATAATCAGCGGTGCGGTTTCGCCAGGATTGAGCCGGTTGAGCATGTTGCAGATCTCCGGCCTGAAAACATCCTCGGGATTGACCTTGCCCCAGGAGCCTCCCCCAGCGGCTTTGGCGTCTTTGGAATAAATGCGCGCCAGCTCAGCAAAAGAGAGCCCTTCCCGCAGCTTGTCTTCAATCTGACGCGCCCTGGCGTCAACCGTTGGCTCACCCTCGGCCGGAGGGTCCAGAATCATCATGCTCACAGCCACGGAGCGCTCGGTTTGGTAGCGCCCCTTGTTGGCTTCATACTCGGCGCGGATCTCCTTAGGGGTTGGATTCACCCGACTGTCAACATTTTTATAACGCATCGCGGTAATCAGCAGATCATCATTGAGATTGTTTTTCCACTCCTCAAAGGTGATCTTGCGATCAGCCAGTAGTTGATGCAGCTTAATCTGGTCGCCCTCAAAATTATTGGCGACAATCTCACGCACCCTGTTTTCGACCGCCCAGCTTTGCAAGACCATCTCTGATTTTCTGGCAGCGGACAGAATCAGCTTGCGGTCGACCAGCGCGCTCAACGTGGCACTGTACATATCACGCAGACGCTTCTCATCGCGGGCAGCCGCAGTGTCAGCCCATGGGCTGCGACGCACCTCATTCATCACCTCGGCAATGGTGATCATGTCGCTGTTGACATATGCAGCCACACCATCCAGCAGCATCGCCTTATTACCGGTTTTCACCTCCGCGCACACAGCACCGAGCGCCATTGCGCAAGCCATTGAAATCATTCCCAACACTCTCATTCAAAATCTCCTTTTTTAAAAACTTTATAGTATAATTATTACGATCAAACCGCAACCACAAACAAGTGTACCGCTGGCAATTCTAAATGCAGGGTTTGCCGCAACTCAGCAGGTAGTGCTTTTGGCACATCAATTGTAGTACCGCTCTATGAAGTCATTAGCAGGCTGTCGGACTTAAAAGTAATTACAGCGGCATTTTACGCTTGCCAATCGAATGAGATAGATGCAAAATACGCCCTTTTATTTGTGAACACTAGCGGAAAGAGTGTCAGATGCGATCCAGGGAGGTTAAATGCACGGCGTGCAATACTGTCGCCGTGGTAAAACCAGAAGCCGTCTATGAGGGGTTTAAAAAAACAGGTACGCAATATATCTGCATTGCGTGTGGAAAAACATACCCCTCGATAGAGGAAACCCCCTTTTTGCAGGCAGCTGATCAACCGGCGATTTTCACCGACGACGACAAACCCGAGCTGATCTCAATCTTCACCGACGACGACAAACCCGAACGGCTCTCGATCTTCGCCGATGATGAGCGCCAGAAATGCTGCGGCTGGTGCGTACACTTTGTTGTCAACCCCTTTGCCCAGCGCTGTGGCCTGACCAATTCGCCCACCGAGGCCACCGACCTCTGCGCACGCTTTGAGAAGAGGGAAGAAATTTTAAAGTTCTAAAGCAGCTAGCCGCCGCAACCGAATTGAGTTTATCAATATGCGAAAGGCCTTCACTCTCACTGAAAAGTTAGTGGTTAAAAGTCCGCTGCTTTAGTAACAAACGCTGCGCGTTTGGGGGAAATGACTTTAAATGAAAGTGAATTAAAAGTGATAATGGAGTAGCGCAAGCGTCCTGCTTGCAGATGAAATTGGAGCTGTTTTTAAATGCCACTTCAACCGCGGTTTTTACCCACATGTGCGATTGCAGTAGGGCGGGAGAGGCAATGTAGAGCGTTAGCCCTCCAGCTCCCTTCCGCTCCCTAACCTTCAGCCCCTAAACCCTAACCCCCAACCCCTGAATATCATGCCTCCACACACACACTTTAACGAGATCCTGAACCAATGGCCGCCACTACGGGTTCAGGAGCTGATTTTTTCCCGCACCCGCGCTGATGTTGAGCGGGCGCTTAACGCGGCTGGCAGCATGAAAGCGGAGAACCTGGCAGCGTTGCTCTCACCAGCGGCGGAGCAGGTGCTGGAGCCGCTGGCAGCTGTGTCGGCGCACTGGACCCGTCAACGGTTTGGACAGGCAGTGCAGTTTTTCGCCCCGCTCTATGTTTCGAACTTCTGCTGCAACGGCTGCCGCTACTGCGGCTTCAACAGCGCCACAGACAAAACAGTGCGTAGCGCACTCACAGTTGACGAGGCGGTGATTGAAGCCGAGTGCCTGGCGCGCCAGGGTTTCAGTCATATTCTGCTGGTCTCAGGCGAAGACCTGCGCAACACACCGCCAGCGTACTTTGTCGAGTTAGCCGGGCGGATACGCCACCTCTTCTCCTCCATTCAGGTTGAGATCTATGCTCTCACTACCGATGAATACCGCCAATTAGTGGCTGGTGGTGTGGATGGTGTGACCATGTTTCAGGAGAGCTACAACCGCGATGTCTATCGTGAGATGCACGCCTATGGCCCCAAGAGCGATTACGACAACCGTGTGGATGCTGTTGAAAGAGCGGCTACGGCTGGAATGACCTTTGTCGGACTCGGCGCGCTGCTAGGAATAAACGACTGGCGTGAGGAGGGGTTTTATCTGGGGCTGCACGCTGATTATATTCAGAAAAAATATTGGCGCAGCTGCGTCTCGATCTCTTATCCGCGTATGCGCCCGGCCTTTGGCGGCGAGCCGCCGCCAGCACCGGTCTCGGATGCCAACCTGGTGCAGCTGATGAGCGCGCTGCGGGCCAATCTGCCGGATGTCACCATGGTGCTCTCCACCCGCGAGCTGCCTGGTTTCCGCGAGAAGATGGTGCGCATTGCCGTGACCAAAATCTCCGCTGGCGCCAAAACCACTCCAGGCGGGTACAGCGGCGCGACCGATGCCGAGGCTCAGTTTGAGGTGGCAGACCAGCGTCCGCTGGCCGAGGTTGCCCAGGCCATCTCCGCCATGGGCTTTGACCCGGTCATGAAAGACTGGGATCGCTCCTACGACTAAAGCAGCTGGTTGTCCGCAACCAAAAGAGTTTGTGCGGTGTGCGGAAGGTCGTCGCTTTCATTCAGAAGTTTGCGATTAAGAGCCCGCTGCTTTAGCAACAAACGCTGCGCGTTTGGGGGAAACAAAGTTTGTTGTCCAGCCTTTAGGCTGCTCTAAAGCGGGTCATTGAGACGTTACTGTAAAAGTGACAGCGGCATTTTGCTACAGGCTCATGAAAGGCGCGCCCCGGGGTGTAGTAGCCGCTCTATGAGCGGCATTTTGCTACAGGCCCTTGAAAGGCGCGCCCCGGGGTGTAGTGTTGCTTCTCAGAAGCAATTAGCGGACACCGGGCGATTGTCCGCCAAAGGCGCACCATGGGATTTCATAATCTTTGTTTGGCTCATAGAGCCAACCTTGCACGTTTCCACTGTGATGAAGTTTGTAAGTTGCTCGGCAGACGCGAAGCAAGGAAGTCGTTCGCTATGCGGGCGACGGCGGGCGGCATTCGAGTGATCAGGCACGCAGTATAGTCAGCCGCATAGCGACTGACCTCCTTCCGCGCTTACTCCATTTGACAAGGCGCGGAGGAGGAAGTCGTTCGTTATGCAGGCGACGGCAGGCGAATTACCAGGAGAGTACGCAAAAACGTAGCTCCGATTTCCAATCGGACATGTCGGTTTGGAAATCGGAGCTACTGGAGTTCAGCGCCGCCTTCGTTCGACGATAGCGGCGACGATACTGGCGAACGAGCCCCCGCATGATCCCAGCCGTCCACCAACATCGTCGCACATCATCGTCGGACGATGCCGCTGGTAGAGCGGCATACTGCAACAGGCTCTTGAAAGGCGCGCCATGGGGTGTAGTGTTGCTTCTCAGAAGCAATTAGCGGACACCGGGCGATTGTTTGTCAAAGGCGCGCCATGGGATTTCATTATCTTTGTTTGGCTCACAGGGCCATCAGCGTAACCTTGATTTCCACGGTGTCGTGCCGGTTCTCCTCGGGGATGGAAAAGGTTTTCGCCATTTTTGCGGATGACCATGCCAGCTTTGCTTTGTCATCGCCATTTAAAACTTTAATCTCAGGGTCATCGGCAACACCCGCCAGCACCTCGACGGCCAGTTTCGCTGTCGCCAGCGCTCGCTTGTCGATGTTGCAGAGTGTGCGTGACACTGCCTCATACCCATCGGCTTTCACACTAACACTCAGATTCGGTTCAGGCATCAGACCTTTGTAGAACAATGTTTGAGCCAGATAAAAATAGTTGAAGCTGCCAATCTTGCTGAATACCGCGCGTCCGTCCGCTCCTGTCTGAGCCCTACTTTCCAGCGGTTTCCAGTTGTCGGAGATCTGGCTCAACCTGTGTGCGTTTTTAAACGACGCTGAGGAGTCGAACATCCCAATCTGCAGCAGCGTCACCTGCGCATTATTCACAGGCTTGCCATCTTGATCCACGACTGTGATTTTCACGGTCACGCTGCCCCAATCAGTAGTGTTTGTGAAGAATGATTTCGATTGCTTGAGCAGCAGCGAGAGCGCCCTGTCTGATTCAAAATGCGCCCTTCGAAAGGTTGCCACCCAGTCAAGTGCGCCTGGCGGCAGCGCGGCGCCAAGCTCTGCTGGCAGAAGCACCTCGATGTTCTCCGGCAGCGTAAAGCGTTTGATAGGCAGTGATGCCGCAATGGCTTGTTCCGCGACATTATCCGCCGCTGTTTCGGCGGCCTGCAACTCCTGTTCTTTTCGGAGCAGGCGTACCCGCGCCTCGTCCGGTGTCTCGCCCTGCAAAAGCATGGCCCAGTACTGATCGTTCCCTGGTTTCTCCTCTTTTAGTAGTTTGCCGTCGCCTGAAACGGTTGCGACAAACTGGCTCTGAGGATTAAACACGCTATAGCGGGTTTCAGCATTGCGGCGCGTCTTCTTGGTGTAATGCAACCTGTAACTCTCAGGGAAGTAGATACTCTCTTCTGTTTCATAAGGCATTTCCGAGTCAGGATAATATGTGTTTTTTTCGGAGCTTATCCGCCATCCCTTGTCGTCGTAACTGTTTTCAGTTATCTGCCGGTATGAACCTTGCTCATTGGTCTCCGTGAGACGGAGAATTTTGCCCCTTGCCGCTCCCGCTGCGATCCTCTCTGTTTCGGTACGGTAGCCATCGGAGCGCACAAAAATTTCCGCCCCGCTGATGGCGTTGGTATAAGTGTAATCGACCACCGCTAAAACGTAGGCTTTTGACTCTTGGTTTTGCATCAGGTAACCAATACCCGGATAAGATAAATGCATACTGCCAACATAGTGGATCTTGTTTTTAACAACGTACTCAAAGATGCGTTGGCGTGTCGCGATTGCCTGCGCAGGATCGATGTCGTAGGTGACGGAGACCGTTGGATGCGGCACCTGCACTGGCGCGGCGTGCGTGATGTCGCCCCAAATCAACAGCTTTTCCTTTTTACCTTCCACCAGAAAAACAGTATGCCCCGGTGTATGCCCAACCGCGGCAAAGGCGGTGATGCCACGCAGCAGCGGCTCGGGCTCTTGCGCATCGAGCCGCTGCGGGCGGAACAGACGAAAGCGCCCCGCATAAGCATCCGCAATCCGCTGTGCGTCACCGCCTCTCTTGTTCCAGTAATCAAATTCATTGCGCGCGATATAAACTGTGGCATTCGTGAATGCCGCCGCGCCATCGCGCAGCAAGCCGCCTATGTGATCGCGGTGCATGTGTGTAATGAGCACCGCGTCGATCTCATCTGCCTGCACGCCGATTGCGCTCAGGTTTTCGTATAACTTGAGTCCAAGTCCTGTATCTACCAGTACGCGTTTGTCGTGCGCACACACGAGAAAAGCGTTGATCGCATTTGACACACCGCCTGTGGCCGCATATCGCCCCAGCATCTTGTCGGTGGCGCCGACTAGCTTTTCCTTACTGATTGTCTGCTGTTGCTCCACAAGCGTCGTCACGGTAGCCGCGCCGAGCGAATACTCAAAGGTGCTTGGCGGCAGATCTCCGGCTACTGTTGAACTGGCAAGCAACGCCATACTAATAATTAAACGTGCATTCATAATACTTCTCCTGCATTGGGGGAAGGCCTTGGTTCAGCCTTTAGTTGAACAACGGAAATTATTTTTTTCAAGACATATTCTAACAGCAAGTAACTCAACAGAGAGAGGGTTTTTTATGACTTTTCCACATGCATAAAGCCCTTGATAAGATTGGGTGATTCCTGTATATATGCGTGAGTACAACGTGAGGCGGATGCCGCGCTCTATAAAAGCTTATGGGAAGAGGGTTGAGGAAGGTAAGAATGAAATGAACGAACTAGTTTTGGAGAAGACAGAGCGGATTACCAGTATTGATGTGTTGCGTGGGTTCGCGATGTTCTTGATATTGAGCACGCAAATCGGCGGGGCTCCCATCTTTAAGACCTTTGTCAATCTGTTTGGACAAGAGTTCGTCGCCGCGACGGCTCACCAGTTCTCATGGAAAGTGCCAGGCGTGAACCTGATGAATGTGGCACAATCTATATTCATTTTTGTGGTTGGCCTGGTCATTCCGTTTTCGCTGAGTAAGAGGCTGTTGCAGGCGGGCAAGAGAAAAACCTACCTCCACATTGTCACACGCTCCGTCATTCTGTTTGGGTTGGGACTGATTGCGGGCGGGCACCTGTTGGACTTCCGGCTTGATAAATTTTATTATTTCAATAACGTTCTTGAATATATCAGTATTGGTTATCTTGTCTGCTCGATTCTAGTTTTGAACACGCGTGAGAAAACGCAGTGGTTTGTGACTGGTGGACTCTTATTATCGGTATGGGCAATCTGGCGCTTTATTCCTGCCCCCGGATGGCAGGGTGACCGGTTTTCGACAGAGATGAACATTGGGATCTATTTGGATCAGATTCTGTTGGGGTCACATGGCCACCCCTATAATGGGTATTGGTCGGCGACTCTGAATACGGTCAGCCAGATTGTAAATATGCTGCTGGGAGTTCTGATGGGGCATATTATTTTTGGATCCAGGGACAAAGCTGCCAAAAACAAAATGCTCCTGGCATGTGGTTTAGGCATGGTGCTCACCGGTTGGCTGTGGAGTTGGGTTTACCCATCGTTGCGGATGTACATGACAGGCTCATATGTTCTTGAAGCGTGCGGGTTGGCAACATTATTGCTGGCGTTTCTCCACTGGATTGTCGATATCCGTGGTTATTCCAAATGGGCACTTTTTTTCATTGTTTTTGGCGCGAACTCGATTACCATTTACATGATGGCGCATCTGTTCAAGTTCAATCTCATCGGGAACGTGTTTGCCGGCGGTCTATGCGGCCATCTGTCGCCAGCTGTCGGAGACTTTGTCCAGGCAATGACCGCAATGGCGGTCATGTGGTTGATTATGTATTATCTATACCGCAAAAAAACCTTCCTAAAGATCTAAAGCAGCTAGTCGCCGCAACCAAGTTGAGGTTATCAATGCGCGAGAGGTCTTCGCGCTCACTGAAAAGTTAATGGTTAGAAGCCCGCTGCTTTAGAAACAAACGCTGCGCGTTTGGAGAAGCAAAGAGCCTAGATCCGCGCACTGGGCGCGGAGTGGAGAAGTGCGCGAGTGCGCGAATGAAGAGGTCGCGCCTTTTGTGCGGGAGCAACGTAGGTCCGATTTCCAATCGGACATGTCCGGTTGGAAACCGGACCTACTGAGGTCGGCTACGCCTCCGATTGACGATAGCGGCGACGATGCTGGTGGACGAGCCCCCGCATGATCCCAATCGTCCACCAACATCGCCGCACAGTATCGTCGGCCGACGTCGCTGGCAGAGCGACTACTACACATGCGCTGCACTGCGAAGTGCAAGGGTTGTCGTTCGGTGTAGCAGCCGCTCTACGGGCGGCATACTGCAACAGGCTCTTGAAAGGCGCACCCCGGGGTGTAGGGTTACTTCTCAGAAGCAATTAGCGTATGCCGGGCGATTGTTCGTCAAAGGTGCACCATGGGATTTCATAATCTTTGTTTGGCTCATAGAGCCAACCCTACAGTTTCAACTTGGATGAAGCTCGCAAGTCGCGCGCCGGGCGTGGAGGTCGGCTGCGACTACAATTTCCGTCCACCGCATAGCGGCGGACATACTGAAAGCAACACAGTATATCCGCCGCTATGCGGTGGATTATTGCGAAGTATATCCGCCGCTATGCGGTGGATTATTGCGAAGTATATCCGCCGCTATGCGGTGGATTATTGCGAAGTATATCCGCCGCTATGCGGTGGATGACTGCGCAACAAGCTGCAATAAGGCCCGATAGACAACTTTTTGCAAAGAACAAGAAGTTCAGATAGCCGTCTTCGCACTTCGCAGCTCCGCCGGATATGGAAAGGCTGAACAACAAACCTTATGGGGCAGCTGTTTATTGCTTTGCTGTCTTTGGCCGCAAAAAGCGCAGAATACGCGAAGTTTCCGAGAGCAATTATCGTTCGCTTTATGTTTGCAACCTAAGCGCGCGTGTTGCGTGGTTAGTGCCCACTATGAATGAAAGCTAACAGCTTAGCTTATTTTTCTACCCCTCTATTTTTCTACCTAAAAAACAACCTAGCGTGCCCCCTATGTCCAGTGATCTGGAATTATGGTTACGACCGGTAGCTGCCAGTTGTAGATAAAAAAATACCCCCGCTCCCGCGGGGGTCATACATCGCTACAAATTCCCTCATTGCTATTCCGCGTCGCGGACACATATAATTCGGTGTGCCGAATTATATTTAGACAATGTAGGTTGAAGCAGCGGTGCTGCCACCAGTTGCGGTCCAGATGTGGTGATAAAACTGCCCACGCTCTTTATCCAACCGCTCGAAGGTGTGTGCGCCGAAGTAATCGCGCTGAGCCTGCAGCAGATTGGCTGGCAAACGCGCGCTGCGGTAAGCGTCGTAGTAGTTCAAGGCTGTGCCCATGGCTGGAATGGGAATCCCCAGCGCCACCGCTGTTTGGATGACCGCACGCCAAGCCTTCTGCGCGCGCGAGATCACGCCCGTGAAATAGGGGTCCAGCAGCAGGTTGGCCAGCCCCGGATCAGCGTCAAAGGCCTCCTTGATATTGCCCAGGAAGCGGGCACGGATGATGCAGCCCTCACGCCAGACCATGGCGATCTCACCATAGTTCAACTCCCAACCATACTCCTCCGAGGCGGCACGCAGCAACTGATAGCCCTGCGCATAGGAACAGATCTTGGAGGCGTAAACCGCCTGCTCAAGCTGTTTGAGAAAGAGCTTTTTATCTACCTCAACCTTTGTCTTGGGTCCCTTCAGCACATCGGCTGCAGCCACGCGCTCATCTTTGATCGCAGAGAGACAGCGGGCAAAAACCGCTTCGGCAATCTGCGGGATAGCAACACCCAGATCCAAACCAGCTTCAGAGGTCCATTTACCGGTGCCCTTCTGTCCAGCTGTATCCAAGATCACATCCACCATTGGTTTACCGCTCTCCTCATCGTACTGCGAAAGGATGTCAGCCGATATTTCAATCAGATAGCTGTCAAGCACGCCTTTGTTCCACTTGGCAAAGACCTTCTGCATCTCTGCTGCGCT
Source organism: Kiritimatiellia bacterium (assembly GCA_041673345.1). Lineage (GTDB taxonomy): Bacteria > Verrucomicrobiota > Kiritimatiellia > RFP12 > UBA1067 > M55B167. Next base: position 21,938 of record JBAYXX010000014.1, read on the forward strand.
CATTCCCAGACCGCGCGCCATCAGGTCATAGGCTTCGCAGACAAGCTGCATGTCGCCATACTCAATTCCATTATGCACCATCTTGACAAAGTGGCCAGCGCCATCCTTGCCCATCCATGTGCAGCAGGGAGTCCCATCCTCCACCTTAGCCGCAACATCCTGAAATATGTCTTTGACAAAACGCCAAGCTGATGGGTCGCCGCCCGGCATAATAGCCGGACCTGTGAGGGCACCTTCTTCGCCGCCAGAGACGCCAGCGCCAATAAAGCGCAGACCCTTCTCCTTTAAATAATTGCAACGGCGAATAGTGTCGGGGAAGTGGCTGTTGCCGCCGTCAATAATGATGTCACCTTTTTCCAGCACTGGCAGCAGCGCCTCAATGGTTTGATCAACAGGCTTGCCAGCTTTGACCATCAGCATCACGCGGCGGGGCTTCTTGAGCGAATCAGCCAGCTCCTGCAAGGAGTGGCAGCCAATCAATTTTTTATCAGCTCCACGATCCGCCATAAAGGCGTCCACTTTGGCAACCGTACGGTTGTAACAGGCAACTGTGTAACCCTTGCTCTCCATGTTGAGAATCAGATTTTCGCCCATCACAGCCAGACCAATCAATCCTATGTCGGCCTTCTTGACAGCCTTCGGCCTCTTGACAGGTGACGCGCTCTTTGCAGGAGCCGTTTTCTTTGCAGGAGCCGCGCTCTTTGCCGATGCTTTCACCTGTTTGGCAGGTGCTACTTTCTTAGCAGAGGCTATTTTCTTAGCCGGTGCTTTAACTTTTTTCACAATTTTTTCCACTCTCTCTGCCTTTGCTTTCTTAGCCATTTTTTTCCTTTTGTATGATTAACTAAATACTACTCGCATCCTTTAAGAATGCAGGTGTTTAGTCGCTTAGGCGACTAGAAAAAACAATTAAGTGTTCTTTCCAAAAGTTGTCTGTCATGCCTTATTGCGGCTTGCTTCGCAACCATCCACCGCATAGCGGCGGATATACTGTGTTGCTTTCAGTATGTCCGCCGCTATGCGGTGGACGGAAATTACATCCCACTTTTTACAACTGGAGACGCAGCCGACCTCTGCGCCCAGTGCGCGGATCTAAGAGTTTATGTAATAGTCGCCCTACTTGTCGGGCATAGTTCCGCCGTGCCATGGCGTAGCCCCGCTAGCGGACGAAGCCGGGTTGCGGGACGATGCCTGATGCGCGACATATGCCGTTCACAGGCCGGCTTCGCCTGGCGTTAGCGGCATACCCAGCATTGACAGGCATACTTCCCTTCAATCCTATTACTCTCATCTCCCATTTTTCCCATCCATAAAGAAGTTCCATCTGCAAGCAGGATGCTTGCACTACTTCATTATACACCGCTGTAGGCGGAGAACCCTCCGTCAACAGGAATAACCACGCCGGTCACAAAACCGGCGGCCTCATCCGAGACCAGCCAAAGCAGCGCGCCAATCAGATCCTCTGGCTGGCCGAACTCGCCCATGGGGGTGTTGTTAAGAATCTTCTCTGACCGCGGGGTCAGCGAGTCATCGGGATTCATCAGCAGCGCCTTATTCTGAGCAGTCAGGAAAAACCCGGGAGCAATCGCATTGACGCGAATGCCTGCTCTGGACATGTGTACTGCCATCCACTGCGTGAAATTGCTGACAGCAGCCTTCGCGGCACTGTAGGCCGGAATCTTGGTCAGCGGACAAAAGGCATTCATCGATGAGATGTTGATGATGGTGCCGGAGCCGCTCTTGGCCATGTTTTTTGTAAAGGCCTGTGAAGGCAGCAGAGTTCCCAGAAAATTCAGATTGAAAACAAATTCGATCCCCTTGGGATCCAAATCGTAGAAGGTCACAAAATCGCGGTTCTCAATCAGCAGATCATCGGGATCAAGATATTCCATAGCGGTGGTTCCTTTGGGGTGGTTGCCGCCAGCGCCATTAATCAGAATCGTAACCGGACCCAGCGTGGCCTCAATCTTCTGATTGGCCGCTTCCAGACTCTCCTTATCCAGCACGTTACACGCAATTGCCAGCGCCTTGCCGCCAGCCGCTACAATCTCGTCCACTACTGTTTGCGCGTTTTCCACCTTCAAGTCCGCGACTGCCACGGCTGCGCCACACTGGGCCAGGGCCTTAGCCATCACGCCGCACAACACGCCACCACCACCGGTGACAACCGCCACCTGTCCATTCAGATCCACCTTAAAGGGAACTTTCATTAATCATCTCCTTGTTTTTAAAATTCAATTTCCGCCAAAACGGGATTCCACTGCCCACAAGCCGAGGGCGGGATTGCTGATATAAAATATCTCTTCGCTATCGGACATCACATTAAAACCGTCTTTCAGCTCTTGGGGATTGTAACGGCGCATGGCCTCGGCGCACTCGGCATACTTGAACCCAGCACCCTCAATCTCCGCTTGAGAGAGCTTGCCCGGCGCGTAGGTGATACCGAAACGTCCCTCAGAGGAGCCATGAATCAGGTGCGCCGCTGCTCCGAGGTTCTCACGTAGGTCCTCGTTCTCATCAACAAACTGCATGGTCTTCTCTGTGCCGAAGTATCCATACTTACGGATCAAAGCATCAATCTGCGGGTCTTCGCCAAACTCCTCAACGCCGGGCGCCAGCACCAACAACTCACCCTCATCCGCCATGGCCATGCGGGTCCGGTAGATGGCCTTATTGCCCAACCAGGTGCTTTTGAATTCAGCTGGATCAAGATAGACCACACATTTTTTGAGTGGCGCGGCTAGCATCTCAAAGTTGACCTCCAAGGAGAGAGCTGCGGCTTTATTAAAAACCTCGATATCCGCGCCCACGTAGAGTCCGCGCACTGCCAGCGAGCCGCTGCTAAACTCATCACGCCCCACCACGGTCTGCACATAAATCGTCTCAGGCAGCAAGTGCCCGAAGTGCTCGCTGCCATAGTTGTAAAGGCGTCGCACCGGCGTGTCGGCCCGTCCCATAATGCGCTCCATCCCATAGACCGCGCCCACAAAGTGGCTACGGTTAATGGCCTCTACACCACCGGTTCCTACAAAAATATTTTTATTGTAGTTGGCCATGCCGATCACCTCATGGGGCACCACTTGGCCGATGGAGAGGATTAGGTCGAAATTACCCTCCACCAGAAGCTTGTTCACCTGCACAGGCCAGTCAAAATCGAGCGCCCCCTCAGTCACCTCTTGCATATAATCGCTGGGGACAGTCCCAAGGGTCACGACATCGTTGCGCCAGTCATGTATCTGAAAAAGCTCTAGCGGCATGGCACCGAACATCTCGCGAATCTGCCCTGGAGTCATCGGAGTGTGTGTGCCGAGTGCGGGCAGCACAGCGGTCAGCGCGTCGCCATAATACTCCCACGCAAATTGTGTCAGCAACCCGGCCTGCGAATGAAAGCGGGTAAAATCCGGGGGCACAATCAATACATTCTCGCGTTTGCCCAGCTTATCCAAAGCCGCAAACAAAGCACTTCTCATCTGTGTAGCATCCAGCTTTGAGCCTACTGAACCCTCTCCAAAAAGTAACATAAGATCCTTTCATGTGGTTATGTCTTATATTATGGCACAAAAAAGGCGGGTTGATCAAGCTTTGATGGACTCCCGTTTTCAAATAGAAGAAAAGTAGCACAGCCGTCTCGGCTGTGAATTCCCCGTTCAACACAGGCGGGATGCCTGTGCTACTTTCCAAACATTGCCATTATGCCAATTCCTTCCGCTCACTGGGTAGAGCGACTCCTCGCCGTACTGCTGTTCATTCATTTTCTTATGCGCTATGATCCCTGTCGCCTTTGAGCTTCTCGATTAGTGAAACCTCAAAAGGTTTGCTGACTTCACCGAAGTAGAGGGTCTGGTGCGGGAAGGGAATCTCAATGCCAGCATTGTCGAAAGCCAATTTAATTCGGCGTAAGTACTCCCGGCCCACCTTCCATTGCCGGATCGGTCTGGTCTTGATCCGCCCCTTGATAATAACTGCTGAGTTGTCAAATTTGTCTACGCCGAAGATCTCCGGTTCTTCCAGCATGAGGTCACCATAAGCTGGGTCCTGTTTAAGGTCAACGCCGACCTGTTTCATAACCTCTATGACGCGGTCAGTGTTTTCTTTGTAGGCCACCCCGATTTCGAATACGTATGCGGACCAGTTATTGGTCATATTGCTTAATGTCGTGACTGTGCCATTGGGGAATATGTGAACCACTCCAGAGTTATTACGAAGGACAATGGTGCGGAAGTTTACACTTTCCACTAGACCGCCGGTTCCGTTGACAATCGCGACATCGCCTACTCTTACCTGATTCTCAAGGATAAAGAAAAAACCTGAGATGCAATCTCTCACGAGGTTCTGCGCGCCAAACCCGATTGCCAGACCTAGAATGCCGGCACTGGCCAGAATCGGTCGAATATCCACACCGATCTCTTTGAGAATTATCAGGATGATCGTCAGCCATATAGCAATGCGGGCTGCCTGACGAATCAGCTGAACAAGGGTTGTCACACGCTTATTAGATTCGGAAAGGGGTTCACCGGACTTCCGGCTCTTTTGAAGCAAATGGTTTTCAAGGTTTGAGAGAGCTTTCTGGACTATGTACAAGCTCAACCAGGTTATCACCAGGATAACAAGCAGTCGGAATGCGGTGTGCAATATGTTTTCCCATTCAATTTTTTGTAGCAGCTGCATTATTTTATTCATCGTATGTTCCTTTCTAATAAGCCTTTTCCGATTTCTTTGTGTTTGTGCTGATACCATAAAGCATAAATCATGTCCTATGCAACAACAAAATTAAAAAGTGAGATGTGGCATAGGCCTTGACGGCAGCCGAAGTTTTGGTCTGGTTTTCAACGTCGCTCCCTCACTGTTCATTAAGCTCAAATTGTTGTTCCATTTAAACACATTGGTAGTACTTAGGTGTGACCGATCCTGCCATATCGAGCTGTTTTTAAAGCTATCTTAGTTGTTTTCACTCAACCTGTCTTGCTCTTCGAGTAAGGGGCATCGTAATCCGCTATCGTCGCCCATCATCGTCGGCCAGCATCGGGTGTAGTAGCCGCTCTATGAGCGGCATGTGTCGCTCATAGAGCGACTACTACACTAAATCCCGATAAACGTTCGATAAACAACTTTTCGCAAAGAACAATTAATTGTTCTTTTGCGCCCCGTAAGCGGACTAATGCGCACCGCCGTTGTTTATACACGCCGCCTGAATCGGGGGGAGACCCGACGCGGGAACATGGTCGATGGGGATGCAGAGGCGGCAATGTATGGCTTTGCCCATGATAAGCGGAAAATAATCGCAGACGCGTGTCGGTACATCCATGGGATCATGCAACATCAGCATCCGCGAATCGCGTAAGGCATGACCGCTCGTCGGAAACCAGCGCAGAGCAAACCAGTCCCAAGCCGCTTCAAGAGCATATAACGAATCGAAAAACGGAGTGATGATATGTCGACCGCCAACAAGATCATAAACGACGGGCACTCCGTCGCACTCGTCGATGTTCTGATGCGAATCGATCACCAGTGCCGCATCAAGATGGTCGCGCAATTCAGTCGCGACCTGCCAGATGATTCGCTTTTTCCCCGCATCCGTATGCATCAGATGTACCTGTTTTTTTTATTATCGACGCTGTGCAGAGTCTGCCGCTTGAGATTTATGATCTCAACTGAAAGGGGAGCGGATCAAGACAGTACCTTTAAAAGGTAGGTACTTACTTCTGGATTCTGACTTCTGGGTTCTTGTCACCTGCGTAGTGACATGATAAGCTATTAAAAGTTTGTTATTAAATTAATGGAAGGACATGCGATGATAAAGTTGTTTGCAGTTGATCTGGGCGCTTCGGGCGGTAAGTGCTTTGTTGGAATTTTCGAGCAGGGTGGCTTCCGCGTGGAGGAGATTCATCGCTTCGCACATGAGGGTAGCTCGTTTTTTCTGCCAGAGCGTACCGCGCAGGTCACTGAGCGTACCTGCTGGGATGATACATTGATTTATCAGCAGATTGTCAAGGGATTGCAGGCAGCGGGGCGTGAATTTGGTGGTGTACTCCATGGGATCGGCATTGACACCTGGGGAGCGGATGGCCAGCTTTTGACCGCTGATGGCGATGCTCTGGGCAAGATGTACTGTTATCGCGATCATCGCCTGGACACCATGTGCGACGAAGTCAAGGGTCGGATTGACGCAGCTCGCGTGTATGAGATCACTGGCAATCACTTTCATCCATTCAACCAATCCAATCAACTGCTGTGGGTGGCCACACGTCGGCCCGATCTGCTGAAGCTGGCGAGCATCTATCTGCCAGTGCCAGCCCTGTTCTACTATTACCTCGGTGGCTGCACCTGCATTGACTCAACCTTTGCCAGCGTCACACAGATGATGGATGCCAAAACAGGGCAGTGGAGCCACGAGATGCTCACGGCTCTTGGTATTTCCAGGAGGTTGTTGCCTGAAATTGTCAAGCCTGGCGCTAAAATTGGAGCACTGCAGCCAGGGCTGGCTCGGCTGTGCGGTTTGAATGCGGTTGACTTGATCGCGGTTGGCTCGCACGACACCGCCAGCGCCTTCGCAGCCGCGCCGGTCATGAATCCTGACACGGCTTTGATTATCAGCTCAGGCACCTGGTCGCTAGTGGGCAAGCTGATCAGAGAGCCGATCACCACGTTGGCGGCCATGGAGAAGGGGCTGAGCAATGAGGGGGGCATCGGCAACACTCGCTTGCTTTGCAATTGCATGGGCACCTGGATCATCCAGGAGCTGCTGCGGGTTTGGGAGATCGCCGATGGCAAGCGTATGAGCTGGGAGGAGGTCGATACAATCACACCGGATGCCAAAGCATTCACCGCGTTGATTGACCCTGATGACAAACGTTTTTATAATCCGGCGGACATGGAGCAGTCAATTGTCGGCTTTATCTTTGAGAGCGGACAACCCGCGCTGAACGGCCGCGGTGAGATCTTGCGTTGCGTTTATGAGAGTCTGGCGTTGAAGTACCGCCATGTGAATGAGCTGATCAACTCGGTCACTGGCACCACTACTGAGGTGGTTCATATCGTCGGTGGCGGCAGCAACAATCCACTGCTGAACCAATTCACCGCCAACTCAACCGGTATGCCGGTGCTGGCAGGGCCGCAAGAGGCGACCGCGGTGGGCAACATCATGGTGCAGGCGATTGGGGCCGGGATTGTTTCCAATCTGCAGCAAGCAATGCCGTACATCAAATCAGCGTTCCCAATTAAGCGATTTGAGCCAAAAGAGACCGCCGCTTGGAATCAGGCTTACTCGAATTTTATGAAGTTGCTAGTTTAACTTCGGTTTTTTCGAGCTCTTGATGCGTTAATAGTTATTTCAATGGACAATATTAGACAACCCTATTTGCCGGCTAAAGGGTGCCATTCAGCTTTTGCAGCCGTTTCAATTTGCCAGCGGCCGCAAGTTTCTGTACTGCATTCATTTGATCAACCAGCAGCACTCCTTTTAAGTGATCCAGCTCGTGCTGGACTGCCCGGGCCAGAAGCCCGTAGGCGGTGATGGTTTGTCGTATGCCCTGCAGGTCAGTGTACAAAGCCGTGACCTGAAAAGCGCGTGTGATCTGCACTCCGATCTGCGGAAAGCTGAGGCACCCCTCTTCATCACGCTGTTCGCCTTCAACGGCGATAATCTGCGGGTTGATCAGAATCAAAGGCATCTTTATGGCGGCGTTTTGCTCACGACACGCCGGTTTTTCAAGGTCAGTCGGGATGTCAATCACACAGATACTCTCGGTACGCCCCACCTGCTCAGCAGCCAGCCCAACCCCATTGGAGGCGTACATAGTCTCAAGCATATTCGCCGCCAACGCTTGGATTTTGTCATTAATGTCTATAATCGGAGTCGCTTTAGCGCGCAGGGCCTCATTGCCGTATGTGACGATTGTTTGAATCAAATTGTGCCTCAAAATAAATTTATCGTTGTGGGGAAGCGTAGCACACCTGTAAGGGCGGGTGGACTAGCCCCTTAAACCCTATGATGTTATTACAACGTCTACTCTTTTTTGGTGCGCCTGGCGGGGATCGAACCCACAACCTTCGGCTTCGGAGGCCGACACTCTATCCAATTGAGCTACAAGCGCAAAAAGAGAGACTATATTACGGGTTATAGGGGTAAACTACAAGGCGTTATTTTACTTTCCGGGTTAAAGCTTTATTTTTGCCTTGCGCTCTGCTGATTTGAAATTATATAAGGCCTGAAATAATTCGTCTGATGATGACCCTGCCCCACCGCGGCTACAATACTATCAATTTTCACTCTTGTTCCAGCAACGTTTATGTGGTAAAAATTACTGCTTTTATGGTTCCTCGATTTCGATAACAGGGGGTGATGCATAAAGTGGATATGGGCGTGAGAAGTATGATGTTTGAAACAATGCGCAGGGGTGCAGTTTGTTTGGGGTTTTGTCTGGCAGCATGGGCTGGCGTTGCGCAGACAGCGAGCAATGTGCTGGCGGCAACCGAGGGCACAACAAGTAACATTGTCGTCTTGGCGCGGGTGTTGGTAACAGCATCACCTATTACGGATTCCGAGCGTGTTGGCAAAGATGGTGCCAACAGCGTGGTGGTCAGCCGCCAGCAGATCAAGCGCCTGAGCGCAACTGATCTGCCAACCGCCCTGCGACAGGTGCCAGGCGTTTCGATCTCGCGCTACAGCCCAGTCGGTGCCTATGGCGGCGGGCAGGGTGGTTCAGTTTACATCCGCGGGGCAGGCACGGCCCGGCCCGGGGGTGAGATCAAGATTTACACAGATGGTGTGCCACGTGAGTCTGGTGTCTGGTCACATCCGTTGATGGATATTGCGCCAATCGACTTCGCCGAGCGCGTCACTGTTGCAAAAAACCCTCAGCCTCAGAATTATCCCGGGACTTTCGGTGCAGTTAATATCGAGACCAAACGCCGCCATACACAGGGGCATGAGGGCGAGCTGGATCTGGCCTATGGGCGCTTTAACACGTTGATCAGCTCCGCCTCTGTGGGCGGTAAGGAGGATATCTTTGATTACTATGCCGGGGCGGCATACAAGTACTCCGAGGGTGCGCGGAAACATGGCGAAGCTGAACTCAAGAGTGTCTTTGCGCGCGCTGGCTGGGAGGTGACACCAGAGGAACATCTCGCCTACATTTTTCAACATACGGATAACTGGGTGCGTGACCCAGGGCCAAAAGGCGCCCCAACACCCCTGCGCGATCAGTTTGACACCAAGACAGGCACGCATATTATCCGGCTCGAGAGTGAGCGCGAGAACCTCAAAGGTTACTCTCTTTTCTACTATGAGGATGGAGAGATTAGCTGGCACAAGGATCACCTGAATGACGATATCAAAAGCTCGCCGCCTGGTTACTCGAACACCGACTGGGACAACTACGGCTTTCGCTCATCGTATGACCTGCTGATCGAGCGCTTGACCTTGACTGGATCGCTCGACAGCTGGTCGGAGGGCGGTAAAACCGCCAATATTCTCGAATCAACCAACCGACGCGTCTGGGGTTACAACGGGCGGTTTTTCACCACTGCGCCCTATGCTGGCGCCCGCTATGATTTTGATCTCGGCCACGACTGGACACTCACGCCCTCGGTAGGCTCGCGCTATTATTTTAGCTCTGAGTTTGATGACGAAACCGCGCCCTGCGCGGCATTGACCTTGGAGCGGGGGGGCTTGCAGCTGTTTGTCTCCCACGCGCGGGGCATGCACTACCCCGGCATCTACATACGCGGAACCTCGCCTGCCACATGGCAGTCGCTGGAGGCAGAGACGCTGGATACCACGGAAGCAGGGGCGCATCTCGAGGTTGGCGAGCTGGCAGCTGTGCATGCAACTGTTTTCCATACCGAGGTGGAGAACCGTATGGATGCCACCAGCGCGGGTTATCTCAACACTGGCAGCATGCGGGCTAATGGAGCGGAGCTATCCCTGCATCTCTATCCGCATGAAGATCTGACTCTCTTTGCAGGCGGGACCTACACCCATCCCGATACTGAGCTGGTTTCACGTTTACCTGATTTGACCTCCACCGTGGGCGCCTCCTATCAGCTGGCCCGGTATGTACGCTGGGACCTGGATGCTGAGTATGTCGCCAGCCAGTATGCTCACAGTATGCGCAGCGCCAATCCCGATCTGCACCGGCTGGAGAGCTATTTTGTTTTTAACACGCGTCTCGCGTTTGACCTGCAGGCCCTTTCGCAGCTGAATGGCGAGTTGTATATCGCGGCGGAGAACTTCACGAATCAGCACTACGAGTATTTTCCAGGGTACCCGATGCCCGGAGTTATGTGGTACACTGGCATGAAATTAAAGTTTTAAAGGGAGTGTATATGAAACCGCGCGATTTGGCGTATTGTGGAATATTCGGCGCGGCGGCCTTGCTGTTGCCAGTGATCTTCCATGTGCTGCACCTGGGCCATGTCTTTATGCCCATGTATCTTCCGCTGGTGACACTGGCTTTTTTAGTGCGCTCTGGTGCTGCCGCGCTGACAGCACTGGTGGTGCCGATCCTCTCCGGGGTTGTGACAGGGATGCCACCTTTTATGCCGCCGATCGCCTTGACCATGGCCTTGGAGTTAGCGTTGATGGTGCTCTTGATTGGAGCACTACGCAAGATCTTCCCCGCCCTGCCCACATGGATTGCTCTGGTATTAACGCTGGTTGTAGGGCGAGTTGTCAGCGCGGGGCTTCTGTACGGAGCGGCGCGTGTGATGGAGTTGCCAGCCGGGTTTGTGGCGGGCATTTCGCTGATCAGCGGCTGGCCCGGGTTGGTGCTCATGCTGGTGGTGATCCCCCAGATTGTGCGTTTAGGAGCAAATCAAAGCGAGGAAAAGCAATGAGTGTTGAACAACAGATTGATGGCAGGATTGTGTTTTTTAACTCAATCGCGGATGCGTGGGATAGCTGGCACGATCTGCCGCTGCTGGAGGCGAGATTGCAAGTTGATTTTGATGCGCTCGGTATTCAGCGGGGTGAGTGCGTACTGGATATCGGATGCGGTACAGGCAACCTCACCAAAGCTCTGCTGAGCCGGCTTGACAGTGCCGGGCGCGTGATTGCAGTTGATATCTCACCCGTGATGCTGGAGCGCGCACAGGGTAAAATCAACGACCCACGCGTCTGCTGGTTGCAGGCGGCAGCCCACCAACTTCCCCTTGCGGACGGCTCCTGCGGCCGCATCATCTGCTTTTCCGCCTGGCCGCACTTTGAAGATCCAGTGGCTGTGTTGGCCGAGTTTGCCCGCGTGTTGCGAGCGGATGGATTCGTTCATATCTTGCACTATATTTCCCGTGCGGAGGTCAACCAGATTCATAGCGAGGCGCACCCCTCGGTACACGCAGACTTGCTGGGCCCAGCTAGCGAGGTGGCGGTGCTGTTTGAACGCAACGGCTTTGAGGTTCTGAGTGTGGTTGATGATGCGAGCTGTTATGCGCTGAACGCCCGCAAGAGACACTGTTTATGATCACGTTTACAGAGGCATGGGGTGGGGGGGATGGTTGCGTGGGACGGCTGACCCCTGCCACGCGTCTGATTTGCGGCGCGCTCGTGCTCGCGAGCTGCGCCACCGCGTCACTAAAGGGTTTTTACGGCATTGTCCTTTTAATATTGGTCCTGGCAGGCTGGATAGCAGGGTGTGGTTTGCCGCTACGCCGTCTGGGCTATCTCCTGGGTTTCGCGGCTTGCCTCTTTCTGCCATTGCTGTTGCTTGTGCCAGTGGCAAGCTTGCAAGGGGGTACTGCCTCTGCGTCCACTACGCTACACGCCGCGCTGGGCGTTGGCGTACGTGGAACCCTCTGCTTATTGGTCTGTGGGGCGACCTTCGCGGCGCTACAGCCCGCTGAACTCAGGCAGGGCCTCGCTGCCCTGCCGCTGCCAGGCGCAATGGCGGCGTTGATACTGCAGGTTGTTCATCAAAGCACCCTGCTGGCAGAGGATTCAAGATGCATGGTGATGGCCCTAAGGGTGCGCGGTGTGACCTCAGCCTCGCTTATTGCTCGGCTTCGTTGTCTCTTTGCCCTGCCAGTGCTTTGGCTGCTGCACCTGGTGCTGCGGGCCGAACGGGTCAGCGCTGCCATGGAGGTGCGCGGTTTTGATGGTGTGCTGCGTGGAGAGCCTTTGACAGCTGCGTCGGCTTGGGACAGATGCGCGGTGACATTGGCATTGCTGGTGTTCGGGGTAACTTTCGCCTTACGATTGGGGGCAGCATGAGTGACATACTGGTTTATCGCGATGTGTCGGTCTTTTACCGGAGCGGCAACGTTGCGGCCCTGCGGGAGGTATCGTTAAAGATCGGCCAAGGGGAGCGGGTGGCTTTAATGGGGCTCAACGGCTCGGGCAAGACCACCTTACTCTCCGCTACTGCTGGCTTGCTGCGGTTTTCTGGCGAGATCCACGTTTGCGGCCTAATGCTGTCGCATGCGACAGAGCGCGCGGTGCGCGACAAGCTCGGGTTTTTGTTTGGTGTGCCTGACCACCAGATCCTCTTTCCCAATGTTCTGGATGATGTTGCTTTTTCGTTGGAGCGGCGCGGGGTGCGTCGCGCATGTGCACGGGAGAGAGCGACTATGATCCTCACCACGCTGGGGATTGGCGCACTGGCCGAGTGCTCGCCGCATCACCTCTCGCAAGGCCAGCGCCAGCGAGTCGCGCTGGCGGGAGCACTGCTCTCTGAGCCGCCGCTGTTGCTACTGGATGAGCCATCCGCCTCGCTGGATCCGGTTGGGAAAGAGGAGCTTGCCACACTGCTCGATAAGCAGACAGCGACAATGCTGATCGCGACGCATGACCTCGCATTTGCTACCCGCGTCTGCTATCGCTTTGTGATTCTCGATGGGGGGGCTGTGATTGAAGACAGCTTTGACCCAACGGTAGTTGCGCACTACGAGAGTTCACAGATCGCTGCTGTCAAGCGCAAATAAAACTTATTGTCAATTCACCACGCTGATATAATGCAAAACTGATAATACAAAAAAATTAGTGTCAGGCATTAAAAAAGGCGTGAATTGCTCTGACAGAGTGTGTTTTAAAAGGAAGGCAGAGGGATGAAATTACGATATTCAAGTGTTTTTATGATCTGGATGGCGGTATTGAATTTGTATGCGATTGATGAGGTGCAGTGGCGCAATGTCGGTCCGGGGGGCGGTGGATGGATTCAATCTATGCTGGCCAGTCGGCATGGAGGTGAAAGATTTTACGTGGGATGTGACGTGGGTGGCTTTTACCGGTCTGATGATGGGGGCTACTCTTATAAAATATATAATACAGGTTTTAAAGACTACTTTATTGAGTGCCTGGCAGAACATCCTTCTAATCCGGACATTATATATGCGGGGGCCAAAAGCGGGGTTTACAAAAGTATTGATGGCGGACGGCATTGGAGCTGGAATCGTAAGGGCTTTCCTACGATCAGCAAATATTCATTCTCCGCAATGGTGAGTAAGATTGTTATTGATCAGCAGAATCCTGAAGTTGTCTATGCGGCAATCGGTCAGCCACGTGCAGAGCGGGGCGGGCAGGGGGCAATCTATAAATCCCAAGACGGTGGTGAGTTATGGCAACAGATTGTGCAGGCGGGACAACTGGCGTCGGACCTTAATATTTTGGATCTGGCAGTCAATCCCCTCAATGCAAAGTATATGTTGATCTCTACATCGGAGGGAGTTTTTGCCAGTGCGGATGGAGGGGTGGCATGGTGTGCTTCTAATGAAGGGTTGCCAGCGCATCACCGTACACGTCGGCTGGCGCAGTCTCTAACAAACCCTGAGATTGTTTATGTTTCACTAAAAGGAAAAGCCGGGGAGCAGCCTTGGCAGGCCGGGGTCTACCGTTCAGAAAATGGCGGGCGCACCTGGCAGCCGCGCGTTAAGGGGCTTCGGCAGCAGAGTGGCAAGCCTGGCACGAGTGATATGCTGTGCTCATGGACTGACAGGTTGGTGGTCCACCCGAAGAACCCTGATATTGTTTATGCTGGCGGTGCAACTTGGTGGGATGCCACAGTTTACAAAACAACCGATGGTGGGTTGAACTGGGAAAGGATATTTGCGTTTGGCGAGAAGGGTAATGCGGAAAAGGCATGGATTAAAATGTGGGGGCCCAGTGTAAAGTGCTTTACGATTTCACCGGGGTCTCCGGAAACTGTTTATTTCGGCACCTCCGGCTATATCTACCGAACAGATGACGGCGGTAAAACATGGCAACAGCGTTACACCCGTGAGCGGAAAGACGGTTTGATCAGCAGCAGCGGTCTGGAGGTGACCTGCCTGCACACAGTGGTGCCCCATCCGCATGTGAAAGACAGGGTTTTCTTTGGGTTTTATGATATTGGCCTGTTGATTTCACAGGATGGCGGAGTCTCCTTTCAACGCTGCATGGAAGGTGTGCCAAAAGCACACGAGAATTCGTGCATGACTGTGGCCGTTTCCGAGGATGATACTGAACGTGTGTGGGCTGGATTCGGCCAGTGGGCTTCCAACAGTGGCGGCATCTGTGAGAGCCGGGATGGGGGATCTACATGGAAACCTCTGGGCGGTGAATCAAGAGGCATGCCTGATGCCCGTCCGCAGTGTTTGGTGGCGATGAAAGATTCAGCGCAGGGAGAACATCATTTGTTTTATCTGGCATCAGAAAAGGGAATCTTCCGAAGTGATAACAATGGTGTCACATGGTCGGCCTGTAATACGGGATTGCCCGTTGAGCGCATAACTTGTTTTGCTTGTGACAAAGAGCGTCCGGGATGTTTTTTTGCGGGCGTGAGTTCCAGAGAAGAGGTTTCAGGTGCGGTATATCGGAGTGAAGATGGATGCAGAACATGGCAGCAGGTTGATACATCCGCTGTGCGCCTGGCTAATATCCGGCAGATTGAGGCAAAGAATGGCCGTGTATATCTGACCACCCGCAGCGTAATGGTTGGCAAAAGTTATTATATAGGTGGTGTGTTTCGCAGTAATGATGAAGGCTGGAAGCAGGTATATACCAACCGTTTCTGTGACGCGCTGGCGATTGATGCGCATAATTCTGATCGTGTTTTCGTTGGCCTGAATGATCATCCATACCATGACTGTTCCACTGGTGGAGGAGTTATTATGAGCGATGATGGCGGCGAAAGCTGGCATTCTTTGTCAAATGAAACCTTAACCTGCAAACAGATTACATGGATTGCCCAAGATAGTTTTGATGCGGCGCGATTCTGGCTAGGAACTGGTGGTAATGCTGCTTTTACCGGCGTGATTGTTAAGTGAATTTGTGGGCACGTGTCCTCACGTGGTGATGCGCCGGTTCCGCCAGTAAATCGCGCTCTTGCAACCCTTTCAACCTGTCTTCACGTTTCAAACGCGTAGCATCTATTACTAAAGTAGCGGGCTCTTCACACGTTTTCAATTCAGCCCGCACATTGCACAAGCTTATTTGGTTGCACGAATAGCTGCTTTAGGTGAGTATTCCTTTTGATCCGCGTTCGCTCTCTTTCCACCAGCTGGGTTCTTTAGTGACAATCCTTGCGATATCTTTAGTTGTCATTTGAATGCCACGGGCAGCTACCCCTTTGATGCGTACCTCTGCGAGCGGTGCGAACACCTGCTGGTGGATCTGTTGGTGCTTGGCCGGTTTATATTTGACAAATATGCTCTCCGGGGCTCCCTCTTGAAACAACAGGATCTTACTTTTTTCCGGTGCCAGCCGGTAGTCTTTGTGTTGAATAGCGCCGCCGAAAGCAAAGCGTTTGATATAGGTGAAACCATACTCAGGCTCACGGTAAACTGCGGTGAACTCCTTGGCTTTATCAAAAATCTGGCAGTAAATCCAGTTGCTGTCAACAAACAGCTTGTCTGGTGGCGGCAGCATTTTATAACTGCCATCCTCCCACACAACAATGATTTTATCAAGGGATGAGCACTGGAAAAGTTCGTCGCCGGTCTTAAGCTCAGTTCCGATGTATCCGTTTGCTCGGTCGATTTTCAGCGAGAGTTCGCTGGCCGTCAGCTTACGCACCTCAACCTGCTTGAAGCCGCTGTCCACGGCTTCAGTGAGGCGGGGATAGTGAGCTCTATATTTTTTGATCAGATTATTCAAATATTGGGTTGTGTAGCGTTTGAGCTGGTTGAGGCTGCCTTTTACTGTCGCCTCTTCCTCAAGGATATTTTCAATCTCCTGCCGACTTTTGTTGATGTCATAGCGCGAGATACGACGGATTTTGATCTGCAGCAGCCGGTCAACGTCGTCCAGCGTGATCGCCCTGCGTAAACGATTCAGGAAGGGCTCGAACCCGCTGACCACAGCCTTTTGAACTTCCTCCCAGGTGACTTTTTCCTCAATGCGCTGATAGATGCGCTCCTCAATGAAGATTTGCTCGAGTGTTTTGCTATGGAACAGGTCATCCAGCTCATTCAGACGCAGTTCAAGTTCGCGTTTTAAGAGATCCATCAACAGCTCAGTGCAGGCCTTCAGGATCTCCGAGGTGGTCATTTCCACCGGTCTGTTTCTGTAGAGCACCACTGGCCTGGTGGAGACTGAGCTTTCGCAGGAGGTGAAAGCGTACAGCATTTGAGTGGCGCGTTCCTGAGATGTTCCGCTCGCCAACACCAGCTCTATCTCAACTTTCTCGGCTGTGTAGTCGTTGATCTGTTTGACGGCGAGCTTCTTTTTTCGGATCGCCTCTTCAATATTGTTGATTAGTGTCTCGGTGGTTTGCCCAAAGGGGAGCTGAGTGATAACCAGTTTATTTTTATCACGGGCTGCGATGGTGGCTCGGACCTTGATCTTGCCCATGCCGTCCGCATACTCCGCGACATCCATTTTGCCGCCGGTTGGAAAATCGGGCAGTACCTGAAAGGGCTTTTGCCGGATGATGTTGATCTGCGCCTCTAGCAATTCGATAAAGTTATGCGGCATAATATAAGTCGAGAGGCCGACGGCAATACCCTCCGCCCCCAGCATCAGCAGTAGTGGTATTTTGCAGGGCAGCAGGACCGGCTCTTGATTACGCCCGTCATAACTGGGGATATAGGTAGTGATTTTCTGGTTGAAGAGCTGGGTGCGGGCCAGATCAGTTAGGCGGCACTCAATGTAGCGCGAGGCAGCCGCCCGGTCGCCTGTGTGGATACTGCCGAAGTTTCCTTGACCTTCGATCAGATAGCGCTTGTTGGTCAGGTTGACGATTGCATCCGCGATTGAGGCATCGCCATGCGGATGATACTGCATGGTGTGGCCTACCACGTTGGCGACCTTGATAAAACGCCCGTCGTCCTTCTCCTTGAGCGCGTGCATGATCCGGCGCTGCACTGGCTTGAAGCCATCCTCAACGGTTGGTATTGCCCGGTTGCAGATTGTGTAAGATGCGAACTGCAAAAAGTTCTGATCCATCAGCTCACGCAAGGGGCCTGAGCCACCCTGTTCATAGTGCAGCGCGTTGGAGCTGTTCAGCTCTTCGCTCTCCTCGTTTTCGTCCGCGCCCTCATCTGCCTCTACCTCCTCCTCTTCACCTTGCAGTGTCTCGCTGTTGCTGAAAAGATCCATGTTTTCAAAAAGGCTTGGCGGCTCGTTCGTATTGGCAGAGGAGGGGGTTTTGTTTTCTGGTTTTTTGCTCAAGACAAAGACTCCTCGGTAACCACAAGATTTTTCATGATGTATTCACGGCGGTCAGGGGTGTTGCGACCCATATAAAAGCTGATCGTCTCATCCAGCGCGTGATCCTGGCTGGAGTCCACGGGTGTGAGCCGCATGTTTTTTCCGACAAAGGCTTTAAACTCAGCTGGGGAGATCTCGCCGAGCCCTTTAAAGCGGGTGATCTCCGGGTTTTTGCCGCATTTCTCCATAGCCTTAACTCGCTCCTCATCGCTGTAGCAATAGTGCGTCTCTTTTTTGTTGCGCACACGGAAGAGCGGGGTTTCCAAAATATAGAGGTGTCCCTCTTGAATGACCCGTTTAAAGAAACGGGCAAACAGGGTGATCAGCAGGTTACGGATATGCAGACCGTCAACATCGGCGTCGGTCGCGAGGATCACCTTCTGGTAGCGCAGGTGGTCAACCGAGTCTTCGATGTTCAGGCTGCGCATCAGATTGTAGATCTCAACGTTCTTGTAGATGGCATCACGTTTCAGATCGCAGACGTTGAGGGGCTTACCCTTGAGCATGAAAACCGCCTGGGTGCCGACATCGCGGCACTGTATGATGGAGCCGCCAGCCGACTGACCCTCGGTGATAAAGACCATGGTGTCAAGGCCCCTGCCCTTTTCCTTGTTTAAGTGGTGCTTACAGTCTTTGAGCTGAGGGATACGGAGCGTTGTTTTGCGGGCCAGATCACGTGCGAGTTTTTTGACTGTATTCAACTCTGCGCGCAACTTGCTGGTTTCCTCAATCTTCTCAATTAGTTTGTCTGCTTCAATTGGTTCGCGGTGCAGCATCTCTTCGGTGACCCGTTTAACCTCTGCCACCAGCTCAGAGCGTATCTCCTGATTGCCAAGTCGGTTTTTGGTCTGTGATTCAAATATCGGCTCTTTCAACCGGATGGCGATCGCGCCGATAATCCCCTCTCGCACATCATCACCGGAAAACTTCTTTTTGCTGTATTCGTTGACCCCTTTCAACAGCCCCTCTTTAAAAGCAGAGAGGTGGGTGCCGCCATTATTGGTGAACTGTCCATTTACAAATGAATAATACTCCTCGCTGAAACGGTTCGTGTGCGTGAAAACCAGCTCCAGGGTTTTAGAGCGGTAATGAAAAGGTGGGTAGAGTTTTTCGAACTTAGCCTCATCGTGAATCAGATCCAACAGTCCGTTCTTGGAGATAATCTGTTTGCCGTTGAAATCAAGGGTCAAGCCGGCGTTGAGGTAGGCGTACATGCGCAGACGACGCAGAATGTGCTCCTCGCGATAGTTGTATTTTTTGAAAATATCGCTGTCCGCGACAAAACGGACAAAGGTGCCATTGCGCTCGTTTTTGGCGCAACGGCCGCGCTTTTGTGAGATCAGTTGGCCTTTGTTGAAAAAGGCTTCGGAGTAACTGTTGTCGCGGAACGACCGCACCTCGAAATCAGTGGAGAGCGCATTGACCGCTTTGGTGCCCACGCCATTCATGCCAACGGAGAACTGGAAAGCATCATCATTGAATTTGCCGCCAGTGTTGATTTCGGAGACGCACTCAACCACCTTTCCGAGCGGGATACCCCGCCCGTAATCTCGGATTTTGACCTCACCGCTGTTGTAATCCAACTGGATGTCGATCCGTTTGCCAAAGCCCATGATAAACTCATCGACCGCGTTGTCCAGCACCTCTTTCAGCAGGATGTAAATGCCGTCTTCATACTGCGAGCCGTCGCTGGTTCGTCCTATGTACATGCCAGTCCGTTGCCGGATGTGCTCAATCGCGGAGAGGGTCAGAATATGTTTGTCGTCGTAGGTGTTGTTTGCCATAACTGGTTAATAAGAGCAGGTGAGAGTGTTTGGGAAAACAATCTGGCATATAGCAGCAAATTTCTTGATGGAATTGCCGCTGTTTTAGATTGCCGGCGTTGGCAGGAGTTTCATTGGTCTGGAGCCGCAGCACCAGCTTCGAATCTGCGAATGCGCTTGATAACTACCGGAGTGGTGGGGACATCTTTAAAATGACCCGCGCTGCCAGTGGAAGTTTTCGCGATTTTATCAACCACGTCCATGCCCTCCAGGACTTTGCCAAAAACGCAGTAGCCCCAGCCTGTGTCAGTTTTGGACTTATGGTCCAGATGACCAGTATTGCGGTCTTGTAGATTGATGAAAAACTGCGCGGTCGCGCTATCAACAATCCCGGTGCGGGCCATTGCCAGTGTTCCGCGTGTGTTGTGCAAACCATTGTCAGCCTCATTCTTGACCGGCTTATCGGTGGTTTTCTGAACCATCTCTTTGGTAAAGCCGCCGCCTTGAATCATAAAGCCGTTGATCACGCGGTGAAAGATAGTCTCGTCATAGAACTTTTTGTCAATATACTGCAGGATATTGCTGACGGTCATGGGGGCTTTATCCTCAAACAGCTCGGCTTTAACATTGCCCAGGGTTGTTTCAATCATAATCTGCACGGTTTTTGGCTCCTTTAGCGCTTGCGCATCAAGTGGTATAGTTTTCTGCCGCAGGTCGTCAGCCGCAGTCACGGCCAGCCCTGTTCCCAATAATAAAACAATCAATGTGTTTCGCATTTTAGTCCCCCATAAAAAATGAATGCACATATTATAATATTTTTCAGCAAAAAAATCCAGAGCAAATATCAGGGGAATAAAAGCTCAAGTTTAGCGGTTGACATTTCAAAAACAATTCGGTATTATATTTACTTTTCTTACCTATAATGGGTGAATTGTATCCTGAAGATGCGTTTCCCCTTCTTTAAAACAAGTTTTTTCAATGTTTGAACAAATTTGGTAAATGCTTTTAAGGGGTGTTTAAATGGCTAAACGTGTTGCGAAATCGAATAAAGAGACAAAACCAGCGCAGAAGAGAGCAACCAAGAGTAAGGTAAAGCCTAAGAAGGCGCTTAATTCGAACAAAAACGAGGATGATCTCAGTCCAGATCTGGACTTGATTCTGGATGAAGATCTGGATAATGACGATGAAGAGAGTTTCAAGAAAAAAAAGTCCGGTGAAGTTGATGATGGTGAAAAAGGCCCCGGGGATGAAGAGTTGACGGATGATGAAGAGGTCGAGGAAATCAATGTTGATAATGTTGATATTGTGCTGAAAGACGTACTGGCAGCGGAAAAAGATGACAATGACGATGAGGATGAAATCGATGAGCACTTGATTCACGACAATATTGAGCAGCATTATGAGGGCAGTGGCGTTGAAATAAACACCAAGCGGCGTGATGACATTACATTTGATGAGATGCAGTATGACGGATATTCGCTTGAATATGCCTCCGGTTTGACTATGGAGGAGGAGCGTGCCGCCGCTAACGCTGAACGCGAGGAACGCCGCGAACGGATCAAAACTTTGATCAAGCAAGCTGAGTCACAGGGCGGCTATCTCACATATGACGATATCAATGAAATGCTGCCCAGCGCAGTTGTTAAAGATACTGATATCGAGTCCTGCCTCATTATCCTGCGCGGCATGGATGTTGAGATTATCGACAGCTCGGAGGTCGAGCGTTTTCAACAGGAGCATGCGCAGGGTGACAAACGTAACCGCAGTTCACGGATGGACTTTTTTGATGATCCCATTCGCATGTACCTGCATCAGATGGGACAGGTTCCGTTGCTTTCACGCGAGCAGGAGGTTGAAATTTGCAAGCGGATTGAGAAGGCGGAGAGTCAGGAACGCGATTTATTCAATCAGTTTGGATTTGCACCGCGCTTCTATCTGGAGTTGATAGACCGCCTCGAAACCGGAATGGAGCGCTTTGACCGGGTTGTCAACGATAAATTTACCGACAGCCGTGATATCTATATGGAGGGTGTCGGTAAGAAGAAAAAAGATCTTCACAATGTCCAAAATAAAGTACTCAAGGCCTATGACGGTGTGATTGAAGCTGCTGGCACTGACAGCACTAAGCTGAAACGGCGTGAGAAGGCGTTGGATAAAGCGCGTGATGACCTGATGGCTGTCTTTCAAGGCCTTAACTTTAAACAGAAAGTACTTGAAAATCTTTGCACGGAAGCGGATGAGAAAATTTACAAGCCATATAAAAACCTGTTGCTTGAA
Source organism: Kiritimatiellia bacterium (assembly GCA_041673345.1). Classification (GTDB taxonomy): domain Bacteria; phylum Verrucomicrobiota; class Kiritimatiellia; order RFP12; family UBA1067; genus M55B167. The sequence goes on from JBAYXX010000014.1 coordinate 43,595, forward strand.
CGTGATCGGCTGACAAAGGGGCGCCAGACCAAGAAACGCGATCAATCATTAGCGGACATTGCAAGCAGAGTGGCAACCACCGAAAAGGAGTTCGGCATGAGTTCCGACGACTTCATGTTGAACTTTGAATCATTGCGGGAGGTGATGAAATCAGGACAGAATGCCAGAACCGAGATGGTCGAGGCTAATCTGCGCCTGGTGATCAGCATTGTTAAAAAATACATGAACCGAGGGCTCTCCTTCCTTGATCTGATCCAGGAAGGCAATACTGGCCTGATGAAAGCCGTGGAAAAATTTGAATATCGGCGTGGCTATAAATTCAGCACTTATGCCACCTGGTGGATCCGGCAGGCCGCGACGCGTGCGATTGCTGATCAGGCCCGCACAATTCGTATCCCAGTTCACATGATTGAGACTATCAACAAACTGCTGCGGATTCAAAAGAAACTTGTGCAGGAACTGGGGCGCGAACCTTTGCCGGAGGAAGCCGCCGAGGAGATGGATATCCCCGTGGACCGCGTACGCGCCGTGTACCGTATGGCTCAGCATCCCATTTCGCTGCAGAGCCCTGTGGGCGATGGCGATGATGCGCATTTTGGGGATTTCATTGAGGATAAAAGCGCGGACAACCCTTCAGAAATGACCGCTTACAGCATGTTGAAGGAGCGCTTGCAGGATGTGCTGACAACCCTGACTGATCGTGAGCGTCAGGTGCTGGATTATCGATTCGGTTTGACCGATGGATACTCCCGCACCTTGGAAGAGGTTGGAAAGCAGTTTAATGTGACGCGCGAGCGCATACGCCAGATTGAAGCAAAGGCATTGCGCAAGTTGCGTCATCCCACACGAAAGCGCAAGCTGGAGGGATTCCTTGAAACGCGCTGATGTATTGTCGCGGCATCGTGTATGACAGGTGCCGGACGTCAAGCCTTTTCACCAAATCGTTGCGTGAAGTGAGGTGCAGTGCGAACTTTCAGCAGTTTTGTGTGTTAACCATCGAAGAGCGAGGAGAGTTCATTTGAACTTCAATGAGATTATTACCGCCCCCTGGTTTATCGGGGTAGGTTCCGGCGTGGCAGGTTTTCTGGCCGGATTGTTAGTGTCCAGGTGGGGCGGGGGTGACTCCGTTTTCCATAGTAGCGGAGATTGTGTCGAATTATACGTTGGCAATCTCAGTTACGACATGACCGAAGCCCAGATGCGCAAAGAATTTGAGCGCTTCGGAACTGTTAAATCAGCCCGTATCATTACGCATAGATTCAACCACAGATCCAAGGGATTTGGGTTCGTTGAAATGCCGGTGCGCGTCGAAGCGGAAGCTGCCATTAAAGCAACAAATGGACAAGATTTCTTGGGCCGCAAGTTGCGTGTTAATGAGGCTAAGAATAAGTCCCGCGAATAGCCGGAACGCAACTCAAATGTGAGCGTCCCTTTACCGGGACGCTTTTTAATTATGCAGTGGACTTTAGGGATTTTTTGAGCAAATGGCGATTATTGAGAGTATTAAGGAGAGTGTCAAGGTTGATGACTTTGCGGAACCGGGAGCTTTTAATAAATGGATGACGGGCGCAATTGCGGTTGCAGTTCTGTTTTGCGCTGCCAGTCTGTTTTTTTTTGCTCTCTTTCGAGGGGCGGATCAGCGGTCTCTCAGCTAAAAACAAAGATGATCAAAACACGCCCACCAACCAGTTCGCCGCCGCCGACGCACCTGAGCTCTTAAAGCCAGTTCGCCCTGCGCCGGTATCGTTTCCCGCCAACTCCAATCTGCCAACAGGTCGGGAGTCACTCACCAGCGGGGCGATTGATCTCAAGCGCTTTAACCCCCAAAAAGAGTTGATTCGCTTCCATGATCCGCGCGTCTGGTTCGAGAGCGATCACAACAAAAGTGAGACAGAAAATGATCACATCATCCATCGGGCAGTCGAAATTCCACTCAAACGTCTGGTTAATCTGGTTGAGCAAAAAGGGGGCAAGTTGAAAATACGGGAAGCCTATCGCGAACGTTCAAATCAAAGGTCGTTCCATCTGGAAAATTCGCTGCATCGTGAAGGGCGGGCACTGCGCTTGATCAGCGATAATTTGGATTTAAGTGAACTGGCCAAGCTCGCGTGGCAGGCTGGTTTTGACTATGTGCTTTACGAGGTTCCCGCCAGTGGCGGGGCGCATATTCACTGCTCAGTCAAAAGGCTGCCGGCAAAGTGAACTGGAGTATGCTGATGAAAAAAATATTACTGACCTGTGTCTGGATGCTGATTCGCTTTTTGTGCCGTATCAAGGGGTTGCGTTGTCAGCGGCCATACCTGTTTTTGGCGGGTGAAGGTCTGGGATGCCAAAGGCAAACCCGGTGATTGGTCGCAGGTGCTGGCTTTTAAAATGAGCGATGCGCCCGGTGCTGATACGGTGATCGGGCACGAGCTTAAACAGAGTCAGGCGGTTGTGGAAAACAGTGTTCTGGTGATTGAAAATATGAGTTCAGGCCCTCATGAGATTGTTTGGGCAACGGAGTCGGCACTGTGCGAATTAAACGAGAAAAAGCCTCTGATCAAGCGTTGCGTGAGTGGCTTATTATCCAGGCTGCCCTTCTTATAGGCACCCTGCTTTTAACCACTCTTCACTTCTGCGGGGTACATGTGTGTCTGCTGAAACGGCTCACCGGATATCCCTGTCTGCTGTGCGGCGGCACACGTGCCGCAGTCCTGCTCTTACAGGGCAGGCTGGCCGCCGCTTTTGCGCTGCAGCCGCTCGCAACCTTGGCAATGATCTTAGGTGTGCCGGCTGCTATAGCTTTTTTTTATCTCCTTTTTCATAAGCGAGAGGTGATTCACGTTTCGCTTTCTCGCCGGGAAAAACAGCTTTGTCTGGCCTTTGCGCTGGTTTTAGCACTCTTAAACTGGATCTATCTGTTGCAGACACCTTCACCGGCGCGATTAAAGTCGTGGCAGATACCCTTGATCTGGGATGCGCCTAACCTTGACCTTGATCTCGATACCGACCCTGACCCTGGAATCTATCCCGACGGCACCGAATTGAAATTATAGATTCCCTAAAAGTTAAATGTGGCAATCATACGGGCGATTGGTTATCATTTAAGTGATTTTTTTTGAATACTAAGATAGGTAATTTATGTCCGACACGTCGAACGCATTCGCAACCATGATATTGAAGAGGACTGGGCTTTTCACCGATTTTCAGATCTCTCAGATTTTAACTGCTGAGGCTGCTGAAGGTTCCGGTATCGTGGGCACGGTGATCCGTCTGGGCATGGTCCGCGAAGATGAGTTCCTGAAAAAGGCCGGCGAGGTGCTGGGTTTCACCTACACTGAGATTAAGGATATTCGCCCCACCGATGAGGCGATTACCAGCTTGCCGGCGCGTGCGGTCTATCAATATCATGCTCTGCCCATCAGTGTGGAGAACGGCGTTTTGAATGTGGTGGCCAGCGACCCGTTCAATACCAGCATGGTCGATGGCTTGCGGCTGGCCGCTAAATGTCCAGTGGAAGTTTCGCTGAGCGCCCATGAGGAGATCGACAAAGCGATCCGCAAATACTACGGTGTGGGCGCGGACGCGATCGAGAAGATGATCGAGGATGACCGCTACTCAGTGGATACGGATATGGACTCGATCTCCAAGATCGATGTCAATGAGATGGGCGCTGAGGCCTCGATTGTGCGCTTTGTGAATCAGATCATTGCCGAGGCGGATCGCCAGGGCGCGACGGATATTCATGTCGAGCCCATGGATGCCGAACTGCGTATCCGCTATCGGATTGACGGCATGTTGCACAAAGTGGATGTTCCGCCGCAGCTTAACCGGCTTAAGGCCGCGATTATCTCCCGTATCAAGGTCATGGCGAATCTGGATATCGCTGAGAAGCGTCTGCCCATGGATGGGCGTATCGGCATCCGGCTCAATAACGATGACATAGACATTCGTGTTTCAACTATGCCGACTGCTTTTGGCGAGTCGATCTCGCTGCGTCTGCTGCAAAAAGCCGGCAACTTTGTGAAGCTGGAGGATCTGGGCTTTAATGCTCAGGATTATAACAGTGTAATCAAACTGATCAACCGGCCAAATGGGATTTTTTTAGTGACTGGCCCGACAGGATCAGGTAAGTCAACCTCGCTCTACGCCTTTTTGAATGAGATCAACAAGATGCAGGTGCGCATCCTGACCGCCGAGGACCCGATCGAGTATGAGATGGCCGGTATTAACCAGGTGCTGGTGCGCCCTGATATTGGGCTGACCTTTGCGCGGGCTTTGCGCGCCTTCCTGCGGCAGGATCCTGACATTATCATGGTGGGTGAAATTCGCGATGGCGAGACCGCTGAGATTGCGATCAACGCCTCGCTCACCGGCCATCTGGTGTTCAGCACTCTGCATACCAATGACGCGGCGGGCGCATTCGCCCGTCTGATTGACATGGGAGCTGAGCCGTTTCTGGTGGCTTCAGCCGTGGCTGGCGTGATGGCGCAGCGTCTGGTGCGCCGCTTGTGTCCAGATTGCCGGAAGGAGGTGCCGCTGGATATGAAGTGGTATGACCTGGAGTATGAGCCGCAGTCACAGGTTGTCTGGAACGCCAATGGATGCGAGCTGTGTACTGGCACTGGGTATCGGGGCCGCCGGGGGTTGTTTGAGCTGCTGGTGGTCACCGAGGAGATTGAGTCGCAGATCATCGCGCGCAAATCCTCCACGGATATCCGGATGCAGGCCGCCGCGCAGGGGATGAGGCGCTTGCGTGAGGATGGGTGGGTGAAAATCTTCAATGGCATGACATCCATTCAGGAGGTCATGCGTGTGACCGAGGATTGCAAGTAGTGGCTGTTGAGAGTGAAGAGTTGAGAGTGAAGAGTTGAGAGTGAAGAGTTGAGAGTGAAGAGTGATGGAACGATTCCTGCGTAAGAGCTAGCAGCGTTGTTGGAGAGATATGCCGAATTTTAATTATAGGGCCAGAAGCAAAGATGGTAAAAAGAGCGAGGGCAGCGTCAGCGCCTCGGATCGGCGCAGTGCTTTGGCTGAGATTGAGAAGCAAGGGCTGATCCCTATATCAGTCACAGAAAGCCTTAAAAAAAGGGGCTCTGGTGCTTCTAAGTCTTTCTGGAAGCTGCAGATCGGGGGTGCTAAACTCAAGATGAAAGCACTCGAGGTCTTGCTGTTCACCTCTGAGCTAAGTGACCTGCTGGAGGCGGGTATGACCCTGGGGGCGGCCCTGAACTGCCTCTCTAATCAGGGTGATGAGGAGGCCGCCTCGGGGCGGGTCGCGGCCGACCTGCGTGACAGAATTATGCGGGGAGAGCAACTTTCTGACGCTATGGCCGCCCACCCGGAGAGTTTCCCGCCACTTTATAGCAACATGATCCGCGCTGGTGAGGCCTCGGGTGCTATGATTGAGATTTTGCGCCGGCTGGTGGAGCATTATGAGCGCAGTGAGAGCATGCGCTCACGCATCAAGAGCGCCATGGCCTATCCCATGATTGTGCTGATCTTTGGCGTGGTCACGATTGCCTTCGCGATGGTCAAGGTGATACCGCAGTTCTCCAAGATTTTTGAGAGTCTCGGCGACTCGCTGCCGCTGCCGACGCAGATATTGGTCAGCTCGAGCGATTTTATGGTCAGATACGGAATTTTTGTACTGGGAGCGATTGTTTTTGGAGTTGTGCTCTTTCGGCGGCATATCAACACCACCGAGGGGCGGTTCTGGTGGGATGGCATCCGGCTCAGGGCGCCGCTGGTTAAAGGCATTATCGCGAGCGGAGCCTTCTCCAGCCTGGCGTACACCATGCGGACCCTGCTGGCGAATGGGGTTAATGTGCTGCATGCGCTGCGAATTGCGGAGGAGACCTGCGGCAACGCGGTGATCGCGGGGGCACTGCGCAACGCCCGCGAGCGTGTCACCGATGGAACGACTATCTCCGGGCCGCTGGCAGGGAGCAATGTTTTTCCGAAAATGATGACTGATATGATGTCTATCGGCGAGCAGTCCGGCGATATGCCGCGTTCCTTGAACAACATTGGCAAGCGCTATGAGCGCGAGATGGACCGCAACATAACCATTTTCACGAATGCGCTCGAGCCGCTGCTGATTGTCGGCATCGGCTCGATTGTGGGATTTGTGGCGATCAGTATTTTAATGGCGGTCTTTAAGGTGACATCCTCGCTCGGCGCGGGATAAGGGTGCCGCACGCCGCATGTGCGAGAAAAGATAGTGTAACTTGAAGATCAGCAGCATAGAAGTCGTGAAGTCGTGAAGTCGCCAAGTCGACCTCTTTCGCCCTTCGATACCGATTCCGACCCCGACTCCGACTTGCAGGCAATGCGAGCCGTAAGGAAAGCGCCTGCCAAGTGATTGGCAGGTCCAAGCTGTAGGGCGCGGGCCGTGAACGCGCCGGCAAAGTGACAGTATAGTGACATGCGAATCGAAGCTGTAGGGCGCAGGCCGTAACTGCGCCGGTAAAGCGACAGTTGTGTGCAATGCGAGCCGTAAGCTGCCAGGTGGCGCTCCATAAACGAGCCCTCCGGGGCTGTCAAGGCCCGCGGCTACAGTGCTGCGCAAGCGGCAAGGGACGAGCCAGACGGGTTATGAGCGGCAGCGGTGGACGATGATGTGCGACGATGTTGGTGGACGATTAAAAATCCACGCCCGTGAACATCGTCGACCAGTATCGTCGCCGCCATCGTCAACCGGAGGCATCGCCTCCCTGAGTTAGGATTAGGATAAGGAGAGAAGGAAAGATATGAGAATAAAAAATGATAGGGATGAGAACAGACGGAAGCTGCGGAGCGGTTTCACGTTGGTCGAACTGTTGATGGTTGTGACGATTCTTGGAATTTTGGCAGCCATTGTTGTGAAGAACTTCATGGGTCACGGCGAAGAGGCGCGTATCACGGCCACCCGCGCCAGCATCGCTGCCATTGACGAATCGATTCAGATTTTCGCTATGCGTCATAACGGCAAATTGCCGGATTCACTCGATGAGCTGACCGTGGGGACCGACGAGAAACCTCCACTGTTGAAGGAGGGCACTTTGGCGGACTCCTGGGGCGGTTCTTTCGGCTACACTAAAAAGGGAAAGCGCTTCACGATCACCTCGGCCGGCCCGGATGAGGAGATGGGTACTGAGGATGATATCACGAACTAAAGCGGCCTTCACCTTGGTTGAGTTGCTGATCGTTATCGTGATCCTTGGCGCGATGGCGGCGATAGTGGGTCACTCACTCTCCACAGGTTCGGATTACGCGCGGCTGCGAACAGCTACCCGCGGGGTGGTGCAACTCTCACGTTACACCAAAACAATGGCCCTGCTGCACCAGCGACCAGTGGATTTGGTCTTTTCATCGGACGGCAAATTAAGCGTTGAATCAGCCGCCAAGAGCGGTGAGGCGTTGGTTTCAGCGGCTGCTTTCAGGCGGATTGCAGTGGCGGATGAAGCCGCTCTTGAGCCTGAGGAGATTAAGACTCCGTCGGTCGTTGACGGTGAAGCCCCGGCTTCGGACGGTGGCAGATACAAGATGGCCGACCTTGAGATTGAGAGGGCATATGATAATATCACCTATCGCTTTGAGGGATACACCGACACCATGGAGAGCGGACGGAGTGGGCTGAGCCCCTCCTTGAAGGAATCGGTTGTCCGTGACGACTCGGATGACGCGGAGGTTCAAAGTTTTAGAATTCACTACAAGAGCAATGGCACCTGCAGGCCGCATCGAGTTAAGGTGATTGCCGGCGGAGATGGGGGGACATTTAATGTTATTGAGATCAATATGCTGGGCCGCGCCAAGGTGTTGACGGAGGATGAGCTATGAGACGCAGTGGATTTACCCTAATTGAGATTTTGTTTGCCACCATGATTCTCGCCTTTGGCTTGATTTCGCTCATGACCGGTGTCGGCCACTGCGCTGCCATGATGACCCTCTCCCGTGAGTATCAGCAGGCGCAGTATGTTTTTGGTTTGGGTGAACTTAAATACCCGGTGGATGAGAGTAAAGACGTTGAAAAGGATCTGGTGGTTGATCCGGACACCGAGCTGGCGGAGGGTTACACCTTTGAGCGCACGGTTGATGAAAAAAAGAAGGAAACCAATGTTGAGGACGACAACCTGTATATTGTGCGTACCCGCGTCACCTGGGGCAGCGGCGATGATCAGTTTGAGGAGCTGGTGCGCTATGTGCGGCAGGTGAAGTGAGGGAGAAGAAGTTCTAAAGTTCTGAAGTTCTGAAGTTCTGAAGTTCTGAAGTGGTGGGTGATGGGTGGTGAGCTATGCAAATTAAAGTCGACTCACTCGACTACCTCGACTCACTCGACTACCTCGATTACATCGATTCACTCGACCCCAAACAACCAAGCAACCAACCAAAATGATTAAAAACACAAATAACCGCGGCTTTACGCTGCTGGAAGTGGTGATGGCCACCATGATCTTGTCGGTCATGATGCTGATGTCATTTTTCTGCTTCAATGCCGTGGTGCAGGCCTGGAATGCTGGGATTGAGGTTTCAGATGCCATGGGGCAAGCCGACTATGTGATGGAGCAGCTGGCCTCAGGGTTGCGCTCGGCCTACTATCCAGATGCTGGTACGCAGTTGGATGATTATGGCTTCCAGCTGCATGACAATGGCGAGGATGAGAACGCCATGGATTCGATCAGCTGGGTCAAGCTGGGCAGTGCTTTGGTGGGCGAGGATTGCGGCTTTGCAGAGTCGCCGCACAGGATCAGCATTTCGGTCCATGATGACGGCGATGAGCGCGGGTTGCTGGCCAAGGCCTGGCGGGTTGATCTGCAACTGGAGGATTTTGACCCAGAGGAGGATGTGTTGCCGATCGGACTCTCGCCACGGGTGATCGCCTTTAACTGTCGGGTGCTGGACAAGGATCAGCCCGAGAAGGATGACGAGCCCAACTGGCAGGATGAGTGGCCCAGCTCCAACAGTATCCCCAAGGCGGTTGAGATCTCCCTCTACATGGAGCCGCCTGAGAATGCGGATAACAAAGATGAACCGATTATGATCAAGCGCATTGTGCGCATACCGCTGTGGGATATTTCGCAGAACCCGCGGCGCAAGGAAAGCAAGGGCGGCAAACAGAACAAGCCTGGCGTCAATCCCCCGTCGCCTGCTCCACCAGCGCCGTAGCTAAGATTTTTTACCTTAAAAAATGCAATGCCGCTCGCAGAGCGGCTACTACACGATCGGCAAGGTTTGCGACCAGCTTGCATTTAGAAGTGCGGTGCAAGTGTAGTAGTCGCTCTATGAGCGACACCGAACGACAAGACTTGTAAGCCGTCGTGTATTTCAAAGTGCAGCGCGTGTAGTAGTCGCTCTATGAGCGACCCATGCAACACGATGCAATGCCGCTCGCAGAGCGGCTACTACACGATCGGCCAGGATTGCGACCGGCTTGCATTTAGAAGTGCGGTGCAAGTGTAGTAGTCGCTCTATGAGCGACACCGAACGACAAGACTTGTAAGCCGTCGTGTATTTCAAAGTGCAGCGCGTGTAGTAGTCGCTCTATGAGCGACCCAT
>JBAYXX010000015.1:0-52753 GCA_041673345.1 Kiritimatiellia bacterium
AACTGGGAACGTCGAGCCCGAACTTTACGCCTTTGAGTCTTTGCTGGTGGAAACTCTGAAACAACTCAGAGAACTCTGTGCCTCTGTGAGAGATAAAGAATTGGTTGCGGCTATGCTGCGCTAGGTTGCTTTGTGGTTTCACAAAACGCTACCAATATTTTTTACCTCAACATTTTTTACCTTAAAACTATCACGCTGCAACAGATTATTCTGCTCATCATTATTCTGCCACAACCCTACCACGCTACCCTGTTTTCTTACCTCAAAGCGTGATAAAGAACTTTAAAATGAAAAAAAAATTATCGCCAATCACACCAGGAGAAATTCTACTGGAGGAATTTCTGACACCAATGGCCATTTCGCAGAACCGTTTAGCCAGAGAGATTAACGTTCCTCCCAATAGAGTTAATCAGATTATAAATGGTAAACGTGAGATAACAGCAGATACAGCTCTCCGCTTGGGCCTCTACTTTGGAATCGAACCTGAATTTTGGTTGAATCTTCAGGTCCGTTATAATATGAAACTTGTAGTAATGGAGTCTGGAAAACAGTTACGTAGAGAGATAAAAAGCATCAGCCAGTAGACCTTGTTACTGTATAGCGGCGGACATACTGAAAGTAACCCAGTATATCCGCCGCTATGCGGTGGATGATTGCCTTTGACTGTAATTGCAACAAGCGACTATGGGGTAGTGCAAGCATCTTGCTTGCAGCAAATCTTACTTAATCCCAGCCAAGTAAGATATGCGTATGCCAAATAACGAGCATATCCCTGGGAACGCCGACGTCCCCGTCGGCACTGCTTAGACCAATGCCGACGAGGACGTCGGCGCTCCCAGAACAACCAACACCGCGATTGTCAACAGAGTACCATAAATGGTCTTTTCTATGGTTTAAGCATGAGCAAGCGGGGCAACTCTCATTAAATGTTCCTGCCCTTTATGTTTAACCACGAAATAAGCGGAAATCACGAAAGTTGTGCGCAGCTATTCTGAAACTACGAATAACACGAATTTACACGAATGGTGCGTAGCTGGGTTTTTGGCCCACGAATCTCCGCGAAAGGATAAGGGTATTTCATCCCCGCTTCGCGGGGTCGCTGATCGCTTGAAATACCATTATCATGGAATACTTGCAAAATTGGGCTGGGTTGTTCTGGGAGCGCCGACGTCCTCGTCGGCACTGCTGAGATCAATTTCTGGCACTTCTCCGCTAAAGGCTGCGCCGTGACACAACCGGATTTACTTGGTAAATTATCTCTCACAGAGGCACAGAGTTCTCAGAGTGTATACTTTTGCTCTCTGTACTACAAACATTCATTTTCTTGTTTTTTTTGTACGTTTATTATCTCTCACAGAGGCACAGAGAACACAGAGAGTAGCTGAACTTTTCGCAGCACTGAGAGAATATTTTAAGGTGAAAAATCTTAGAGGTGAAAAATGTGGAAAACTGGGAACGTCGAGCACGAACTTTACGCCTTTGAGCCTTTGCTGGGGAAACTCTGAAAAAACTCTGAGACCTCTGCGTCTCTGTGAGAGATAAAAAATTGGTTGCGGCTATGCTGCGCTAGGCTTTTTCAGTCTTGATTTAATATTATCTGTCAGACCGATATATCTTTGTTCAGAGTGGTTGATGCTACGAATCAAGTAGACATAATGCATTGTTACAGCCCTCCGTCGCATAAAGCTATGGCGGGCAGCCTTCGCCGAGTCCCCGGCTTGCCGGCCGTAGCCTCGGCGAAGGCTGGTGGAGGCGGGGGGATTTGAACCCCCGTCCGAATAAGAGTCACACGCGCTTCTACATGCATAGTGCCCTGTTTTTTTCTCACTCCGCAGACCGACAGCGCACAAACTGTCCTTGGAGCCAGCTCTCTGTTGATTTCGCATGAACACCCGCGAGCGCGAAGTTCAAACTAACCTATTGTATGACATCTGGATTCCCCTAACAGGTTTCAGGGAGCAGACGTGGCCGTCAATTAAGCAGCCATTGCGTAACTATCGTTAGCATTTAATGTTTTTGATCGATATTTTACGAGGCCAACGATCATCCTCGGCATGCGACGAATGCTTCAACTTACCCGTCGAATCCAGTCGCCCCCAATAAAATTGGAGTTGTTCTCTTAATTGCCGCCTATTATCGCAGATCGGCGGGTATTGTAAAGCGCATATTTGCAAACTTAATTTGTTGCGATAAAAAACTGCTTTAGTATACTATTGTCTGAAACGGATAAATTATGAGTGCTAACATTATTCCCAGTAAAAACGCAGCCAGCAAAACAGTGATCAGAGAGGCGATTCCAAGCGACCTTGACTTTCTTGAGCAGCTCGAGATTGACAGCTTTATCGGTCACCGCCAGAGCTCCCGGAGCAGTATTCAGAACAGCATGTCCAGCCCCCATCAGGTGGTCTATGTGATTGAGATCAATCAGGGCAGGGGGCGTAAGGTGTTGGCAGGTTCGGCGATTATCATCTTGTATAAACGCGCCTTGCGAATCTATTCGCTCGCGGTGCATCAGGACTTCCGCATGTCTGGGCTGGGCGAGCTGCTGATTCAGAAGATCGTGGAGCTCTCGGTCAAGAACGGCTATGAGAAAATCTCGCTCGAGGCGGATGACAGCAACACCGGGCTGATTAATTGGTACCGCAAGCTGGGCTTTGAAATCACACACTTTTTGCCTGATTACTACAAGGAAGGTGAGTCCGCCTATCGTATGACCCGCAAAATAGATGAGAACGGGATTCATGCGGAGCGGGTCGTGATTGTGGTGGATGAGGAGCATGCGGATGATCTGAACATCCCCGGTGCCAAAATTTGCGCGGCCAAGGATTACCTGGCAAATGGCAAGTACTCCAACTCCAGCCGGTTTCATATTCTCAATCTATGCAAATCCTATAAAACCCATAGCATGGGCTACTATGTTTCGCTGCTGGCCTCAGCGCGCAACCATCGGATTACCCCTTCGGTGATGACTGTCAAAGATATCTCCAGCACTTCGATCGCGCAGAGCATCATTGAGGAGATCGACGAATTTATCCGTGAAAAACTCAAACAGATCAAAGAGGAGAGTTTTGAGCTGACCGTGATTCTGGGCAAGACACCGCAATCCCAGTACGCTGATTTGGCCAAGAAGCTTTTTTCGCTTTTTGAAATACCTTTTTTCTCGGTGGTGCTGGAGCGGAAAGGGGATTGGCGGCTTAAAAAGATCAATGTTCTCGCGCTGAAAGCTCTGCGTGAGAGCTATCCGGTGTGTCTGCAGGAGGCTTTGACATCCTACTGTGAGAAGAAGCGCTACTTCCGCGCCCGTCTTAAAAGCTACAAGTATGATCTGGCCATCCTGGTGAATCACCAGGAGAAAACACCGCCATCCTGTCCGCTGGCGCTGGAAAAATTCCGCAAGGCGGCTGAAAAAGTCGGGTTTTTTGTGGAGTTTATCACCAAGCAGGATCATCGGCGGTTATGCGAGTTTGACGCACTGTTCATCCGCGAGACCACAGCCATTGAAAGCCACACCTATGCCATGGCGCGGCACGCCTACACCGAGGGGCTGGTTGTAATTGATGATCCATGGTCGATTCTGCTCTGCTCCAACAAGGTCTATCTGCAAGAGCGTCTAGCTAACGCCGGGGTGAGTCAGCCCAAGGGATTACTGCTCACCAAGCGTATATGCACCCCCGCCTATCTAGCCTCGCTGCCCTATCCCCTGGTACTCAAGCTGCCGGAGAGTTCTTTCTCGCAGGGGGTTTTCCGAGCCAACAACCTAGAGGAGATTCAGGCCCGGCTCAAGGAGATGTTTTCCGAGAGCGCGCTGGTGATCGCGCAGGAATTTATGGTTTCAGATTACGACTGGCGGATCGGGGTTCTGGATCATAAACCGCTTTTCGCCTGCAAATATTTTATGGCCCAGGGCCATTGGCAGATCTATAACTGGCAGTCAGTAGTTGAAGACGACATCACCGGACGCTGCGAGACTCTGCCAGTCAGCGAGGTTCCCGCCTATATCATCAAAGCGGCCATCAAAGCCACCACGTTGATCGGCAACGGACTCTATGGGGTGGATCTCAAGGAGATCAATGGCAAAGCCTATGTGATCGAGGTCAACGACAACCCCAATATCGACGACGGCATCGAGGATCTGGTACTCGGCGATGAACTGTACAACCGGGTCATGCAGTCGATTTATTACCGGATTGAAGTTGAACGCATGCAGACCCGCCCGCTGACATAGGACTTACGACGCAGATGTTCGTTGTTCACGCTTCAGCGTGCTTTGTTCTTTAACCGGTTATCGGGAAGTAACAAAATTTTCTCCCACAACTTGCGCAACCTCTGCAAGCTAACCGGGTAAGGGGTTTTCAGCTCCTGGGCGAAAAGAGAGACCCGGAACTCCTCCAGCATTCAGCGGTATTGGTCCAACAACTCCTTGTCATAGAGCGACTAAACTAAGACTGATTTGGTTACAATGAACAGCTGCTTTAGGTTGCAACGGCCCTCAAAAGACCTGAAGCGATACTGAAATAGATCAGTACCCCTAGAATGTCGGCCAGTGATGTTACCAGCGGGGCGCTGGCAGTTGCGGGATCGATTTTCAACCTTCGAAGCAAAAAGGGCAGGGCCATGCCCATGACACTGGTTATCACGACCACAACCATCATGGAGAGCGCGACCACGATGCCAATCGTCAGCCCCGACCTCCACCATGCCAGTACAAATGCGGCGCAGGCCATTGAAAACCCAAGTCCGAGAGCGACAAAAACTTCTCTCCAGAAGATCCGTGCAAAATCAGAGGGAAAGACCTCGCCCAGCGCTAGGCCGCGAATCACCAGCGTGGCTGACTGCGAGCCAGCGTTGCCCCCGGAGTCAATCAGCAGCGGCAAGAAGAAGACCAAGGTCACGCTTGAGGCGATCAGCGTCTCAAAGTGGGCAATCCCCGCGCCAGAGAAGAGGTTGATGAACACGAGCGTCACCAGCCAGGGAATACGGCTGCGATACAACGACATGAGATTGGTGTTCAAGTAGCCCCGCGCCAGCGGACGAACCGCGGCGCCTTTGTGAAAGTCCTCGGTGGCCTCCTCTTCAGAGATGTCAAGGATGTCATCAACCGTGACAATTCCAAGCATCACGTTGTCAGTATCCACAACCGGCAGAGCGTAAAGATCGAATTTTTTGAAGACCTTGACCGCCTCCTCTTGATCCTGAAGCGAGTGCAACGCGACAAACCGCCCATCCATAAGATTGCTGACGCGGGTCAACGGCTGAGCTAATAACATTGTACGCAGGGCGACATCATCGACCAGCCGGCCTTGTCCGTCGATGATATACACCATCGCGATAGTCTCAGAATCGGTACCAGTGCTGCGAATGTGTTCAAGGGCGCGCTCGCAGGTCCACTCCGGCGAGGCTGTCACAAAGCGGTTGGTGATCAAGCGGCCAACACTGTTTTCCGGGTAGCTCAGCAGCGTGAGCGCTTCTTTACGGTCACGGTCACTCAACAGCCCCAGAAGTCTTTGCGTGACATGCGCGGGGAGTTCCTCGAAAAGAGCTGTCCGGTCATCAGGCGGAAGCGCGGTCAGGATGTGACGCGACTCATCCCCTGCCATGTGCCCAAGAAGCATCTCCTGCTCAAAGACCTCCAGCAAAGAAAAAACCTCTGTGGCTATACGCCGGGGAAGCAATCGAAAGATCAAGACGCAATCTTGTTCGCGGGCGACTGTGAGCAATTCAGCAAGCTCTGGAATCGGTTGGGCACTCAGGAACACACGCAGGTCTTTCAAGCGATTGGCCTCAATCATATCAATAATATCTGGCAAAAGAAGACGGTGGAGCGCGGCGTTGAATGTCCGCTGCCGCGAAGAGTCGGTTGCCTCAGCACTGGAGCCTGAGCTATTGATGTTGAGCCACCGGCGCAGACGCAAACCCACGGCATCCAGATCGGAAAAGTTGACCAGGTCATGCTTGGAGGGATCCTTTTCCATCATTCTAACCAGGCGGGAGACCTCGCTCAGGTAGTCATGCTGCAATGCTGCCGGCACATAATACATCAGCACCAGATGCACAGGCCAGTCGTCCTCATGCTCGTACTCGATTCCTTCCGGACTCCATCCGACAGCACAGATAAGTGTATCGCCTTGTGAGACGCACGCATGCGGCATGGCGATACCATATCCAAGATAGGTGTTTGATTGCTCTTCCCGACGTGCGAGGGCCTCGTTAAAGCCAGCCCCGGGCTGAAAACCGGGCGCGGTTTCAATTTGTTCTTCCAAGAGGCGCAAGGCCGTCTCTTTGTCGGTCGTAGGCAGGGTGATCAACCTGCCCGCCTGCAGTGCTTCCAGTAGTGCGTTGTTTGAAATCATGCCGAACTCTCGTCTTCTTTTACCAAACTCTTACTAGAGGTCATGGTTATTGTACAGCGATGGACTAAAGCCCCATGTCCTCGTTCACCACCAGCACATGCAGATCGGCCACCGAGAGGGAGCCGCCAAACCCGATGCTCTGGGCCTGCTCCGCGGCATGCAGGATGTAATCGGCAGCCCGCTGCGCAGTTTCACAGTAGGTGGCTGTAAAGTGCTTTTGATTGAGCGTTGCAACTAGGGCTTGGCACTTTTGTGAGGTCAGCCAATTGTTCAGTTCTTTGGTTCTTTCCAGCATATCTCTTCTCCATTGTCACACGGACATTAATTCTATTGGTAAGGTGCATATTAATGCATGCGGCTGCACCCGGCAGCTCATAAATTCACATGGTTCACCATCAGTTTGACATAGCGAATTTTTTTTCCTGGGGCAAATTTTTTCACCGCTGCTTCAATCTCTTTCAACCGCGTGCGGCGCAACTCAAAAAGCGCGGTGGATGAGGCCACATAGACAAACAAAATGTTGTTTTCCAGCTTGCCTGGTACGGTCTGCCGCGCAATCTCAGAATTAACGATCTGTGGCCACGCCTCCTTCAGCTCATTAATCCAGCTATGCCCAACAATATTGAGCTTTTTCATCACCCCTTCCACCAGCGTTTCCATGCAGACGGGTTCGCGCCGCAACTCAGGGGCATCCGCATCAATCGGCAGCCCAGGGATGATGTTCTCAAAAAGCTGCTTTACCTTGCGGTTGTACTCATGATCGCGCGATGTCAGATAGGGCCGGTCTGGGTTGGGGAGAGTTTGAAATTTTCGCTCCTCTGCGGACGTGGACTGGTAAATCGCCCTCGTTTTGCTGGCGGCATCCGGCCCGATCGGAAACTGGTATTTGCTTTCTGGCATGACATTATTGTATCATAACCAGCATTGCTGCGTCACAGGTAAATTTTTCTTAATGGAGATTATAGATGAAAACAGGCAATATGCTGATCGCCCAGAGCGGCGGCCCTTCGATGGTAATTAATCAGAGTCTAGCTGGTGCTGTGCTGGCAGCCCGTAAACTGAAGGCAGTTGGAAAAATTTACGGAGCGCTGCATGGCATCCAGGGAATTCTGGATGAAAACTTCATTGATCTACGCCAAGAGAGCGTGGCCACGCTGGAGGCCGTGGCAGCCACGCCCTCATCCGCACTGGGCTCGGTGCGCCGCAAGCCAACCCCAGCCGACTGCCAGGCCATTTTCAGGGTGCTGCACAAGCTACAAATTCGTTACTTCTTCTATATCGGCGGCAACGACTCCGCCGAAACCGCTCACATTATCAACGAAGAGGCGCGGGAAGAGGGTTATGCGATCAATTGCTTCCATATCCCTAAAACCATCGACAACGACCTGCGTGAAAATGACCACACCCCCGGATATGGCAGCGCGGCAAAGTTTGTGGCCTGCGCCATCAAAGGCGATGATCTTGACAACCGCGCGCTCGGCGGGGTGAAGATCGATGTGATCATGGGGCGCAACGCCGGCTTTTTGACCGCCGCCGCCGCCCTGGCCCGCACCGACGCGGATGACGGTCCGCACCTAATCTACCTGCCGGAGCGCACCTTCTCCATGGAGCAATTTGTCGCGGATGTGAAAGCTGTCATGAAAAAGCATGGCCGCGCCGTGATCGCGGTTTCTGAGGGCATTGCCGATGCCGACGGAACTCCGATTCTGGCCAAGTACACCAATGAGGTGGACTCGCATGGCAATACACAGCTCAGCGGTACCGGAGCACTCGGCGATCTGCTGGCGAATGAGCTGAAGTCCAAGTTGAATATCAAACGCGTGCGCGCCGACACCTTTGGTTACCTCCAGCGCTCGTTTCCAGGGGTTGTCTCAGAGAGCGATGCCGCCGAGGCGCGCCAGGTGG
This sequence comes from Kiritimatiellia bacterium, assembly GCA_041673345.1. Classification (GTDB taxonomy): domain Bacteria; phylum Verrucomicrobiota; class Kiritimatiellia; order RFP12; family UBA1067; genus M55B167. Next base: position 8,256 of record JBAYXX010000015.1, read on the forward strand.
GCGTGGCCGCGGTCAAAGCCGCGGTTGTTGATAACATGGCAAGCGGCTCGATTGCCATTAAGCGCAGCCAGGGCGAGCCGTATGCTGTCACGTATGAGACTGTGGCCCTGCGCAAGGTGGCCAAAGAGACCCGCCACATGCCAGCCGCGTATATCAACAAAGCGGGCAATTATGTGACCAAAGCCTTTATCAAATATGCGCGTCCACTGGTGGGTCCGCTGCCGCCATGCGAGCGCTTCGCGCAACTCAAGAAATAACCATACGCAGGCTTGCGTGCACCCTTTTCGCATTTTTCGAGTGTTTTGTAGTTTGAAACCACAACGTGGAGAAAAAATTTAAAGCGCAATATTCGCGGAGATTCGTGGGCAAAAAATTGGTTGCAGCTATGCTACGCTAGGTTCTCTGTGCCTCTGTGAGAGATAATTATCGTCCCCGATGTGCTACACAGGGGCCGACAACCGACACAACCAATGACACGCGCTGTATTGCAGAGCGGTTGCGCCACCCGCCGTTAAGCACAATTATAATGGCGCACTAAATAAAAAATGAAGCGAATGAAGCAAATTAAATTACTGACTGCGGCCATCACGCTGCTGATGCTCGGCGGCTGCGCCACAGCACCCATCGCCGGGAATATGATCTACACTGGCAAGGTTTATGGGAAATTCAACAAGGTGCTGATCAACGAGGTGGCAGTAGCTAAGACTACGCGGGCCGCGCCGCGGGCCGCAATCAAGTCCACCGAAATCAACAGCGAAGCTTTTGATGTTGCCTTGAAAGAGAGCCTGCGGAAGCACGGGCTCTACTGGGAGAGCGGACGGTTTCAGCTCCAAGCCCATATCTTAAAGATCGTGCAGCCACCGGGACGCTTCGACATGAAAGTCACCACTCAGGTGCAATACACACTGGTGGAGATTGCGTCGGGTAATGTTTTTTTTAAAGAGACTATAACCTCTGACCACACTGCGATCGCATCTGACGCGTTCACCAGTATCAAGCGTCGACGTCTAGCCCTTGAGGGCGCAGGCAAGGGTAATATCGCTCAGTTTCTGGACCAGCTCTCCCAGCTTTAGCCGCTTAAGCGACTAGAAAAAACCATTAATTGTTCTTTCCAAAGGGTTGTTTGTTTGTGAAATCGTCTAGCTCTAATGTAGTAGTCGCTCTATGAGCGACATATGCCGCTTGTAGAGCGGCTTCGGCTGACGATAGCGGCGACGATGTTGGTGGACGATTGGGATCATGCGGGAAATCGTCAACCGAAGGCGAAGCCGGACTCCGGTAGGTCCGGTTTCCAACCGGACATGTCCGATTGGAAATCGGACCTACGTTGCTCCCGCACTCGCGCACTTCTCCACTCCGCGCTCAACACAGGCGGGACGCCTGTGCTACTTTAAAAACAATAAACATTGTTTCCCCAAACGCATAGCGTTTGTTAACAAAGCAGCGCGCTTTTAACCATAAGCTTTTCATTGAGGGCGAACAACTTTCGCACATTGCACAACCTTATTTGGTTGCGGCGGCAAGCTGCTTTATTTAGATCATGTAGGGTGCCATGAGGGTAAGCATCCCCCAGGCGATCAGGCAGGCGACCACAGCCGAAACGGTTCCAATCTTGAGCCATTCAACAAACGTGATACTCACATGCGACTGTTTTTCGAGCATGCCCAGCGCGACAATATTGGCAGTGCTGCCGATCAGCGTGATATTGCCTCCAAAGCAGGCGCCAAAGAGCAAGGCCCACCAGAGCGGCATGGCGGGCATGGTCTCGCCCAGCGCGGTAATCACCGGCGAAAAAGCGGCCACAAAGATCACATTATCAACAAATGCTGAGCCGATCGCGGTGGTTGCCATAATGGATGGAATGAGAATGGCGGGTTTATCACCGCAGACCTTAATGAAGTTATCCGCGATAATTTGGGTGACACCCGTATATTGCAAAGTTCCCGCAATGGCGAAGAGCAGCATAAAGAAAACCAGTGTCCACCAATCCACCTCGTGTTCAACATAATGACGGGCACGATTGCGTTTGACAATCATAATCACCCCAGCGCAGGCGAGCGGAGCAACCAGCAGAATGCTGTTTTTATCCAATCCCAGCCACTCTTCAAGCGCATGGTGAGAGGCGATAAAAGCCATTGTGAACAGAAGCAGCACCAATCCGCGCTTATAAGGCACATCCACTTTTGGAACCAAGCTCAGCTGGCGTTCAATACGATCACGTAACCGCTCATCAAAGAGTACGAGCTCCTTCCTGAACCAAAACATGGTGATAAAAACACATGAAGCCAGCGAAATAAGCATAATGGGAAAGGCCCAGCGAATAAAATCGCCAAAGGTCAGACCAGCCTGCGTACCGATAAAGATACCAACCGGATTGCCCATCATCGTGCCGGCGCTGCCGATGTTGGTACACAACACACAGATAATGATATACGGCGAGGGGTTGAGCTTAAGCCTGTCACAGACCTGGAAGATCAAGGTGGAGATAAAGATGATCGAGGTGACCTCATCAACGGCGCAGGCCAGCAGCGCGGAGGCAATTGCCGTTGCCGCAATAAATTTTTTGCCGGTCATGTTGGGAATGGATAGCAATGATTGAATTACCCAGGTGAAGAAACCAAGATCACGCAGTGCGCCCACCACAATCATCATTCCCACCAGAAAGAGGATCACTGGCAGGGCCGCCGCCTCGACAAAATGCGGAATATTCAACGATTTCGTAAAGATCAGCACCCCTAATCCGAGAAAAGCGATCGAGAGGCGGAACGACCAAAAGAGCAGTGTGCCCATAATAATCGCGAGAAACACACCACTAGCGGTTGATTGTTGCAGAGTCAACCCAGCCAACGACAGGCTGTAGCCAATGCCACCACTGATCGCCAGCATAATTAGCAAGCGGACACTTAATTGTTTTCCTGTTAAAACTTCACCACTCTCATTGCCCTGCATTATATTGCCCTCTCAATATTACGCCCAAAAAACCTGCGCGTTAAAACTTTGTAAATTCACAACACCAATAAATTTTCTACCCTCAACCACTTGAATCTGGCGGGTTTTTTCCATTAAAAACATCTTTGCAAGCTGTATCGCAGGGGTCTCCGGATGAATGCTCACATATTTGTCGTGCATAAAATCAGCGATTTTTGTCTCTTCGTCTTCCCGCAGGAGTTCAGCAAAGGGCTCGAAATTGGCGATAGGAGAGAGATCCTCCATCCAGAGTAGATGGTCTGGCAGGCTTTGCCGCAACAGGTCTTCGATTGCAATCACCCCACGCAGATCCCCCTCGTCATCAACAATCGGAATATCCATCACCCGATAAGCGCAGAAAGCGTGAATTGCATCGGAGAGGGTATTGCTCTCATCCAGAACCACCGGGTGACGATCCATGACGCTCGCGACATTGAGTTTCACGGTCACATGCTCAGCACTCTCTGTGATAATGCCATAGACCTCACGTGCGCTGGTCGCCACACAAAGTCGCTTAATCACAGGCTTGTTGTTCAACAGTCTGCTCAAAGAGGTCATCAGGCGCAGATAGCTGCCTGGGTTGAACTTTGGGGTCAGAATCAATACTATGACATTGACAGGGGCTTCCCCAGGGGCCTCAAAATCAATACCCTTGGGCGAAACGGCAATTGCCAGCATAGGCTCTGAGATGGAGGCAATGCGGGCATGTGGAAGAGCCAACCCCGAGGCAAGTACTGTGGGAGCTTGAATCTCACGCTCGATCACCGCTTTCAGAACGCTATCTTGTTCAAAATTGCCAGCATGACGTTTCAGTGCCGCGACCATCCGGGCCAGAATTTCATCTCGGCTACATGTCTCCAAGTTGCACAGCACACAACTCACATCTAGAAAGTCAGCCAGCCTCATCTCTTTGCTTGTCACCATAAAATATATTCCTTTCGCAACCTATATTAATGTAACCATGAAGTATAGCATAAGTGAGCCGTATTTAAAAGCCGGGAATACAGCCGGAAATATGGAAGCGTCTTGCCCTTCGATAAGGGCCTAAATCCGCGCATTGGGAGCGGAGTGAAGAAGGACGCGAATGCGTGAGTGTGCGAGTGAAAAGGCCGCGTCTCTGGCGCGGGAGCAACGTAGGTCCGATTTCCAATCGGACATGTCCGGTTGGAAACCGGACCTACTGGAGTTCGGCTTCGCCTTCGGTTGACAATACACCAAAATCCTATAAACATTAAATAGGCGACTTTCGCATCGTGGTGGTTGTGTAATCATGGCCCTACCTGTTCTTACTTGGCCCAGGCGCAGGCGGAATCTGCATAGAGACCGATCTCAGCGGCTGGAATCTCACAGAAGGTGCTGTTTTTAATTGGCAACGCATCCACACATCTGCCAAAGCTCTGATTGTCGATAAACTCAATGCCTTGGGGCGCGTTGCGGTAAGGGGTGTTGGTGCCGACAATGAGATTACGCCAGACGCTGTTGTGGTTGCACTTTGATCTGTCTTTGAGTGCCCGCAGCGAGGGGTAGCGGTTGCTGTAAGGCGGCAGATCAATATTTACCTCTGTGTAAAGCTTTGCCTTTGTATCTTCGCTAATATACTTGTAAAACCGCTCCTGACTCCAAGGCGAGAAGCTGACTGCGTAATTGCAATCAACAAAGAGGTTGTTATCAATAATATTCATCTGGCCGCCATGAATCTGCACTCCGCCAAAATTCCCAGTGGAGGTGCGCTCAAAAATATTGCCATAGACAACCATGCCGGAGATGGCATCGTCAAACCGTATGCCCCCCTGCCCACAGGGCACATCACCAGCGCCCACATCGCGCCAGTGATTGTAGCGCATCACACAACCACGGTAAGAGGCGTTGCTCCACATGTCGACTGCCCCTTGGTCATCGGACTCCCGCACCAGAAACTCGCCGAGATTGTACTCGACCAGATGGTCGTTGCCCTCAATGCGCAACGCGCTGGATGGAGCGTGATGAAACCAGTTGTGCCGCACCTTTGCCCCCACCCCCTCCAGCACGATTGCGGGTACATAGGTTTTAGCGCACAGGCCAAAGTGGCCGACCTCATTGTTCTCAATGACAATCCCACCGGAAGTTAAGTTTTTACGGTTACCCCCACTCACCCGCATTCCACCATGGCCCAGAGTGTCGAGCTGATTCCCGTAAATTTCAGCATTCGCCGTATTCAAAACGTGCAGCGGTGTCCCGCCAAAACCGTGAAACCGGCAGCCGATAATGCTCAGATTGACGCAATGGTTGAATTCCACGGCACGCTCTTGCCCATACTGGAATGTGAGGCCCTGCAAAACCAGATCATGAACGCCCTCGGCTTTAATAAAGGGCTGCTTACGTTCGGCGACGATCACTTTAGTGAACCAAGGGTGTTTCGGAAGCCAGATATAGAACAGACCGCTGGCCGTGTCGATATACCACTCACCAGGCTGGTCGATCTCCTCCAACAGATTCATAACAAAGAAAGGGCACCCTTCCTTCAAACCATAGTTCGGTTTATCGGCGAGCGTGATCACGCCAGCTACAGGATCAACACTTGCAACCGGCATTGCCTGTCCAGCCCAGAGATGGTACCAAAAGCCGTCAGCCATAATCTCCCGCGCCATGCTCCAGCGCGAAAGCCGGCTGGTCTCAACCTTAAAAGCGCACTCGTTATCTGCCACCAACTCAGCAATTGGAATGCGCGCGCTGTTCGGCCAGCGCGCCACTGGCATCAAGCTCTGGTCAGCATAAACCGCGCGAATTCTCTCGCTGCGGGCTCCAAAGCCATACCCTTGCTGCGGCGTAAAATCTTTATAACCCTGCGCCCTCAGATCAGCGCAATAGACTTTGCCGCGGGCTTCCGCAGGCAGCCGGGCCAGGAGATCCTGATCGCGCACCTTGGCGAACTTACCAACCGCGAAGCCGCCATCCAGGATCGGAGTCTCCTTCGAGTATGCCGCGTAAACTACCGGAGCACCGTATTGACCCGAATCCGCACCCGTCAGCTCCAGGGGTTCACCCATTGTGTAGCGCCCACCGCGTAGGTAGACGGTCACGCCACCGGCTGCTAAACCACCGGCGGTTTTCTTTAGTGCGCGGATGGCATCGCGCGCTTGTGCAAGGGTAGCGAACGGCGCGGCACGGGTGCCCGGATTTGTCTCCGATCCATTCGGAGCGACAAAGAGAGTCACCGCCGGCACAGGGAGCAAAGTCGGTCGGTCGCGGCTCTGTTCAGGGTCACGGGCGGCTTTGCCTGCTTTCAGATTCTCACAGACAGCAATGCCTGCCTCTGCCTCAAAGCAATGGTGCGCGGCAACACCTTCAACCATGGTGACCGCCCGGTAAGCTTTACCAGCAGCATCATATCTATTCTGCGCCAGCAGTGTCTGCGCCAGAGCCAGCCCCGCGATAGAGCGGGCGACAACCGGTTGTTTCACATTTTCGATGATTGCCACATAGTGCTCCTCTGCCTCTACGCTCTCTCCCGCCTCGCGCAGGACTTGCGCAAATGCTAGACGCAGGTTGCGTGACTTCTCAAGATCATCCACGCTGACTTTAATCAGGTGTTCAAAAACCTGAGTGGCCTGCTCCAGCCTGCGTTCCGCCGCATAGCTGCGGGCCAGCGCCACCCCGCAGGCAAATTGATCCTCCTCTGAAAGTTCCATCGCGGTGGGCAATGCCTCCAAGATACGTGAGGGCGGCGTATGACCCCCGTTGCGGCAGCTATCCAATAGGCTGAGCAGCAGCTTAGCCTTCAGGTGCGCTGGTGTCGCTGAGTGGTCATAAAGCGCGACACACTGATTGATCCACTCCGCCCGGCTCAGATCTTTGACAGTAATGTCCAGAGCCGCCACCTCGGCCCAGCAGGCCAGTGCTGTCAGATTCGGGCTGTTGGCGGCTAATTTTCGCAGTGCGCCAGCCGCCTCTATGCTTTGGCCTGCCTGTTGCAGTTGCTCCACGCGCTCCAGCGCAGCTTCAACGTCAGCTGGAAATCCGACCTCTGCCAAAGAGAGCGCCGCCACTCTAGCTGCCGACAACGGCACGTTAAAAACCGCGACCTCATCCACCGCCATTCTCAGCGATCCCACCCCGTAACCACTGTAGCCAACACTGAATCCGCCTTTGGCAGGCTGGCAGGGCCCAGTGAAAGCGGAGCTTCCCGAGAGCATGCCGTTGACGTAGATCTTCATCACAGCGCCATCCCATGTGGCGGCAAGATGGTTCCAGCAACCACGGCTCAGAGAGTCCTTGGAGACCACACGGACCGAACCCTCACCACGTCCGATTTCAAACGTGGGCTTCAGAGTGGTCATGTCATAGATCGCCAATCTCCAGCCGTCATAGTAGCCACTACCGCTGGAGGCGATCATCCCACTCTCCCGGCCAGCGTTCTGTTTCATTCCAGCACCCTCGGGCTTAACCCAGATCGACACAGCTAACCGGTTGCTGATTGCGTTAATCTTCGCAGTGCGGAATGAACCGGCATCGATCTTGGGCACCTGCAACCCTTCAATGCGCCCTGGCGCCATCTTGGGAGCAACGCCCTCTGGCACTGTCAATGTGAGCGTCGCGTCGCTGCCGGCCAGGTCGGGGTGGGTGCTACCCCCTGTTTTCATAGAGTAAAAGCGAAGCAGACTAGGCTCGGCTTTGAGAGCCTCGGCATATTGCCGCCACTTAGAAGAAGAGGTATTGCCCAAGGCCAATACAGGCAGAGAGAGCAAAAGCAAGGCGATAATTGCTTTATTTACATAACCAAAATAATCAAATATTTTGGATGCAAAGGCATTAGCGAATTTTTGTGTCAATTTGTTCATATATCGCACCACCATCATTCTTTTTCGTACTTTTCGTGGTTAAAAACTCAGCCCGTGAAAATCGTCCACCAGCAGCATCGCCGCTATCGTCAGCCAACGGCAAAGCCGAACGTCTGTAGGTCCGATTTCCAACCGGACATGTCCGATTGGAAATCGGACCTACGTTGCTCCTCGCCAAAGGAGCGCCCTTTTCACTTTAGAACTTTAGAACTCTAGAACTACAAGTACTGTTCACCATTGGGCCTGGCTGAGATGCGCTTGATCAGTTTTTTGATCTCCTCAGAGCGGTTGAGAGGACAAATCAGCGTGGCGTTCTCAGAGTGTACCACTACCAGCCCTGAAACCCCGATCAGAGCGGTCAACCGCCCTTCTGAGATAACAATATTATTGTTTGATTCGATCTGCTCACAGGAACCAATGATCACATTGCCATCCCTGTCGGCCTTGAAGTGTTCGGCCACGGCCGGCCATGACCCAACGTCATCCCAGCCAAAAGAACCGCGCGCCATCACAATGTTGGTGGCATGCTCCATCACTGCGTAGTCAATGGAGATTGCCCGTAGAGTTGGATAAGATTGTTGAAGCACGCCCTGCAAAGCCTCAGGAGAGTCTGCGGCGCTGACACCCTCAGAGAGTTCAAACAAATCAGGGGCGAATTGCCGCAGTGCCTTACTCATCACCGCAATGCTCCAGATGAACATGCCGGCATTCCAATAAAAATTCCCGCTATTGAAATAACGAGTCGCATTAGCTTCATCGGGTTTCTCAACAAACCCCTCTGACTTGTTGAAAATCGTGTTTGTTTTGCTATCCAGTGTCTCACCAGCCTTGACATAACCAAAACCAGTTGCCGGGTAGGTCGGCTGGATACCCATGGTCACAATCACCTCTTGCTCAGAGGCCACCTGGATTGAGTCGATCAGGGTCTGCTGGAATGTCCCCACATCACTCATCAATTGGTCGGCGGTCAGAATGCAGACCACACCGTCGGGATCACGCTGCTTCACCAGACCGCAGGCCACCGCGATGGCCGGGGCGGTGTCGCGCTTGCAGGGCTCGCCAATAATATTAGCGTAAGGCACGTTGCACGCGGCCTGCGCGGTATCCTCAACCAGTCGCTCGGCTGTGATAATGTAAATCCGATCAGCGGGCATCACCCCCTGCAGACGTTCCACCGCCAGCGTTAAAAGCGGCTGGCCGCTGAAAAGAGATATGAACTGTTTAGGGCGAGCCTTGGTGCTTAAGGGCCAAAAACGCTCCCCGCTACCGCCCGCCAGAATTACCGCATATGCATTTTTCATACAAAACCTCGGAAATAGCTGTTAATTTGTTAATCCATTTTTATGTTGTCATTATAGCAGAGGTGTTAAAATAATGTCACCCTTAGTTGCTACAACCCACTCTTGCAATTTCCACCCAATGAGATTAACATTTCAACCCTTGAGCCACTTCAACCATTTTACCACTATGTCATTGGAAATTTTATTCACAGGCACTGGAACATCGGTCGGCATCCCGATGATCGGCTGCCACTGTCCGGTTTGCACCTCCAGCGATCCGCGTAATACCCGTCTGCGCAGCAGCGTATATATCCGCACAGCCAAGACCGCAGTTGTGATCGATACCCCGCCGGATTTCCGCCAGCAGATGCTCCAATTCAAAATTGAGCGGCTGGATGGCGTGGTTTTCACCCATGCCCATGCGGATCACTTTCTAGGGTTTGACGACATTCGCCGCTTCAACACTCTCAAGGGCGCTCCAATTGCAGCCTATGCTGATCCAATAACACTAGCGGAGGTCCGTCGCGTCTTTCATTACATTGGCAACAAACCCTCCTCCAAAGGGCTTTACCGTCCCCTGATCAACTTTCATGAGGCGATTGCGCCATTTCAGATCGGCGAGCTTCGATTCACACCGGTTGAGGTTTGTCATGGTGTGCGCATGACCGGGTATCTGGTGCAGACAGCGGAGGCCTCGATTGGCTATGTTCCTGATTGCTGCGGGATGCCGGATAAGGCTCTTGAAATCTTCAAAGGCGTTGACCTGATGATTCTCGACGCGCTACGCTACCGACCGCACCCCGCGCACTTCTGCGTGCGCCAGAGCCTCGATGTCTTGAAGAAGATCGGTGCCAAGCGCGCGTGTCTAACTCACATCTGCCATGACATAGATCATGCGGCACTGGCGGTAGAGCTTCCGCCCGGGATTGAGCCAGCCTATGACGGACTGCGAATCAGGCTGCCAGGCGCGAAGTAGGGCGTGCTGCGCTGCGCTTGACGATAGCGGCGACGATGCTGGTTGACGATTTTCAATGGCGTGGGTTTTTAATCGTCCACCAGCATCGTCGCACATCATCGTCAGCCGATGCCGCGCATAAATTGATTGGCTCTTCTTGAGTGCCTCCGCATCCTTCGCTGTCTTGCCTTCCAGCGCAGTGTCATATTTTAGCCTAGCACCTGTCTCGAGTGAGGTAGCTTTGATGTGCAAAGTTGAACCGGTAGTCACTGCTAAAACTTGATAAAGACGCTCCAGCTGCTCGTCGATTTTATGAATCTCAGAATTCTTCGGTCTCTCCGACGCTCTTCTTTCCCTGCCGGGAGCGTTCCGCGTATCGCCTGCCGATATCCTTGTTAGAAAACTCTTTTTCTGTTCCAGCTCGGCGATTTTCTTCTGCAGGTTGGCGTGAGTGGCGTTAATCGATGCCTGGGCAACAGTATTGGCACTGTCCACAGATTGATTAATACCTGCCACTTGATTGCCGTATTCCTCGCGGTTCTTTTTGAGGGCCTGCGTCAACTGCATATGGTTAATAATTCTCATATCGTTTACCCTATTGCCGAGTGGTTCGCATACTTTAGACACGGCCACATTAATTCATAATACTAGACTTTTTTGATGACTTAAATATACACATAATGTATGCGGACAGTCAACTCTAATTTCATGCTGGTAAAATAGTTGAAGAGTTTGAATTATTGAAGGAACCGTCGCCGCCATCGTCCACCAAGGGCAGCTAGCCTCCAATAGGTCCGGTTTCCAACCGGACATGTCCGATTGGAAATCGGACCTACGTTGCTCCCGCACAAAAGGCGCGACCTCTTCACTCCGTGCCCAGCGCGGACTTAGGCTCTTACCCCACCCACGCTTTAACCAGCTCCACAACCGTTTCCAGCGCGTCGGCCTCGTCAATGGTTCGAACGCGTTCACCCTTGACATAGAGGACGAATTTTCCATCGCCCCCTGCCACCGCTATGTCAGCTTCGCGGGCTTCACCTGGGCCATTAACCACGCAGCCCATCACGGCAATATGCGGGCGGGGCGCATCCGGGTACTCAAAATAGTAGCGTTCCAGCCTCTCCTCCACGGCAGTGGCTAAGGCCGCTACGTCGACCCGCGTACGCCCGCAGGTCGGGCAGGAGGTAACTGAGGCACCAGGCGCACGCAGTTCGAGCGCACGCAACAGCTCCACCCCCACGCGTACTTCCTTAACGGGCTGATCGGTCAGCGAGACACGGATGGTGTCGCCAATGCCGTCCAGCAGCAAGGCGCCAAGAGCCACACTGGAGCGCACCGTGCCAGGCAGAAAAGTGCCGGCCTCTGTGACCCCCAGATGCAGCGGGTAATCGCAACGCTCAGCAAGCAGACGGTAGGCCTCGACCGTGCGCAGAACATCGGAGGCCTTGACCGAAATTTTGATCTCGTGATAATCCAACGCTTCGATCAGAGCCACATGACGCATGGCACTCTCCACCAAAGCTTCGGCTGTAGGCGCACCGTGCCGTTTTAAAATATCTTTTTCAAGCGAGCCGCCATTGACCCCCACACGGATGGGAATTTTACGCGGGCGCGCGGCATCCACCACGGCCTTTACATGCTGATTCCCGCCGATATTTCCCGGGTTGATCCGCAGTCCATCCGCGCCTGCCTCAATCGCTGCCAAAGCCAGGCGAAAATCAAAGTGAACATCGGCAATCAAAGGAACAGGTGATTTTTTTCTGATAGATTTGAAAACTGCGGCTGATGCAAGATCAGGTACAGTCAAGCGGACAAGATCGCAGCCAATCTCCGCTGCCTCAACAATCTGTCGCAACAAAGCAGCCCCATCGAGCGGATGCGCGTTGGTCATTGTCTGGACTGATATGGATGCGCCATTGCCGATCAACACGCCGCCAACTGATATCTGTCGGCAATCTCTGCGCTTAAGAGTCATGGTTATTCGCTGACCTCTTCAACCTGAGCCGCATTTCCGGCTGCGGTTACTTTAACCCGTCGGCTGATATCGCGGTAAACCAGAAAAACCATGAGAGTGATAAGGATGATCGCAAAGAGATTCACCAGGCCTGTGACAATCTTGGGATGCGGTTTGCGGCGGGTGATAATCTCAAACAAGGCAAAGCAGACATGACCACCGTCCAGAACAGGCAGCGGCAGTAAATTCAGAATTGCCAGGTTGATACAGAGCATCCGCAACAGCCCGAGTGATTCCAGCCACCCACTGCGCACGGAATCATAGAGCATCGTGATAATCATCACAGGACCGCCCAGATTCTTGGCGATCGCCCCGCGTTCGCCCTCGGATTTAGGAGCAACCAAACCATTCAAAACTCGAACCACGGAGAGACAATCCCACCTCAACTGTGCATAGAACTCTTTATGAGCCATCCAGGGCTTCACTGGTAGCTGCTTCTGATCCCAGATAATCCCAACCAGCACTCGCTTGTGTTCCTCGCTGTAGCGCGGTTTTACCTCTGTACTCAGCTTATGGCCATCGCGTAGAATTGTCAAGCTAACTGGCTTTTCACCGTTCTTCTCGAGCAAACCTGAAAAGTGGGAGGTGCCCAGCACGGGAGCGTTGTTCATGGTCATAATAGTGTCGTTGGCCTGCAAACCAGCGACCTGTGCGGGTGAGCCATCAACAACTTCACCGACAATGCTTTGCCCATCCGGGAAAACCCCTTCCAGCATCTGCATGCCCATCACGTTATTGGTTGAAAAAGCAAGATTGATGTTTTCCACGGCACCCTGACGATCAATCTTAAACTCTGCGGAGCCTGATCCGCCGGAGAGTTGAAACTCGACCAGCATGTCATACCAGCTCTCGACCTTTGCGCCGTTGATCGCCAGAACCTTGTCCCCCTGCCGCAAGCCAGCCTTGTAAGCGGTGCTGTTCTCTTCCACATAACCGATCCGCGAGCTGGTGACCGAGAGAAACTCACCGGGCCAAAGCGCGATCACCGCCGCCAGGATCACGGCCAGCACCACATTGCCTAAAGGGCCGGCGATTGATACGATAATCCGCTTCCAAGGGGCCACATCCGGCAGTGCTGGCGCGGAGTCCTTGGTGCTGGTATCATCGCCACTACCGCCTTGCACTCGCTCCATACCAGAGGGGTCGAGCTGCGGCAGCGCCACATAGCCGCCAAAGGGGATGACGCTGATCTTATACTCGCAGCCATTGACCTTTTTTTTCCAGAGTGCCGGTCCAAACCCAATTGAAAAAGCATCCACCTGCAAACCCAGCCAGCGAGCGGCCAGAAAGTGACCCAGCTCATGAATGAAGACCGCCAAACTGAATAAAAACGCGACACCGAAACCTGATAAAATTTTTGCTAAAATCTCCACATCCACCTCATTGAGCCATTGGCCATCTAAACCAAAGGCAGTCTTTAAAAGTGGAAATAATAACATGCCTTCTATGCGTTCGTCCACCGTTATAGTAAAATGTTGCTTTCGGTTGATGAGGTTATTATGAGATACTTTTTCCGACAAATAAAAACAAAACCCATGCTGGGGCGCTTCAATGTTTGCAATTATTCCGCTTCTGTTTGGAGCCATGTTTTTCTTTTCTATCATTCCCTATATCCTGTGTATCATCAACTTCCTAGGGTATCGTACAGAAAATCAGAATTTCAGCAATAATATCCCGGTTCATGCGTTAAAACAATATCAAGCTTTAGCGGGATAACTCGTAAGAAGTCGCCCCTGAAAGCTCTGCTATAGTCGTCATTTGAACGCTTCACACGCTTTGAGCTTTTTCAACGGTTGACAGAATGAAGGAACGAATTATGAACAAAAAAATATATACCCTCGCCGCGATGATCCTGGGAGGGTTGATTGTTGGCGCCTCAGTTGAGCATCTGCGGATGGCAGCCAAAGCGCCGGAGGTGAAAGTCAGTGAGCCGGCGGTGATTCATCATGTGCGGAAGGTGGTTAGCACAACGCCGGATATCGCACAGGACGCACTGGTTGCCTCTCTGAGAGCAAAGGTGAATGAATTGAACTTGGAACTCGCTGCCCTGCGTAAAAGCTCGGTACCACAGCCTGCCGCAGTGGATGAAAGCCCAGTCCAACGCACGGAGAGTCGTGGGCGCGATAGTTGGAATGAGCGCATGGAGCGGATGAAGCAGGAGGAGCCCGAAAGATACGCTGAAATGCAGCAACGTCGCGAGAGCTTCCAAAAGCGGATGGAGCAACGTTCAACAGATCGCCGCTCGTTCTTAGCTGAGGTTGATGTTGCCAATATGTCTCCCGAGCAGCAGGCCAATCATACTCGACTACTTGAATTGACCGACAAATTAGACACTGCCATGCAGCAGATGATCTCTGGTGAAGGCGGAAACAGCCGCGAGCTGCGTCGTGAAATGTTTGAGTCCTTCGGTGAACTGGGCGAACTCTACAACAATGAGCGCCAGTATCTATTGGAAGAGACCGCCGCCGCCGCTGGTTACACCGGCAATTCGGCGATCTTGTTCTCTGAACACATCCAAGATATCATCGAGAACACCACCATACAACCTCCGATGATGGGTGGCGGCCGCGGCGGGCGCGGTGGCCGTTGAGTGAGAAGTAACTTTAAATATAATTAAGTTAAAAATGATAATGAAGAGTAGCACAGGCATCTCGCCTGTGTTGGCTGTGAAAGTAGCACAGGTGTCTCGCCTGTGTTGGCTGTGAAAGTAGCACAGGCGTCCCGCCTGTGTTGGCTGTGAAAGTAGCACAGGCGTCCCGCCTGTGTTGGTGTGGAATTCACAGCCGAAACGGCTGTGCTACTTTATCACTCTCCAGCACTTCCCATAAAAATCGCCACTGGATGCAGCGCCTCAATATTCTCACAGGCGATCTTGATCGAACTGGCAATCGGCACTGAAAGCAGCATACCGGGGATGCCCCACAGCCACCCCCAGAAGACCAGTGAGAAAAGGATCACCACTGGACTGAGGTTCAGACCTTTGCCCTGAATCTTCGGTTCAACGATGTTGCCCATTACTATTTGAATCAGAAGCAGGGCCACCGACACCAGGATCACCGGTAGCGGACGAGGGTAGTTGGCGACAAATGTGACAAAAATCGGCGGGATCGTGGCCATAATGGAGCCGATGCTGGGGACAAAATTCAGAAAAAATGTCAACATGCCCCAAGTGATAGCAAAATCTACTTTGAGTAGCGCTAGCACCATCCAAACTAGTATTGCGGTTATTAAACTGACCGTCATTTTAATCTGCAAGTATCTGCGGATTTGTCCAGTGATTGATGTGACTGTCTCGGCAATCACCGCCGCACGCTCGGCGCTCATCGCCTTAAAAAGACGCGTTTTGAAGCTACCTTGTTCGAGTAACATGAAGACCAGAAAAAACATGACAAGGCCGACCTTGCTCATAAATCCGACAAAAGAACCGGAAAACGCCATCAGTCGTGATCCAATCTCCTTGGTCCAGTCGATATCATGCAGACGGCTGGGATCAATCTTCCAGCGTGATGTCACACTCTCAATAATCTCCATGAATTTAGTTTGATACTTCGGATACTCTTCCGCAAAAGCTCCCACGCGTTCAAACAGAAATGCGCCGAAGAGATATGCCACACCTAGAAGCAGCAGAACAATGATGAAAACGCCCATAGCACCAGGTATTTTGAGCTTTTTGAGAAAGGTTAATACCGGCGATGTCAGATAGGAGAGTAGATATGCAAATATCAGAGGGATGACCACTGACTGGCTGACACTCAGCACCGCACAAACTAGAATCAAGACGATTACGCTTAGCAGTGCTGTCTGTGTCTTAAGTTTACTTGCCCTTGTTTTTTCCAGACCATCATAGGTTTTCATGTTTAATATTACACCAAATAATTTGGTGTTTTGCAATCTGAATCAGTTCGTGAAAAGCGCGCTCTAGGGTGTAGGGTTGCTTCTACCGTGTCCGGCATAGCCTTGGCGAAGACGGATGAAGCAATTAGCGGGTGCCTGGTGGTTGTTCGCCAAAGGCGCACCAAGGGATTTCATAATCTTTGTTTGGCTCAGAGAGCCAACTCTACACATTTCAACTTTAATGAAGCTTGCATGTTACGCGGCAGGCGCAAGCGTGTTAAAGGCTCCAATAAACAACTTTTTAGAAAGAACAATGAATTGTTCTTTTGCGCCCTTTAAGAGGGCCTAACTGCCTATACTCGAAAAGATTTTCGAATAGCCTCTACCGTAGATACGAGCCGTCATTAATGTCCATACATGTTCCATTGATATACTCCGGCGACTCGGTTGCCAGCCAGACAATGGCGGAGGCCACTTCCTGGGGCTTGGCAAAGCGGCCGGTGAAGACAATTTCTTTGATGAATTTTTTACGCGCTTCAGGAATTACATGCAGCATATTGGTTTCAACTGGGCCTGGGGCAATGGCATTGATCACAATGCCCTTGGAACCCAGGAGTTTGGCAAAGCTCTTGGTAACATTGATCAGCCCTGCTTTGGTGATGCCATACCAAAGATCTGGGTGGCCGATATGCCCTGCAACTGAGGCAACATTTACAATGCGCCCGTAACTTTGGCTGACCATATACTGCGAGACCTCACGGATCAAGGCCACAGGAGCCTCGATGTTCAGTTTTAAAATACTATCTTTTTTATCAACCGGATATTGGCTAAACGGGAGGGAGTGCATCACACCCGCATTATTAATCAGAATATCAACTCCGCCCAGCTCCGCGATCAGCTCAGGAATCGCCTCCACCTGGGTTAAATCAAAGTTCTTTTTAATCAGGTTGGTTGCGTCAGGGAGATTGCATCCCACAAAATTGCGTGCCACTACAATTACTTTGTAACTCATGGCTAGAAACTGGCGTGTTGCCTCCAGGCCAATACCCTTGTTGCCACCTGTTACTAAAACTGTTTTATTCATATTTATTTTCCTTTTTATTATGAGTTTATAAATTGCTTAGCAAGTGCAATCCATAGCCATGGCTTAGTACGCTAAACGCGGGATATAATTGTTCTGCGTAGCTTCTTAGCCACACAGAGGTCGCCCCAGTCGCTGTATTTCATGGGTTTGGCGCCACCGCACCGAATCTGGGGGCAAAAATGTCCTTTGTATTCCTGAAGAACCTCTTTCACAAAAGCAGCACTTCCAATCACACCTCCGTCCGAAAAATACCTGACTTTGCAACGCAGCACCTCACACAATGACAATTCCCCGTCATTTTCAAGTACTTTTTCAACTGCCGCACGTGAAATGCCAGCCCTTATCTGCTCTCCGGTCAACGGATTAACTTGAGTTTCACCCTGCAGGTAGAGTAGTTTTCTATATTCTGTCAAAACTTCTTGCTCTGATATATCGCTATCAATAAACAACTTGCATAAGTTCCGCCGGGACTCCCGAATATTCGCTACTGCTTCGCCATAACCTGACCAGCGGTAATCCTTCGGATCATTCGCCTTTCCAGCGCGCACTGGATTCAGATCAATATAAGCTGCGACAAGCTGTTGTGCGTGAGTATCCTCCTGGATCAGTACGCTTTTATAGCGCCCCCACCAGGCTGGGCCTTGATGCTGATTGTTTGCATTATAAAATACCGTGAAACGTTGCTTGAAAGTTTTCATAAACTCCGAGAGGTCATACATCCTAGCTCTGAAAGCATCTAACTGCTCTACAATCCGACTTTCCTGTCCCTGTTCAATCCACGCTTGCCAGTTTTTTTCAAACTGGGCGTACTTCTCCTCACCATAAAGCATTCGTACACGCCATCTAACCTCATCATCATCAACTAGTCGCGTTTTGGGTACATGCAACAGGATATGAAAGTGATTATCCATCAGAGTGTAAGTTCGCACCTCGCAGCCAGAGAACGTTTCCATACGGCGCATTAAATTCGAGAGGAAACCTTTTTCATCATTTCCAAGAAAAAATCGACCTTCAAGAGTTCTACTCATCACATGATAGGTCGCGGCCGTTTTAAGTTTTAGTCTGGCAATCCTCATGGCATTACTCCTTTCTCCTTTAGAGTTGAGCTTAATATACATGATTTGTTGTAGAAAGTAAAGCAAATAGGGACTGTCCCTATTATTAATTTTGCTTGACCGAAACAGGGTAAGCGGGCATGATTTTGGGCTATGACAAGAGATGGGCATATAAGATTGCTTTCAACGCATGTTGCCAATAAGGTGGCGGCCGGGGAGGTGGTGGAGCGGCCAGCTTCGGTGGTGAAAGAGTTGGTGGAAAACGCGTTGGATGCAGGTGCCACGTGGATTGATGTGAATATTACGGCTGGTGGCCGTAAGTTGATCGAGGTGCGGGATAACGGCAGCGGAATGAACCGTAATGATGCCTTGATGAGCATTGAGCGTCAGGCCACCAGCAAGATCCGAGATGTGGGTGATATTGAGCGGATTACTACCCTAGGGTTCCGCGGTGAAGCTATTCCGTCGATTGCCTCTGTCAGCCGCTTTAAACTCAAAACACGCACTGGGGAGAGTGACTCAGGGACGGAGCTTTCAATTGTGGGCGGATCCTTGCAGGATGTGCGCGATGCGGGTGTGCCGGTGGGAACCTCGCTTGAGGTGCGTGATCTCTTTTTCAACATTCCGGCGCGGCGCAAATTTTTACGGGCCTACCAAACTGAGCAGATCCATATCAAGGGCATTTTCGTCCTAAATGCGCTTGCCCATCCAGAAACAGGTTTCAGTTTGGCTTGCGATGGACGTGAGCAGTACCGTCTGCCGCCTGGGGCGGAGCTTGATGAGCGGATCTGCGAGTTGTTTGGGGTTGAGTATTTTGAGAGCCTGCGGCGGGTGGATAAGCAGATGCTGGGGGTGCATGTACATGGGTTTGCCGGGGTGCCAAGGCAGGGTGGGGGCGAACGGCAGCAACAGTATTTTTTTGTAAATAAAAGACCGGCGGCGGCAGCGGTGATCAGTTATGCGGTTAAACAGGCCTATGCCGTGGGCGATAGCGAGAGCCGCCCGGCACTGATTCTATTTATTGACACGGACCCAGGTAAGGTGGATGTGAATGTGCATCCAGCCAAGCGAGAGGTACGCTTTAACCGTGGGGCTGATGTGCGCGAAGCGATTATCTGTGCTTTAAAAGAGGCTCTGGGAATCAGGCATGTGTCGCGCTCGGAGGCCGCGCCGGACAGTGCGTTAGTGCCGGTCTCGTTGAGGGCGCTTGATCCTGCCGCTGCCGGGGTAGTAGGTGGTGTGCGAACTTCCACCCCGGGAGGGCGGAACTTTTCGGAGCCTTGTCCGGCACCGATGCGGGACTCGGCCCAGGGGCCAAGTTCGATGCCAGCCAGCGGCGGGGTTACTACGACTGCAGGCTATCCGCCGCAGGGTATCCAGGCAGCTGATATTTTACCAACACCCGTCGCGCCAATTGATGAGAGTGCCAGCTTGATTGAGCTGCCGGAGGAGGGTTCGCCATGGAAGTGGTGTCGTGTGGTCGGACACTTAAAAGAGCGCTATGTTTTGCTGGAGACCGACAGCGGTTATGTTATACTTGATCCTCATGCGGCATTAGAACGAATTTTGTATGAGAAGCTGCTTGCATACAATTCGGGCGAGCGAACGGCTTCGCAGGAACTTTTGATCCCCGAGGCAGTCAAACTCTCTCCAGCGGATGCTGACCGCCTGCGCCGGAACCTGAAGTTTATCGATCAAATGGGTTTTCGTGTGGTAGATTTTGGAGATGATCATTTTATGGTGGAAGCGTTGCCGAGTGTTCTAGGCGAGATCTCCTGTCGTGAATTGCTGTTGAATATTGTTCACGATATTGAGCATGCTGGCAAGCGTCGCGGGTCAGAGCAATGGATTGAAGAGCTAATCGCGCGCTCCCTCTCGCATACTGGATCCGCACGGCAACCGACACACAGCGTAGACGAGTCAGAACAGCTGGTCAAAAAACTGGCGGCTACAAGAATGCCGTACACATGCCCCAGAGGCAAACCCACCATGATTTTTGCCTCTTACCGAGAATTGGAGAGAAAATTTGGTAGATGAGGATACGGATCAAGCCCTAAGAAAACGCAAAAACAGCCATAAAAGACAAGTTTTCAGGCGAAAACAGAGGGTTATTTAAAAGAAATGTCAACTTTATGATATTCGTTGTTGCATTATGCCTCATTCGGCATTAAATTATTCATACTAATTGCCATTTTTTTTTGGCGCGAATGCTATTTACTAAAGTGATAGGAGTCACAATATGAAACAGAGTAAAGCTGGTCGTTATCATGTATTTTTAATAGCCCTGATTGCACTTCTTTTTACTGGGGGGGAGCTTTACGCACAGGTCAGAAAGCTGAGCACACTCAGTGCGTCCACTAAGAAGGCGGACAATGTGATCAGGATCGAGCGCATGCCGCCACCCAACAAGACTGCTGTGATCAGAACTCCAGAGTATAATGTTCAGGTGCAAAATACCATGCCTAAAGTTACCCGCAAGCCGCGTGAGTGGGCATTGTTTGAAGTCAAATATTCCACCTCTGCTAAATGGACTGATTCGTTGACCTTTAATTATCATGTGATGACCAAGGGTGCGGATGATGACGGCAAAGAGATTTTCAACTATTATACAACAGTGGTGCGCTACATTGATATTCCAAAGGGCAGCCATATGAGCTGCGTAGCCATCCCGCCCAGTCAGGTCGAGCGCTATGGTTCGCCAGTTGCAGTGGCTCTTGAAATTATTGATCAGGAAGGAGAGATCTGCGACACTAAAACAGAGAAAACCATTCCGCTGCCTGAGGAGTGGTGGAAAAACCCAGCCGTGCTGGATAATGAGAAGCTCAAGCGGCGTGTTGGCATGGTTGATCGCTCCAAAACACCGTTCGCTCTGATCAATATTGATGACTATGAGGTGGTGCAATAGTGTTCTCGTCTGATCGAATCTTAACGCTGAATGTTGGCGCTGGCAAGATAACGCTTGCTGAATTTATAGTTAAAAGCGGACGTCAACCTGAGCTCTTGCGGTATGGCATGAGTTTGGCGGGGAGTACTCCTGAAGGCGCACCGGCACCCGCGCTCTCGGATGCCATTCGATCCATTATGAGGGCCAATGGCATTCGCCCGGCGCCGCTGATGGTCGCGCTCTCTGGTCAAGTGGTCTTCCCGCGTTTCGTTCGTCTGCCAGCGGTTGGTGCTGATAAGCTGCTCCAGATGGTGGAATACGAGGTGGAGCAGAATATTCCTTTCCCGATGAATGAGATCGTCTGGAATCATCAATATATTGGTGACGACAGCTCTGGTGAACAGAGTGCGATGATCGTTGCCGCCAAGATTGAGAATGTGCGTGAGGTGACCGACCATCTGATGGTGGCGGGGCTTGAGCCGGAGGTCGTTGATGTCGCGCCGATGGCACTTTATAACTGCTTGCGTTACAACTATTCAGAGCTTGACGGTTGCTCCATTTTGCTGGATATCGGCGCGCGGTCAACCAATCTGATATTCCTTGAAGACGACAAGAT
Organism: Kiritimatiellia bacterium; assembly: GCA_041673345.1. GTDB lineage: Bacteria > Verrucomicrobiota > Kiritimatiellia > RFP12 > UBA1067 > M55B167. The sequence continues at coordinate 29,762 of JBAYXX010000015.1, forward strand.
TTACAGCCGTTGCATCCCTGTGGCGGGCAATGCGATCACCCAAGATATCGCCAAAGGGTTCGGAATTAACTTTGATGAAGCCGAGGCTTTGAAGCGGGAAAAGGGTTACGTCTCTCTTGGCGGTGTCTATATCTCAGAGAATCAACAGCAAGAGCGTATCTCCAAGATCATTCGCAATGTTGTGACACGTCTGCATGCTGAGATCAATCGCTCGGTCAATTTTTACCGTAGCCAGCAGGGTGGCAGTGCTCCTGTGCGGTTGTTTTTGACTGGTGGCTCTGCCGCCATTCCGCAACTGGACAATTTTTTCCGTCAGAAGCTGGGCGTTGAGGTGGATTATCTAAATCCATTTATCAATGTGGGCATCAGCCGCAAGTTGAACGCAGAGCAAGTGGGAGTAGACGCTTTTATGCTCGCTGAGAGCGTTGGTCTTGCTTTAAGGCGCTCCTTAGAGTGCCCGATTGAGATCAATCTCATGCCGCCGGAGATTATCAAGCACAAGTCTTTTAAGAAGCGAGTTCCATTTTTTGTCTTGGCTGCCGCTGGACTATTGATGAGCCTAGGGATCTGGGCGGTTTATGAAAAGAAGATGGCAGAGCTTTACATGGCTCAAGGGGAGAAGGTTGCGGCCGCTTTGAGCAAAACGCAGGCAATGAAAAAACAGCTCGGCAAGGTTGACGAAGAGCTGGCAGCTGTACAGCGGAAAGCGGACGCATTAAAAAATCTTATCTTGATGCGTTCGGTTTCCTTAAAGAGAATCAGTGCCATCCGGCAAAGTTTGTATGATGGCATGTGGGTCATCGCACTCTCTGATGTTAAGGACAATGCTGGCAATGTGATTGCCACCAGAATTGTCGGAAGGGGCTGGGCGGATAAGCTGAAAGAGATTGAAGAGAAGGCTCGGGCCGCCGGGCGTAATTCCACTGCGACAGAGGAGTTACGCGACCGTTTGAAAGCGCAGACAGTGTTTGGCAAAAATGGTGGTGATGTGAAAATCACCGGGGTCAAGGATATCGGTGCTTTTATGATTGAATTCACGATAGAGGCAGCGTGCGCGATGGCTTCCGCGGACAAGGAGTCAGAAAAATTATGAAACGCAACAAAATCATATTGAGCGTGTCTCTGGCAATTACAGTGGCCGTCTGCGCTTTTGTCGGCTGGTTGCTGGTTACCACTGCGCTGGAGAAAAAAGCAGCGTATGATCAACGCAACAGCGCCTTTGAAGGTTTAACACGCATCTACAGTGCCAAGGTTTTCCCTGATACTGAGAATATTGAGCGCACGAAAGAAAATCAAGCGGAGCTGGAAGGGTGGCTTACGAGTGTCTCTAATTTATTGCATAAGGGTGACCTGCCGCATGAGGAGCTGACACCTGCCGCCTTTAAGCAGCGTTTGCAGTCCGCAGTGCGTAAGCTCTCGTCTGAGTCAGGCATGAAAAAAGGCAAGATTGTCCTGCCAGGGTTTCACTTTGGATTTGATCAATATCTGGGAGAGTCGGACAGCCTGCCGCGGTCGGTTCATGTACCGCGGTTGAATGCGCAACTGCGTATTATCGAAAGAATTTGCAATGAGCTTTTCTTAGCCAAAATCCACTCTATTGAATCAATCACACGCGAGAATTTTGAGAGTGCGGCCGCGCAGGAGCAGACACGACCTGAGAGCACGGGTGGACGGCGTCGGCGCTCCTCTTCCGGTACCAGCGAGAGCGCAGAGGTCACAGTGGAGCCTGCAAGCGAGTACTTTGAGAAACAGCGCTTTACATTTGAATTTATTGCCGCGCAGGCCTCATTTGTCGAGGCGTTGAATAAACTGGCCTCAACTGAGATGTTTATTGTTGTGGCTGAGACAAGCTTTGTGAAAACCGGCGACCCACTTCAGCGCTTAAATATTGGCGGTAGCTCCAAGACGGAGGATGAGGGCGCGGAGAAAAAAAATCCGGCTACCATGACGCACGTGGAGCGGATGATAACCAATCCAGACATTGACCCGCCGATCAAGGTGACTCTGGTCATAGATGTTTATTCATTTAAGGGAGTGTGACAGGAAACCATGAAACCAATTAATGAACTTCCTTTTTTACGCCAGTATGACAAATTGATGGCGGTAATTGTTTTGATCGGACTTGTAATATCGTTATTCTATCTCACCAATGCCGGAGTCGCCCGTAAAAGCGCAGAGGACAAGTACATCAATCAGCTCGCTCAGCTGCAGCCTTCAGGAGAACCGCTTCAGGCTATTGCTATGGAGGAATACGACAATGCAGTAAGCCTGGCTAAGAATCCTCCGCTCGTGACCTTGCCGCACCCAGGTGGGGCGGGTTTTGTCACGCCAGAGCGCCGGGTGACCTGTATTGAGGCAGGGTGCCAGAAGCCAATCCCTTACGAGGCGACTCTCTGCCCCTTCTGCGGGACAGCTCAGCCGATACCTAAAGACAAGGATCCTGAACTGGACAGTGATCGCGACGGCATCAGTGACAAATTGGAGCTGGAATTGGGGCTGAACCCCAATGATCCAAGCGATGCCGCGGCCGACGCGGATGGCGACGGGTTCACCAACCTCGAAGAAATTTTGGCCGGGACTGATATTCACGACCCGAAATCGCATCCCCCGTATATGAATCTGTTAAGTGTGAAGTCTGTGCAAAGCTTGAAAATTCCCTTTATATTCAGTGGTTTGAACAAAATGCCAGATGGTGTGCAGATGGTGTTTAATACTGCCGCTCCTCGCAAAACGTTCTGGGTTAAAGATGGTGAGAAGATTGGCGACTCCGGCTGGATGGCTATAGCTTCCGAGCAAAAATTTGAGGAGCGTGAAAATCCGAATATGCCGGGGATTAGACAGAGAGTAGAAGTTTCGACGGTTGTTGTCAAACGTGGATCTGACAACAAGGAAGTGACGATGAAAATCAATGAAGGCCGAAAAGACACAGATGTTGAAGCGACACTTGTGCTGCGACCAGACCAAAGCGAGTATGCGGCGGTCGAGGGTGGCAAGTTCAAAGTTCGCGAAGAAACATACCGTGTAGTTTCAATCGACAAAGAGGCATCGTCCGTGGTTGTGGAACACGAATCAACAGGTAAACAAAAGGTTATTACTAAGCTTGATTAGTTTTCCAAGAAGAGGTATATTTATGTCTCTTTTTAAAAAATAACAGGTTGTTTCCTCCCCTAATGCAGGAGTATCTCCTTATGATGTACAGATTAAAGTGTTTGTTGGTGTTAAGTGTCATCGCATGCGGTGCTACAATGAATCTCAAAGCGCAAGATGATCTTGAAGCTTTGCTACGTGATTTGGGGGGGGAACCCGCCAAAAAACCGGCAGCCGCGGCTCCCGTGCCGGAACCTGCTCCAGCGGTTGAAGAAGCCGCACCCGCCCCGGCGGTGGTTGAAGAGCCGGCTCCAGTGGTCCAAGAAATACAAGCTGAGCCCGCGGCCGTTGTTGCGGAAGAGCCGGCAGCCGCGCAGGAGAAGCAAGAGCCGGTGGTCATTGCGGAAGAACCTGTGACCGTTGCAGAAGAGCCTGCAGCGGCACTGACCCCCACAGAGGCGGCTGCGGACAAAGAAGCGATTATCTCAGAGTTGATGACGCTGGAGAAGATTCGCCGGCAGTCACTTGACAACCATGGTTTGAACGCTCTGGCGACGGCTCGCAAGGCCTTTGCGGGACGCGATTACGCCACAGCTGTAGAGCAATACAAGCAGGCGATGGATTTCATCGTCTCGCGCCCTGCAACTGAGGCGGCCATCACCGAGGCGCGTGAGGGGATGAGTGAATCTTATTATCAGGATGCCTTGAAGTCCTTTAAGGCTAAAGATTATGATAAAGCCCTGCCTCTGGCATCTAAGGCCAAGGAACGCGGGCACCCTAAAGCGCAACGGTTGATTGATAAGCTGACGGCCAACCCTGAGTCGAAAGACACAGATGTCTCTGAGATCGTGCACCGTATCAATGAAAAAACGTATAAAGTAGACCAGACCGAGATTCGTCGCCGGTTGCGCCGTTCACGCCAATTCTATACAACGGGCGAGTATGGTAAGGCGCAGGAGGAGTGTGACCTGGTGTTGCGGGACTATCCTGACAATATCGATGCCATGAATATGCGCCAAATGGTTGCGGATCGAAGCAAGGGTGTGGCTGATATAGAGTTCGAAGCAACGCGTTCCTTGATGATCCGGGATGTGCGCCGCAGCTGGACCCCTGATCGCTATGCTATTGAAAGCCCTCAGCTGCCCGGCGCCGCCGAGCGCGTCAGCGCTAAAGAGAAAATTCCTGGCGGTATCACCGGCACCAAGACCTCGGAGCAGGTTATTGCGAAAAAGCTGCGCGATATTGTGATCCCTGAGGTGACATTCCGCCCGCCTGCCACGGTTATTGATGCGGTTGATTTCTTTAAGCAGGCCAGTCGCGATTACGACGACCCCGAGATTCCTGTTGAGCAACGTGGTGTCAATCTGGTGCTTAAATTGGCATCCACCGGCGCGCCGGCAGCTGCGGCAAGTGGTGTTCCCGCTGATCCGTTTGCCGCGCCTGATCCCGCCTCAAGTGGTGGCGGTGGCGTACCGGTGATCCCGGCCATGAGCGCCCGTTTTATCAACCTGTATGACGCGCTCAAGCTGGTTTGCGATGTCACAGGCATGAAATTCCGTATTCGCGGGAATATTGTGATGATTGTTCCTCTGAATGATCCTGATGATGAATTGATCTCGCGCTCGTATAATGTGGTGGCAACGATCACCGACCGTGTGGGAGCTGCGCAAAGCGAACTCAGCAGCGGACGCAGCAGCGGTGGAGAATCCACCTTTATGACTACCTCAGACATGGGCGGAACCCAGGATTGGAAAGCGTTCTTCGGTGAAATGGGCGTTGCCTGGCCGGATGGTTCGTCTATCTCTTACCTAGCTACGATTGGTAAACTGCGCGTTAAAAATACTGAGGAGCAGCTCGCCATCTTTGAGCAGGTGCTGGAAGACCTGAACGTTACGCCGCGCTTGATTGAGATTGAGGCCCGCTTTGTGGAGGTCAACCAGAATGACCTCAACTCTCTGGGCTTTGAGTGGCTTTTGAATAGTGATTACAGCTTTGACGCCGGATTTGTTGGCGACGTGCTTGATTTGAAAAATCATAGCGGCAAGCTGGTGCCTGCTTATGACAATGCGGGGCTTCCGCTTTTTACTGATGCTTTAGGTAAGGATCCGCTGATGCGCTATGCGCCCTACACGGGGCTGGGCAATATCAACAACATTCAGGGTTACTACGCGGACGGCACCCCCGCTACTGTGGGCAGTATGCCAGGAAGTGTGCCGCAAAGAGGACACAACGCCAGTATTGATGGAAATAATTTTACCACTGGTAACCGCTACCTCAACACCCTGAACAATCCCATTGCTCCCGACGGAAAGGTTAACGATCAGTTCATGCGGATCAACGCTTTTCTTGGCAACGCTGATGTCTCTATGATACTGCATATGCTCAGCCAACGTTCAGACTCTGATTTGCTCTCAGCTCCCAAGGTCGTGACTAAGTCCGGTCAGGAAGCGATCATGAAGGTTGTGACAGAGTACATCTATCCGACTGAGTTTCAGGTGACGATGTCGCAGCAGGGCAATACCAGTGGTGGCACCAGCGGTGGCAACACAGGCGAACCGCTGGCGATTGTGGAACCACAGAACTTTGAGATGCGCGAGGTGGGTGTGATCCTGCAGGTCGTGCCCGAGGTTTCCGCTGAGGGGCAGATGATCAATCTGATGCTTAACCCGCAGGTTGTTTCTGAGCCGGTCTGGAAGAACTATGGAACCAAAATTCCCAAGCAGGTGCAACGCTCCATCTGGGATCAGGTTTCGAATGTCTTTGTGCCTACATGGGAAACTGAATACACTGAGCTGCCCATGGAGCAGCCTTTCTTCCCGGTCAGATCAGTCTCGACCCAGCTCTCAATTTACAACGGAGCCACGGTTGTGATGGGCGGCTTAATCAATGAGCAGCGCACGACTATTGAAGATAAGGTGCCCTTCCTTGGTGATATACCCTACCTTGGTCGATTGTTCCGCAGTCGTTCGGAGGTCTCCGATAAACGCAACCTGCTGGTTTTTGTGACTGCGCGTCTGGTGGATCCGGCGGGAAGGTTTGTGAAAATGAGTGGCGACAGCGATTCGCCCATCATGGGCGGATCACCTGCACTGGCACCTGCGGACATGAGTAAGAGTGCTGGTGCTGGCGCTGGCGCACAGTCACCTTTCTAATTAAGCTGCATCGGGGTCGGGATCAGGGTCGACCTCGAACGCTTTTCGATTCCGATTCCGATAGCGATCCCGACCCCGATTAATTGGCAGGTCGAAGCTGTAGGGTGCGGGCCGTGATTGCGTCGGCAAAGCGAAAGTTGTGCGCAATGCGAGGTGTAAGCTATCAGGCGGCGCCACACAAACGAGTTCCCGCGGTCACGGCCCGCGGCTATAGTGCTGCGCAAGCTTGAAGGGATGCGCCAGTCGGGTTATGAGCGGCATCGGTTGACGATGATGTGCGACCCGCCTTCCAGTCGTTCGGCGTGGCATGCGATAGCGGATTACGATTAAAACCAGCGCCCTTAAAAAAGGAAGATTACGGAAATTAGCACTGGTAATTGACGGCATAATATCCTATGCTTTAATTTGTTTAGAGGATTTCGACCCTTTTGCGGTCCAACTATTTCATGCGCGGTTGTAATTCTGACTCTTTCCGGTGATGGTCTAAAAAGCTTTTTTCACTCACAAGCAAAAACGTTCAACACCTTGAGTACAGTGCCGTTAGAGGCCAATCCATCGCATGGGTTATGATCTTAAACTCACTTCAAGCAAACTTGCGGGTTTGATACATCGCGCGGGGATCATCTTTGTTTTAACATAGAACCAACTATGTGTTTATGGTACGAATTGTCATAACAGGCGGAATCGCCTGTGGTAAAACTCTTTTTTGCACCTATCTAAGTCAGCTTGGTTTCGATATTCTGGATTGTGATTTTGTAGTTCACTCTCTGGAATCCTCGGGAGGAGCCGCTGTTGCATCCATTCAACGCGAGTTTGGCGATGCGGTGATCCTAAAAGATGGTTCAGTGGATCGAAAAAAACTGGGTAACCTTATTTTCAGTGATCGAAAGCAGCGTGATCGTTTGAATGCGATCATGCATCCTTTGGTTGAAGAGCGCGTCGAGGGTTGGTTGCAAGGTGCGCACACAGGAATTCCCGTGGTTGTCATTCCTCTGCTCTTTGAATTGGGCTGGGAGCACAGATATGACTGTATTGTCACGCTGGTCAGTGATCGGCAATTACAAATCAAAAGACTTGTGAACGCGAGAGGGTGTACTGTGCAGGAGGCGAAAATGCGCTTGGCTGCGCAACTTCCCGCATCGGAAAAGGTCTTGCGATCCGATATTGTGGTTATAAATAATGGTAGTGCGGAGGTGCTTCGTAAAGAGGCGCAAAGAGTGAGCCGCCTTCTAAAAAAGAGGTACGAATGAGTACAGAAGAGAATAATGTGGATGTAGAAAACAAGGAAAAGGAGCCAGTCGAAAATCCTCGTGAGAGTTCGGCAGCCCCTGTCAAATGGAAGCGCTATGTGCCGGGATCGGCAACTGTCGCAGTGGCGCGACCCTCCTCAGCCGAGCGCAAAGCGGGCGACAAGGGTGGGCGCGGCCACAGTGTCGTCAGGCCTAAACTGACTGCGCCAGGCGCCTCTCCGGATGCGGCACACAGCGCGGTCAGAGCAACCAACCGGAAAAAAGGGGAGGCCGATAAAAAGCGTCACTCGACTCAGCGTCATCACAATGAGAGTACCCCTTCATCGGATAATCGTCATACAGCGCCGCATGGCGCTAATACGGAGAGTAGTCAGCCACAGGTGGTCGCTGAAGAGCTGCCGGATCTCTATTTAGCCGCGCTGCAGAATAAGAGTGTCGCAGAGCTGCATGAGATGTTGCCCAACACCGAACTTGAAGATCTCGCATCCTTGCGGAAGCACCAGATCATATTTGAAATCATTCGCAGTTACCTGCGCCGCAGTGGAACTGTCATCACCAGCGGTGTACTGGAAATCCTCCCGGATGGCTATGGGTTTCTACGCTCACCGCGCAGCAATTATCTGCAATGTCCTGAGGATGTCTATGTTTCACCCACACAGGTGCGTCGTTTTGGTTTGCGGACAGGAGATGTGCTTGAGGGCGGAGTGCGGGAGCCGAAAGACAAAGACAAGTTTTTCGCCCTGGCGAAAGTTGACAGTGTTAATGGCAAAAGCATGGACGCTGCCAGGCGCACAGTTCACTTTGAAAATCTCGTGCCGCTCTTTCCTGACCGGCGCATCCGGTTGGAGACCGCTCCGACAGAGATCTCCATGCGCATCATGGACATCTTTACGCCGATTGGGTTTGGCCAGCGCGGTCTGATTGTGGCGCCGCCTCGGACCGGTAAAACCGTCCTGCTGCAAAAAGTCGCCAACGCGATTTCGGCTAACCATCCGAATGCGGAGCTGATCATTCTGTTGATCGATGAGAGGCCGGAAGAGGTGACAGACATGCAGCGCAACACAAAAGCGCAGGTTTTGAGTTCCACCTTTGATGAGGCGCCGGAGCGCCATGTGCAGGTGGCTGAGATGGTGATTGAGGTTGCCAAACGCCAGGTTGAGAATGGGCGCGATGTGGTGATTCTGCTGGACAGCATTACGCGGTTGGCGCGCGCCTATAATACGGTGCAGCCCAATTCCGGCAAGATTCTCTCAGGCGGTGTGGATGCCAACGCCCTGCACAAACCGAAACGCTTTTTTGGCGCGGCGCGCAATATTGAACACGGCGGCAGTCTGACCATCATTGCGACTGCTCTGGTGGAAACCGGCAGCCGCATGGATGATGTGATCTTTGAGGAGTTTAAGGGCACAGGCAATATGGAGCTTTGCCTGGATCGCTCGCTGGTTGACAAACGCGTCTTCCCAGCCATTAACATGGAGAAATCCGGCACTCGTAAAGAGGAGCTGCTGCTTTATCCTGAGGAACTCAGCCGCACATGGACACTGCGCAGGGCTCTGACCGGCATCCAGCCGGTTGAAGCGATGGAGATGATCGTCAAACGAATCAAAAAGACGCAGAGCAATGCGGAATTTCTGGTTGGCATCAAGGAGTCTTAATACCAGAATTCAGAATTCAGAATTCAGAATATTTTCGTGTGCTTTGTGCATAAATGCTAACAAGGTTTCCGAATTCTCTGAGATTCGATAACGCTGTATTAAGAATGTAAAAATAGGCGTGAGTTTAGACTCAAACCCTGATAAACTATAAACTCATTTTTTCCAGGTGAGAAGCGAAAGGATTTTTTGATGAAGGTAGAAAAGCAAAATATTGGTGGCTGCAGGTGGAATTTGATTGTTAATGCAGACCCCAAGGAGTGTGAGGTTGAGTACAAAAAGGTTCTGAAAACGTTTAACGACAGGGGGCGAATCAGCGGCTTTCGCAAGGGTAAAGCACCAATCGAGATTATCAAGAAGAATTTCCAGCGCGAAATTAGTCAAGAGACTGAGAACCGTTTGTTTCGTGCGCTCTATCCGAGGGTTGTCGAAAAAGAAAACCTCAAGGTGGTCTCTGCTCTGGAGGTAAAGGATGTTATTTTCTCACCTGAAACCGGCATTGTTTTCACTGCCGTGGTCGATTTGGAACCAAAATTTTCGTTGCCGAAATACAAGAAAATCCCCATTGGCCCGCAGGATGTGGCGGTTACCGAGGAGGAGCTGGATCATTATATTGAGCGTATGCGCGCGGCTTTTGCCAAGTTTGAGGAGACAACCGCAGAGTATAAGATCCAGAAAGAGGATCTGGTTTGCATGGATTTTGCCGGGAGTGTGGGGGGCCAGCCGCTGAAAGAGATTGATGCCGCTGCGGAACAAATCTCCGGTAAGAATGACTTCTGGGTGCAGGTCGATGAGAACCAGTTTGTGCCAGAGGTGGTCAATGCCATGGTCGGGCTTACATCCGGGGCAGAAAAATCCGTTGAATTCAAGTTTCAAAAGACAATGTCTGTGGAGGCGCTGAGAGGTAAGAAAGCGCTTTATGAGCTAAAAATTAAAGCCGTGCGCCAACGGGTTGTTCCTTCCGACGCGGAGCTTTGTGAGCAGCTTAAGGTGGAGACTATCGACGTATTTCGCCAGGATGCGTGCAAAAAGATGTTTGAAAACGCCATGCAGAGTGAGCAGCATCGTCGTAAACAGGTCGTGATTGATTACTTGCTGAGTAAAGTGTCATTTGAAGTGCCGGAGTCCGAGATGCAAGAGGCTGTCAATAATGTTCTGGATCAAATGAAGCGTGAGGCCTTGTACCGCGGGGTAAAAAGCGAAGAGCTTGCCAATCAGCGTGATGAGATCCTGCGGAGTGCCACTGCCTCGGCCACGAATCAGGTGCGGATCAAGTATATAATTCGCGAGATTGCCCGCGCCGAGGGGATTCAGGCTTCGGAAGAGGAGCTGGAAGAGAAAATTGAAAGCATGACCAGTGAGTACAAAATGGATGCCAGCGAACTACGCAAACGGCTCGTAGAAGGCGGGCATCAAGATGTTCTTAAGGAGCAGGTCGTTTTTGATAAAACAATTGAACTGCTGGTTGCAGAGGGTAAATAAGTTACCGCTGATTGTCCGGCCTGTGCAGTGGTGTCCCGGGTACGTGGCGGTGGCGTGATAAAGGAGAGTTAAATGAATTTTAAACAGGAGAGATCAGCGATGCTGATTCCAATGGTGGTTGAGCAGACAGGGCGTGGTGAGCGTTCGTACGATATTTATTCAAGGTTACTGCAAGACAGAATTATTTTTATCGGAACCGGCATACACGATGATCTCAGCAATTTGATTATCGCGCAGCTTTTATTTTTGCAGTCACAGGACTCCAAGAAGGATATCTCGATTTATATCAACTCGCCAGGCGGGTCGGTGACTGCCGGGCTGGCCATCTATGACACCATGCAGTTTCTGCAGTGTGACATCGCGACCTACTGCGTTGGGCAGGCGGCCAGCATGGGCGCGATTCTACTGACAGCTGGAACCAAGGGCAAGCGTTACGCCCTGCCCAACGCCCGCATTATGATTCACCAGCCGTGGGGGGGCGCGGAAGGCAAAGCCTCGGATATTCAGATTGCCGCAGAGGAAATTCTGCGTCTAAAGGTTCGTTTGAATGAGTTACTGGCCTTTCACAGCGGCAAGGATGTCAAAACAATCACCAACGACACTGAACGCGATTTCTTTATGTCCTCTGAACAGGCGAAAACCTATGGTCTGGTGGATGAAGTGTTGACCAAGCAGAGTATCTGATCAGGGAGAAAAATTTTATGGGAGCTTCTAAAAAAGGAATAACCTGTTCGTTTTGCGGCAAGAGCGAGAGGGACGGAGCGATGGTTATACCAGGGCCGCAGGCCAATATCTGTGAGTTTTGCGTTGAGATATGCCATGAAATTGTCAAAGAGGAGAACAACTCCGACAGCGCGCCTAGCGAGAAGCTGGATTTCAAGGTGCCCCCGCCCTTTGAGATCAAAGAGTTTCTCGATCAATATATCATTGGCCATGACAACACGAAAAAGGTGCTGGCAGTTGCTGTGCATAACCACTATAAACGGCTACAGCAGAACACCGAAAAGTACGACAGCGAAGTGTATGGCGAGTTTAAGGACGTGGAGATTGAGAAGAGTAATATTCTTCTGATCGGTCCCACAGGGTGCGGAAAAACCCTTTTTGCCAAGAGTCTGGCCAAGATGTTGGATGTGCCTTTTGCAATCGCTGATGCCACCACCGTGACCGAGGCCGGCTATGTGGGCGAGGACGTGGAAAACATTCTACTGTATCTCCTGCAAGCGGCCGACATGGATGTGCATAAAGCGCAGCGCGGGATTATTTATATTGATGAGATCGACAAGGCCGCCCGCAAAACGGAGAACGTTTCCGTGACACGCGATGTCTCTGGCGAGGGTGTGCAGCAGGCCCTGCTGAAAATTTTGGAGGGAACTGTGGCGCATATACCACCCAAAGGCGGGCGAAAGCATCCGCAACAGGAGAATATCGCCATGCGCACCCATGACATTCTATTTATCTGTGGTGGCGCCTTTGTGGGGTTGGATGCCTATGTGGCGCAGCGGCAGGGACGTAAGGCGATCGGGTATACCGCTGGCAAGGAGTCATCCGATCCTAGCGCGGCGAGCAACACCTTGGTGCCGGCGAACTCGGTTCAACCTGAGGATCTGGTTCGGTATGGGTTAATTCCGGAGTTTGTCGGACGACTGCCAGTGGTGTCGTCGCTGGCTGAGCTGACTGAGGCGGATCTGGCGCGTATTCTGGTTGAGCCGCATAACTGTCTGGTGCGTCAGTATCAAAAATTGCTTGCCATGGAGGGGATTAAGCTGAGCTTCACCCAGCAGGCGTTGCAGACTATCGCAGGCGTTTCCATGAAACGTAAATCCGGTGCCCGCGGCCTGCGTGCCGTGATGGAGGCCTTTATGACGGATATCATGTACAATGCCCCCAGCTCCAAAAGGAAAACGCTTCAGATCACCGATAAAATGGTCAAAGAGGCGATCAGTGCTTAGTTGCGGCTGAGCCTCAACTAAGCTAAAGCAGCTTTTAATACAAAACTACGAAGGGCGCGAAATTTTTAATCACGAATGCCCGCAAATCTCCGCGAAGTGGAGTTGATACGTTTTTTTGTCAGCAGGTCGAAGCTGTAGGGCGCGGGCTGTGAGCGCGGCGGCAAAGCGACATGGAAAACACCTTAAACCACTTGAAGTTACAGGCAAGAGAGGATTATTAGTTTTGTTGAAAGCAGTTATTTTTTTGATGTTGTTGGCCGGAGCTGAGGCACTGCATGCTGCGCGCCCTTCGTCCAGAAATTTTAAATCATCCACGCAGAAAGATGTGGAAGCAAAAATAGTGGATCAGGGGGATGTGGAGCTGGCTGATAGTGGCCATCGCACGCGAACGGTTGAGAAAATAAAATTTCTCGGCCCCAAACAAGGGTGGGGGTTTGTCACCAAAGAGTCAGCCTGCTACTCGTTGGCAGGCAAGTACACTGGCGTGGTGCAGGTTGGGGATATTTTTAAATACAGCGATATCAAAGAGAGTTCAAAAAATGATATGCTGCTCGCCGTGCTACGTGAAAAGGGAAGGTGGAGTGCGCCATGTCTGCTGCCATGCGATGCGCTCGCCACATATGAGGGCGACCCTGAGCGAGTTGACATCCAAATCGTAGGTGATTTGCGGGCGTACTTTCTGACTAAAGACCAGCACGAGAGCCGTCAAGAGGAGCTGCTCAATCAGGAGTGCCAAAAAAATCCGCACTATAACGCCTATCAGCAGGTGGCCAAAGAGTACAATTCAAGCCTTGAAACCGCGTTACAGATGGTACAAGAGGCAAGTACGCTGACGGGCATACGCAAAACCAGAGCGGATGAAGCGCTGCGTGAATTTAAGTATCGGCAGGTGAGGCTGCAACACCGCTTGGATGAGGTGGCGCAAAAGTACCGTGAATGGAAAGAAAAAAATCCCATTGATCTCGCAAAAATTCACGATCCGCAGCTCGATGAACTGAGTTACAAGCTAAAGACTACCAAGAGCAAGGTCGCGGATCTAGTGCCAAAAGATTCCATTGATTGAAAAAAAGTTCAAAATCACCCTGATGAGTTGCCAGTTTTTCATCTTAAGATCTACGACATTTCACGCCGTAGTACTGGATGCGGAAGTGCAATTCATTTTTATGCCCCTAACTCAACAAAGCAATGATTTTTAAATCTGCGTGATCTGCGGATAATGAATACCAGTCAAAAGGACTAGGCATGCATAAACTACCCGAGAATCTCAAAAAAATCGCCGCCGCCCATCAGGCCATCAAAGCCGAGATTGGAAAAATGATTGTTGGCCAGGAGGAGGTTATCGATCAGGTGTTGATCGCAATCCTGGCCCGCGGCCACTGCCTCCTGCTCGGTGTGCCGGGGCTCGCTAAAACATTGCTGGTCAGCTCTCTGGGCGGGGTGCTGGATCTCTCCTTCAACCGTGTGCAGTTCACCCCTGACCTGATGCCCTCTGATATAACCGGCACTGAGATTCTGGATGAGGAGTCCGGCAGCAGCCGCCGCACGCTGCGCTTTGTCAAAGGCCCGGTTTTCACCAATCTCCTGCTGGCGGATGAGATCAACCGCACTCCGCCTAAAACCCAGGCCGCGCTGCTGGAAGCGATGCAGGAGAACGCGGTCACAACTGGTGGCCGCTCTTTTGCGTTGCCGCAGCCCTTCTTTGTGCTGGCCACCCAGAATCCGATCGAACAGGAGGGGACCTATCCGCTGCCCGAGGCTCAGTTGGATCGCTTTATGTTTCTGGTGCGCATGGATTATCCCAAACGCCAGGAGGAGATTCAGATTCTGCGTCAGACCACTGCCAACCGGGATGTGCAGCTGAGGCAGGTGATTGACGGAGCGGCTATTCTTGAGCTGCAGCGCTATGTGCGCGATATTCCTGTCAGTGACCACATTCTCTCGTACTGCATTGATCTGGTGCGCAGCACGCGGCCGGGCGAGGCTGACGCACCGGAGTTTGTGCGGCAGAACCTGACCTTCGGGGCCGGGCCGCGCGCTGGCCAATATCTGGTGCTGGCAGCCAAGGCGTGGGCCGCCCTCCAAGGGCGGATCAATGTCAGCTGCTCTGATGTGCGTCGCAACGCCCACGCCGTACTCTCCCACCGTATCGCCTGCAACTTTCACGCCGCTGGTGAGGGCATAGATGCCATTCAGATTATTGATCGTCTGTTGCAGCATGTGCCAGAGCCTGACAGTGCTGGCGTTTGATTTGTTGAACGTGGTGAACTGAAAACCATTCTCAACAAACGACTAGAGAACAAAGAGCACGCTAAAGCGTGAACAACAAACGGCTGCTGCGTAAGGTTTGTTGTCCAGGCTTTCTTTGTCCGCCGTAGCTTTGGCAAAGGTGGAAGGCTGCTCCAAAGCGGGTTTTTGGGACATTACTGTAAAAGTTACAATGGAGTAGTGCAAGCATCTTGCTTGCAGGAAATATTTTCATTCAAGCTGGAGACAAAATGTTAATAGCAGTTTTTTCCCTACTCATCATCATCGCCATTACCATGCTGATCACAAGACTGGCGGCAATGGCGCTGGTTCTGACGGGCATGTCGCATGAATCGGCGCAGTTCCAAGCCCGATCAGCTCTGGCTGGTGTCGGCTTCACCACCAGGGAAGCGGAGTCCGTGGTGTGCCATCCAGTGCGCAGGCGGATTATCATGCTGTTAATGATGGCCGGAAGTATCAGCGTCCCAACAGTAATTGCCGCACTTGGGGTTTCACTTTTTACGACCTTCCAGACAGAGCGCTGGTGGTGGCCGCTGCTCTTGCTGCTCGCCGGATTGCTGGCACTTGGCCTGTTCGGAAAAAGCCGCTGGATGAACAAGCGTGTCAATACCCTGCTGGCTTGGGGATTGAAGAACTGGACCGATCTGGATGTCAGAGACTACGGCTCTCTGCTGCAACTGCAGAATGGATTTGCCGTAACCGAGATGCTGATCAAACACGGTGATTGGCTTGAGCAAAAAACCTTGCAGCAAGCAGCGCTCTCCCACGAGGGGGTTTTGGTTCTTGGAATCCAACGCATTGACGGAGTGTATGTCGGCACACCGCGTGCCGCTGACACGATCCAAGCGGGTGACACGCTGGTGCTCTATGGGCAGATCCAGCTTTTGAAAAAACTGGATCAGCGGCAAGCCGCCTTCGGTGATTATGCTCACGAAGAAGCCACAGTGGAGCACACGGCAGAAGCGGCAAGGGGAGAGTTGGCGAACCGGAGCCTCCATGCTGTAGCCGTTGAATTGATGGTAAAAGAGTAGGTGTAATCAGCGCTAATATATGATACGTTATATAAATCATGGGTAAATTTACAGTAGCAGAGTTTTGTGTTGGTGGTGGCGGGCAGGCACTCGGCCTTGAGGCCGCAGGATTTGATTGTGTCGCAGCTGTCGAGATTGATGCGGACTGTTGCACAACACTGCGTCTCAATCGTCCTCAGTGGAACATACTGCACGAAGATATGCGACAGGTTGACGGCAACCGCTGGCGCAATGTTGATCTGTTTGCCGCCGGTGTTCCTTGTCCTCCATTTTCCATTGCCGGCAAGCAGCTTGGTACAGACGATGATCGCGATCTGTTTCCTGAAGCGATCAGGATAATCGGCGAAATGAAACCGAAAGCCGTTATGTTGGAGAATGTAAAGGGATTTGCATCGGCCAAATTTTCTGATTATCGGGACAAGTTGCGAATCCAACTACTTGAGCTTGGCTATGAATCTGATTGGCGAGTCTTGCAAGCCGCCGACTACAGCGTTCCCCAACTACGTCCTCGGTTTATCCTCATTGCACTTCCAAAAAGGCAGATGTCGTATTTTGAGTGGCCGAAACCGGCCACCAAGAGAATAACAGTTGGAGATGTGCTTCGGGACTTGATGGCACAAGGAGGCTGGCAAGGAGTTAATCGCTGGGTAGAAAATGCACAAGCAATAGGTCCAACAGTTGTCGGGGGCTCTAAGAAGCACGGCGGGCCGGATTTAGGGCCAACGAGAGCTCGTAAGCAATGGCGTGAATTGGGAGTTGATGGCCTCGGGATTGCAAATGAACCGCCTGCATCCGACTTTCCTATTGAAGGACTTCCCCGGTTGACAGTAAGAATGGTCGCCAGAATCCAAGGCTTTCCTGATTTTTGGAAGTTCAGTGGGAAGAAGACAGCAGCATACCGGCAAGTCGGGAATGCTTTTCCACCTCCAGTAGCGTCATCCGTTGGTCTGGCTATCGCCAAGGCCTTCGAAGGTAAGTATCCAACAAAGGATTTACACCGAGCAATTCAATGGAAGCTCTTGGAGCACAGAATTCCGTACTGCTGATAATTGAGTAGAAGAGGTGCATATGGTTGTTGTCGCAGGTGCGCCGAGCTGGCCGCGATGAACAGCAAGCCGTCTATGAATGGCTTAAAGGTAAGTTTTCAGGCCAACGAAATGCATGAAGCCTGATGTTAAAAAAACGTTCATTTATGTCTTGTGGAGACGGATATGGCAAATATAGTAAGAGTTCTGTCTGGGGGCTCGGCTTTCTCATTGGAGGCAGTATTTTAAACACAACCATAGCGCCGACATGGAATGATATTGGTCAGCTTGCATCAATTATTGCCATCCGGACCATTCTCAACTATTTTCTGCTTCGCAATATCAAATCTTGAAGAAAAATGAGTTGCAGAGTATATCGAATTGAAGACAACCGTGTTTATATTGTTCACGTAATGCGATCAGAAAGACTACTTCGCACTTTTCTGCTGGGTAGAACTGATAGATCGTAATCAAATTGCCGCGCTAAGTAATGCGTTGTGTAAAGTAGCTACGTAGTGCGTGTTTATGGCCAGTCGCCCTGAAGAGTGGCGAGTGGCGAGCGGCTCGCGCAGTGCTGTAGCCGCGGGCCGTGACAGCCGGGGGGCTCGCTTGCGGCACTCACTCGGCGACTTTCATTTGCAAAGCATTCGCCGGCGCGTTCATGGCCCGCGCCCTACAGCTTCGGTTCGCGAAGCACAAGCTTTGTCGCGAACTTTGTCGCGAACTTTGGCGATTCTTCTTCTTGTCTCTGCACCGGCAACTCTCATTATGGCAGCGCCCTGGTTCAAAAGACACGCTAAAGCGTGAACTACATACCACTCTTAGCACGGTTTACGGCGTACTAATGAGCCAAGAATGTGAGCCAAGAATGTGATTTGCACGCGTGTAGTGAATGTGATACGCTAATTTCATGAGAACAGCTACACCGTTCTCGTAAATCGGTGATCTTGACGTTATAATGATGAAAACTAACTCCACTTCATATCTCACCCCGCAGACCCTCGATGCGCTCAAGAATATCGAGATGGTTGCGCGCACCATGGTTGAAGGCACTTTGACCGGGCTGCACCGCTCTCCCTACCATGGTTTTTCCTCGGAGTTTTCGGAGTATCGCAAATACTGCCCCGGCGACCCTGTCAAACTGGTTGACTGGCAGGCCTATGCCCGAACCGACCGCTATTACGTCAAGCAGTACGAGGACGAGACCAATACGCGCACCTATGTTGTGCTGGATCAATCGGGCTCTATGGGGTTGGGTAGCCCTAACTCACACAAATTCAACTACGCCTGCTACCTGGCTGCCGCCTTCATCTATCTGATGCACCGACAAAAGGATGCTGTCGGGCTCTTCACATATACCAATCAGATTCATGAGTATTTTCCGGCTGTCTGCTCGCGCACTCACATGCTGGCGCTGCTCGCGCACTTGGAGGGCCTTGTTCCGTCCGGACGCTCCGACGCGGCACCCTGTTTCCACCGGATTGCCGAAGAGGTTCGCCGCCGCTCGATCATATTGGTCTTCTCGGATTTTTTTGATCCCAACCCCGAGTTTCTGCGCACGCTGCGTCACTTTCAGCATAAGAACTGCGAGGTTATTCTCTTTCAGATCCTTGATCCGCTGGAATCTGATTTTCCCTTCCGCGGCTTGATTGAATTCCGCGATATGGAGACCGACGAGTTTCTGGAGGTCGAGAGCGATGACTGCCGCACAGCCTACCTTGAGGATCTGAACTCCGCGATTCACAGTATGCGGCAACTCTGCGGACGCATGAACATCTCTTTTGAAACCCTTAACACCGGCACCACCTTCCACCGCGCCCTGCTCGCGTACTTCCACAAACGCGAGCGAATGTTTTAGCAGGGCCTGCGGTCCTGCAGGGGTTTAGGAGTTTAGGCTGTAGGGGTTTTGGTCATGCCGACATGTTTTACCGCACCGTAGGGCATGTAGGCGAAACGGTCGGTGATGGCCCCGGTGCTGGTGCTGAGTGTGATAGTCGAGCCCAGCTCATTGGCATGATAGTAACGTGCAAAAAGAATTGCGCCTGTGTTGCGGTTCATCTCATAGTGCGCCAGCAATCCGTAAGAGGACCAGACGTAACACCGCTTGATATTGCCCTGCGCATCGGCTTCCGCCAGAGGGCGCTTGAGTGGGTCGGCGTAGTCGATGATATAATATGTGATCTCGGTGGTTGTTCCATCGCTGAATATTCGAGCGATCCGTGCGCCGGTCGCGTCAGAGCGGTACTCCGCTGTTTCCGCCCCGTTGACAACCTTAACCAGGCGGTTGTCAAAATCATATTCGTAAGCCATGGAGGAGGCGGACGCAACCATAGAGGTCTGGCAGCCATTAGCACTGTAAGCGTAGCTCACTGTTCCCGCACTGAGGAGCTGATCCGCGCTGTTGTGTGTTCGGTTCTGAGTATAGGGCTGGGGCTGATCCGGGATTAAGCCGATCTGCACAATCTCATTGGTCAGGAAGCCGCGGGCATCACGCAAGAGTGTGTGGGTGGCCTTGCCGTCATAGTCAAACCCGATTATTCTGCTTTCGGCATCATACTCGAAATCCGATGTTATTCCGTTGGGGTAGGTCATGTTTGTCAGGCTACCGGCCCCGTTGTACTTGAAACTAAAGCTCTCAGAGCCCGTCAAGAATTTTACTGTCACTGCTCCTCCCCGACGCGCTGCTGAGATTCTCTGCGAAGCAAACATGCGAAAGAAAATAATTTTCGAATGGAGAACAACCCTATTTCATTATTCTGATCGATGCTGATTTTTTTAAACAGCGAACGTTTATTGTTCAATATCTCAATCGCTTCATCACCAACTGCCAATAAACACCAATTTTTGCTGTGACTCATACCAGCACCACCACCCCCAATTCTGCCAAATGAAATAACGGAAAATTTAGCCTCTACAAAAAAGAAATCAGTATTCTTATATGAAACTACGTTATTCTCTAAAATATCAAAGGCATACTCAATAGGATACTCAACATCTTTCAACCAATAACCGACTTCATGACCCTTAATATGATTATTCTTCTTTAACAATGACTGAATTCTTTTTAGGGCTAATTTATTTTGGATTGTTATCGCTAGAGCCAATACACAGAAAATTGTAATCCATATATAAACAATGATGTCTCCTGCTAAAGGATTGTTCTCAAAATTTTTCATAACCAAGTTATTTCATCCTCTCAATATTGGCTGAATATGAATTGTACTGACTGATATTACCTACAATACTTTTAAAACCGGAGGAAACACCGTATATCACAGCTTGTGATGTGTAAGTATAGGGAGAAATAGGATTAGGCTCAAACGCAGCAACAATTGGTTCGGCATAATATGCGGCCTGACTTAAAACTTGAGACGTTCGCAAAACCGGAGGCGAATACAACGCATGATTTGCAACAGTTGCGGCGGCCCCACCATAAAGATAAATCCGAGGCAGCAAATTTGCAGCACTATTTGCAACTGCCGGTAAGATTCTCGCAACATAAGGTGCGTTATAATATCCACCAAGACCCTCTCCATTATTAAAATCACTGGTGTTTCCTAATAATATTCTGCAACTCTTTCAACGACAATGCAGACCAAGGAACCAACACATAATGACCTGAATTAGCCTTAAGGACAGAAGTTTTAGCAATTCCACGGCAGACAATCAGAGCCTGGTACGGTACTCCTTTAATTGAATTTGAAAAATGTGTATTACCCATAATCATACAGTCAGCCATATCAAATATAACACCATCTTTTTCAAAAACTATACGTCTAACAGACCTACGTCCAGAAAATCTCGCAAAAAGTAACAAAAACGAAAGAACTAAAAGAACACAGCCTATAATCTGAAACAATCCATTCGAACCTATGTAAAAACAACAAACGTATCCCAAAAAGCAAAGAGTCACACCCAAAGCTAATTGCAAAATTCCTCCGACAGGATTGACTAATGCCTGGAAATACGAAAGCTGATATTCAAAAATGAGAGGTTCGACATTCATAATTTCACCAATTGCTATTTCAAAGGATAATTATTAATTGCATTTATACTTGCCTCCATCATTGCTGCTTTCGCAAGAGGAGACGTGCTATAACCACCTAACTGAGAAAAGTCGTCCCACAATAAAGCTCTTGAGCCAGATTCCCACTGACTCAATACTTGCATACGTGTAAAGCCCTGAGCCAATTTATCTGTTGCTGCTATATGAGCAGCTCTAATTCCAGCAGTTGCAACCCCTGCCCCCATTGAACCAACAATGCTTATTCCCGAATCAGTAATGTTTGCCACATTTCGAGACATACCAAGCATTTGCAAATTGCTAGAAGTAAAAGAATCAACATATGAACCACCAGTCGATTGTCTTATACCTGCAATTACTTGATCCACCCCATGAGCCCCAATAGCTATTCCGCCGGCAGTTCCAGCCACTCCTGCAGCAAGTCCAATACCAGTCCAACTAGTTGCTCCTCCAAAGGCAACACTTGCTGTCGCCAAACTGTAACCAGCAGCCGCTTCAAAACCGCCCCCAACCGCACGAATAACTCCAAGCGTTTGATTTAAACTCCAAAGGCCGTATGGGTCAACGAAAACCAAAGGATTTAAAGACCCATAAGCATAAACATTAACACCTCCATCAATCCCCAGCGGGTCGGATTGCAGAAAGCGTTTCTGCGCACATGAGTACGCCCGATAAAGGGTCAAATGCAATTGAACATCTGAATCATAACACACGCCATATCCTCCAAGCCATCGAAAAGGTGTTTTGGTCATGATCTAAACCATACCATCCAATTTGGTTCCAATTTACACCATTTCGTATAAAAGCCCCAGTGTTAATATTCAACACGCGATTAGGTGTAAATTGTTGCCCTGTGACCCTTTGCCACGTTGTGAAGAGACCTATTGGTGTTGGCTTAGAAAAAACCGACTGTGCCTCTGACAACACCAACACCTATGCGGTTTCAGACACCAGATTATTTAAACAGTGAATGACATCTTCAATAATCTTGCTGTATGAACCATACGGGTTATTAGGTGCTATGAAATGAAAAGTTTTTTTTCTCCCTTTTTTCAATTTAAGCGTAAATGAAAAGAGAAAACACGATCGTGACGCAGTGTATGAGATATCTTTTATTTCGTTTTTCAAAAATACCTTCATCGAAAAGGGAGTTAAAATTACCAAACGATATCTATTGCAAATCAAGCGTGATGAATAACTGCAAAACACAAGGAAAAAAGTAAGACAAGTTGCTATTATCATTACCAATCGAAATATTAATCCTATTGGTATTTGAAACATCATAAGTGAAAAAGCTCCAGGATATACCACATAGACTATAGCTAATCCACCTCGAAAAAACTTATGTTTGCTTGCAGAAAACCGAATGTCAATCATTTACCAATCTCCGCACTTAAATAGGGCTGTAATAAACTTATAACGTTCTGTGGCAGATCCGCTATATTTCCGCCACCCAAATAATGCGTATACGTTAACCCTCCTGAAACGCCAAATCCAACGCCCACGGCTCCACCCGCCCCCATCGAGTTAGCATCAACATCAAAATACACAGTTCTTGAAAGTTGCCCACTAACCCCTTCTGCTCCTGCAGCAAGAAAACCAGAAACAGCCATTCCCCAACCTGCAAAATCATCAGGGTAATCCATGTTCACAACTCCAATTTCTACTGAACCAACAACGCCAGCGCCAAGCCCCACACCGAATCCGCCATATGCAAAACCATGAGTTTCACCAGTCATAACATCAACTAGAGTTATTGAACCTCCTTCGAAACTAACAGGCCCTGCACTAAATCCGCTAGAAATATTAACCGCAGGGTATTCACGTAACCCCCATGGATCCACAAATGCCAACGGGTTAATCTTCCCATAAGCATAAACATTAACACCTCCATCAATCCCCAGCGGGTCGGATTGCAGGAAACGTTTCTGCTCACATGAGTACGCCCGATAAAGGGTCAAATGCAATTGAACATCTGAATCATAACACACGCCATATCCTCCAAGCCATTGAAAAGGTGTTTTGGTCATGCCGACATGTTTTACCGCACCGTAGGGCATGTAGGCGAAGCGGTC
>JBAYXX010000016.1:0-51876 GCA_041673345.1 Kiritimatiellia bacterium
GCCCGAAAGCGCATCCCGGCGGCTGGCGGAGAGTGAGCGGGCGATCACATTATAAAAGAAGTAAAGACCCTGATGGCCCATTCCAGGGTTCTCTTCGAGGGTCCAGTGCTTGCCTGCCCAGTCGAGCGCTGAAACAACCCGCGGATCGTTCGGCGGAACTTTGGCGTAAACCATTGAGAGCAGTCCAGCGTAGGTCATGCTGCCATAGGCACGTAAAAACACTTTACCAGCGGCGTTGGTTACGGTGCCGGCTTTAGGGTCCTTGGGGTTATAGGCGAATCCGCCTTGCTGCTCCGCACCAGCTGCTGGGGGGCTTTGCAGTTGCTCTACAAATGCCAGTGCCTCATCCCACTTGAGGTCAGCTCGTTTTTGATCCGCCGGACGCGCATCTTCAACCCCTTGGGTGCGGCGCATTGCTTCCATGGCGAAGTGTGTGTTCATTAGATCAGCGTAGGGTCGATCAGTGCTGCGGTCGTAGCCGAAGCCTCCCCTGTAAATATCACCGCCAGTATGCTGTCCGCTAGCCACAAAGGTGCGCGCGTTTCGGATGATTTCGTCGAGGTTCCTCTGTCCTGTTGCATGCAGTGCCATCATGCAAATCGCAGTGTTGTAGTTGCTCAGCCCGCCGCCCTTTTGGCCGGGAATGGCGTGGTAAATACCGCCATCAGGCTGGACAGCCCCAGTGATGTATTTCACGCCCTGGTCAATGGTCGTTGCATCGCCGCTCTGTGAGGCGACGGTGGCCCACAGTGCCAGAGCAGAGAGTGCGGGAAACCGGTCATCCGACCATGCGCCATTCTCCTTTTGGGCGGACTTAAGCCATGTTACTCCCGAGCGTACCGCCTTTTCGGCAGCCTGCTGCCAGGGCTCGTCACTGCGAGCACTGAATACGCAGAGAGTTAAAACAATAATTACAGTTTGTCTGAATGCTTTCATAATTTAATTTCCTTTTGTGTTACAATAATTTAGCAAAAACAGCTTTAATGTGCAACCAAATTAAGCATGGCCGAAAACACGCTAAAGCGTGAACTACATACCTGGCAAACCGTTTGTAGTTCACGCTTTAGCGTGTCTTCTGAACAGGGGCGCAATCATAACTAGAATTGCTGATTAAATTAAGTCTATCTGGCATGAGAGAAATGCTTGCTCCTATTGAAAACTGGATGATATAAGAGCCTGCTGCTTTAATTAATCAAACGTATCAGAGAGGTCAAAAGTTCATTTTTAAAAGGTGAAAAATCATGAATGTGTAAATATTATTGAACTGTTGGGAGTTGCAGTTCGTTAGAATAGTTAATGTATGATTATTTAACTCATAACCAAAAGGAAAATTGTTTCGATGCAAATTTTAGGAGATCAACACAAAAGTGTTTACTTGGTAATCGTCTTAGCAGGTGCGGTGTACTGCGGTGCTGAGACCAACACTGATACCAATGAAACAAGTGTGGCTGCAGTTAAATTGCCGGATGTGATAGTGACAGCCGCGCGCCGAGCTAAAAGTGCGCTGGATCTGCCGTACAGCACCAGCTCCTTTTCCGGTAAACAGATT
Organism: Kiritimatiellia bacterium; assembly: GCA_041673345.1. GTDB lineage: Bacteria > Verrucomicrobiota > Kiritimatiellia > RFP12 > UBA1067 > M55B167. Next base: position 1,550 of record JBAYXX010000016.1, read on the forward strand.
CAGAATTTCAAGCTCTCGCGCACAACTCCCGAGATACTGCGTGAGGTGGCTGGTGTGATGGTTCAAAAGACTGGACACGCGCAGGGCTCGCCTTACATTCGTGGGTTCACTGGATACCGAACGCTCTTATTGATCGATGGCATCCGGTTGAATAACTCTATTTTCAGGGATGGCCCCAACCAGTACTGGGGCACGGTTGATCCTTATATGATCGATAGTTTCGAGCTGGTCCGAGGGCCTAGCTCTGTCCTGTATGGCAGCGATGCTATTGGCGGAACCGTGAATGCACTCACCTCTTCGCCTTTTGACTTGCCTGAGGGAAAACTCTATGGCGGGCGTTTCCTCTATCGCTACAGCACCGCTGAAGATTCACACACCCTTAGACTCGAAGGTAAATCGGTGGTTGACGGCAATTTCGGGGTTCAGGCTGGTGTGACTTATAAGGACTTCGGTGATTTGAAGACTGGTGGTGGCCGCGTCAAAAACAGCGGCTATACAGAGCTGGATTTCGATATCAAAGCGGAGTATTACTTTAATCAGGACACTCGCTTCATATTGGCGCATCAGAGTGTGGATCAGGATGATGGCTGGCGGGTACACAAGACCATCTACGGCGAACGCTTTCATGGCGCTACTGTCGGAGATGAAAAGCGACGCGTGACGGATCAAAACCGCACACTCTCTTATGCTAAATTTGAAGCGGAAAACATAGAAGGCTTTGTTGACGAGCTGAATGTCACTCTCTCGCATCAATATCAGAAAGAACGCCAACATAGAGTCAAGCAAGACTGGAGCAGTGATTATCAGGGGGTGGATGTCAACACAGCCGGTGCCTCTGTGCAGGCTCTGACCGAGAGTGTCTCTGGCGAGTGGATCTACGGCGTAGAGTATTACCGCGATTTTGTAGAATCCTTTAAAAAAAATTACGATAAAACTGGAGGCTTTAAAAGTTACAGCATCCAAGGACCTGTGGCCGACGATGCGGCCTATGATAACCTCGGCGTGTACGCACAGGATACCATCGGCTTGCACGACCAAGTGGATTTAATTCTGGGTGGTCGCTATACGTACATTAGGGCGAATGCGGATAAGTATGAGAACCCAAAAATCAGCGCCAAAAGTGCGATGACCGATCATTGGAACGACCTGTCGGGCAGTACCAGGCTCTTGTATCGGGTTCTGCCGGAGCAGGGAGTGTCGCTGTTCGCCGGTATTTCGCAGGGCTTTCGCGCGCCAACTCTCGCTGATCTGACATACTTCGACACAGCCCGCAGCAAAGAAGTTGAAACCCCTGTAACTAACCTGGACCCTGAAAAGTTTATTGCCTATGAGGTGGGCGCCAAACTCGAGGCAGATCGCGCAATGCTTTCAGCTGCCTATTTTTATACTGACATTACCGACATGATTGTGCGCGCCCCTACTGGGCGCATGCTGGGTGGCAACTCAGAGGTGACTAAAAAGAATGCAGGCGACGGCTATCTGCATGGGGTGGAGCTGGCCGGCGCTTATGAATTGATTGATCGCTGGACGCTTTGGGGCAACCTGACCTGGATAGATGGTGAGGTCGATGGCTACCCGACATCAGATGCGCAGTCCAAGCGTGAGCCGATCAGTCGTTTAATGCCGCTGACAGCCACTGCCGGCTTACGCTGGGATGCAACCGAGCGCTGCTGGATAGAGGCCCTTGTGGCCATGGCCGACAAAGCCGATAAGCTCTGCTCCAGTGACAAAAATGATACTCAACGCATACCACCCGGGGGAACCCCCGGTTACGGGGTTTTCACCCTGCGCGGCGGTTACCGCATTACCGACCAACTTAAACTCTCGGCGGTGCTCGAGAATATCTGCGATACGAACTACCGCATCCACGGCTCAGGGCTTAATGAACCAGGGCGTAATTTGGTAGTGGCCGCGGAGTATAGCTTCTAAAAATATCGATGTCACGCCGCTTTCTTTCACTCTATTTGGAGTGTGTGACGAAAGGAGGATCAACAAAGCTTGGACAAAGTTCGCGACAAAGATGTCTTGGGGCTTGGCGCGTTCATCATTCGGCCCTGATACAGGCACAAAAAGATGTGTGGAACAACGAGGTCACGGCCCTCGGCTACAGTGCTTTGTTTGCAAACAAACGTTTAAAGCTGCGCTGAAACACCTGACCCCAACTACACTCACGCCCCATTGACTGCGCGGCATCGCGCATTTCAAAATAATTATTACTCTGCAGCACTTCGGCAACGACCCTGGCAAAATCAGCGGCATCGTAAGCAGCTGTTTTTCCGGCCCCTCTTGCTTCAAGTTCTTTGGCAATTGGCGGGACGTCCGTCAAAACAATCGGCAGCCCACACCCCAGATATGTCTTTATCTTCCCCGGATCAGAAAAATAAGTAAAACTATTTTTATCATACGGATAGTAGGGTGCGATAGCAACTCCGCCACTCTTTAAAATATCAATCACATCACTGAATGATTTAACAAATCCGTGAACCTCAAAGGAGTCCTCCAACCCAGCATCGGCGATCTCCTTGCGTAACTTGTCAAGGTCGTGTCCCCCACCGACCACAATCATCTTTGCATCAGGAATATATTCCTTAAGTGCTTTCATCATAGGGACAAACAACTCCGCGCCTTTATTGTGGACAATATCCCCCATGTAAACAACTGTGCTGCGTGAAACTCCATCAGGGTTGCTCGCGAGAGTGCGGCACCCGTATGGAGTCAGAGACCAGCGCACCTTATCCCTGACCAGATGGCCTGCTTCAAAGCGGGCCTCAAGCATCTCATTCGTCAAAGGCCAGACTGCGTCAGCTCCATGTGCTGCCTGACGATCCACAAAATAATAGACGCGGTTCATGACTCTGTTCGCGTAACGAACTGGTGTGTAATCGATCATGTAATAGACAACTTTTTTCACGCGCGCCACACCACGCATCAGAACGCCGGCAAGTGTCAGTAAGTTATCGCCGCAGACAAGCGCATCGACCCCATCGGCAAAGCGCACGGTATAAAGCATTGCATAAAAGAAATCCTTCACATACGCCAATGGCTCAGGCAGCTTTAATCTAAAAATTGATTTACAACAATTGACCAGAACGCCATTGCGGTACGAGTCTATTTGAATAAAGCAATTTTTGTTGCCTCCAAAAGGAAAGGCAATATAGATGAACTCGCGCCCCTTTTGCTCTATCAGAAAATCACGCAGCTCTTCACATGCGCCGGTTGTAGCATAGTGAGAAAAAATCACGATTTTTTTATTGATAATCGCTTCACGCACAATGATTACTCTTTTGTCTGCCAGTTATCACGTTTCACCGGCTCCTGTTTGAAGCCAAAAATCTTGCGAAGCGTTCCGGTTCCGTATGCCCACAGCGTAATCCAGCAGGCCGGCAGGTGATATAACCAGGCACGATCAGGTTTACGGCAAAACCCGATCAACGACTGCACAATCAGAGGCACAATCGTCACTGTAGCGAGGGTAAAGAGAACAATTCCCCGCTTACGATGATTGTTCCAGGGATAAGTTCTTTGTTTTGCCTGGGCAAAAAACAAAAAATCACGGATGCGACGTCGTTGTTTCATAGAGAAATCCCGCAGACGGGTACAATAGAGATGCACGATCCCGCACTTAACCTTGGCGAAATGCGGAAACCCCGCAGCAACAGACTGCTGCGCCACATCAATATCAAAAAAATAGGGGTCCCAGCTGACATGCTCCAGCAAAGATCTTTTAAACACAAACCCATTCGCACCCATAGTAGGCAGATTAGACTCAGAGAGCGTTAACTTCAACCACCCCGGGCGCTCTTCCTGAGGAACATTCAGTCCCGTCCACTTATTGGTTAACACGCAATAACGGTCATAGTTTCCTGTAAAAAGGCATAGCGGATCACTCATGCCAAGCATAGAGAAGTAGCGGATCAAGGCCGGATCCTCACAGCGCACCGTATACTCGAGAGGCTCAGAGGCAACAACATCAGGGTCTTCAAAGGGCGCCAACATCTGCGCCAGCCAGGTTGAATCAGGCAAAACATTGTCACTATCGACCAGAGCTATGATATCATGCGAAGCGGCCTTAATTCCGGCGGTCTTACCGGCCTCTCCTGTTTTTAACTCATTATTGACAATCTTATCAACTCCTGCGCTCTTGGCGATCTCAACCGTGGCATCCGAGGAACCGGCATCCGCAATCACAATCTCATACGAGTCGCGTGGTTGATTTTGAGAGAGAATAGAGTCCAGACAAACCTTTAAGGTTTTTTCTGAATTTAAAGTGGGTATAACAAAACTTACTTTCAAAATAGCTCCTATATTGTTTAATCCAGCACAACTTTAATAGAATCATCCTTAATTGTAAAGCTGGCCCTTGGTGCTCTCTCTGTAATAAAAGCAAAAAGCGCTTCAATTGTTGGGTAACCTGCATCACTGCCAAACAAACGGGCATCGTCAATTAACAGAACATGACCTTTTTGGCCTGAGGCAAAGATACTATCAAGCTCTTCAAAAACAGGGGTCACTGTTTTTCCTAATGCAGTTACCCCGGCGGAGTAGTGTCCATCCAGCCAAAAAAGAGCTGGCTGCTTGAGCTGACAAACAATGTTTTTAAGTTCAGTTGCACTATCGCCTTGAACAAACACCATATTACGGAACTTTGCAAACCGTTTGGCAGCCTGGGCATGCAGATCATTACTCAGCTCTATCGAATATATCTTTTCGAAGACACTTCGCATAGCATAAACCATATCACCATAATAGGTACCGGTTTCCACCAGCACCTTGAGATTGTACTCTAGCTGCGCGTCTTTAATGGTACGCTGTTTAACAACATGGGGCGGAGCACCATTTCCGCCATCAGCAATCCATTGTTGAAGTTGTTTTTTTTCGCCATAAGTATACAAAAAACGCCGCAGATAAAAATAAGCAGCTGTCGTTTTCAACTTAGTAATAACTTTATTCAACATACTAAAATCTCTCTATAATCTTGCGAAACAGATCAAACCCACGCATCTTAATTGTCCGTGTACCAGCATTTCGGCAAGTCCAGTGTTGGATTATCAGTATTATCCTGATCCAGTGGATGTGGAAATGTTTCCATAAATGAAGGGGATGATATGCGATCATTTCTAAAAAAGGTAATTTCTGTAATGTAAGGAATTTCCAGCCCACCATGTCTTAATACACTGCAACAATTATTAGGATGATTATGAACACATGAATGGCTTTGAAGTATTTTCTCAAAGGCCCTAGCTGCCAATGAAAAAAATGGTTTATTCCAGAGAGAACCCAAGCTGTGAAATTCGCCAACTATGATCCTAAAACGCCGCATAAGCTTATCCGAAGCAGCTAAAAACACTTCATATTCAAAGCCCTCAATGTCGATCTGTAAAATCAAGTCATCTTGGGAATCAAGCATGGATGCCGCAACCCAATCATCAAGCGTCATAAATTCATTGTTTGTAGTAACACCGATGAATTTCTTTGTAAAATGAAATCGTTCATGCGAACAGGGAGGTTTCTCAACCGAATTATCTGCGAGAAAAACATCCATGCCCCTGTTAGCACACTCCAGTTCAAAATCAGCTGTACGGGCAACTCCAGGTGAAAAACATGCTTTAATCCCAGCTAGGTCATCAGGCACAAGATAGCCACCATCGCGTGCTGATCCTAGGCGGATTAGTTTTTTATCGCACGAAATGGGCCTTAGTTTTTTTATCAATGATTTTAATTCTTTTCTCTCGGTCATAACCGCAGGAAAGATATTACCCTTGGACAAAACACTCAATCCTAAGCTCTGAAAAAATTCATTCATTAACACTTTCAGGCCTTCTGCCAAATCTGTGGGGAAAAAAACGTAAAACAACAAGCACAATGCTCTCTATTGTGTTTTATATCAAAACCACACTCTTAGAGAAAGGCACTTGATAAAGAATAGAACTTTACTAAATCAGTGTCATCCGTTCAAGTCATTTGCGATGAGCTGTTTATAAACCTCGATATATTTGTCAACCACATTATTGATCGAAAATCTATTTACCGTTAACGCACGAATCTCAGCAGGTGACTTTTGCCTTGTTTTCAAAACACTGCCGATACCCTCAGCCAAGGCTTCTGGATCGTTAAACTTGACAACTCGGCCTGTTACACCATCTAATATCAACTCAGCCACGCCGGTATTTGCAAAGCCAACCACAGGGCAACCACATGATTGGGCTTCCTGTGGAACCTGCGGGCAATTGTCCTCAAGCGATGGCACAACCATGAGGTCCATTGCTGAATAAAACTGCGCTAAGCGATCTTGGGTTAAGTATCCGAGATTAAACACTTCCATTTCTGTATGAAAATTATGTAGTTCACCGGCAGCGCCAAAAACAGCCAACACCGGTCGATTTGCTTCTGGCAACCTCGCGCATAAAATCTTCAAAGCTTCGCCAAGAACGGCCCCCCCTTTTAAAGGGTTTGTAACTGATTCCGCCCCAAACCCGATAATTGTTCGCATATGAGGCAGCGCCAAAGCGCTCCGCGCAGCGGCTTTATCCATGGGTTTGAAATTGTCAATGTTTACCCCATTTGCGATCTTCACAAATTTACAACCCTCCAAAATCGGACTTTGCGAAACAGTATTTTGTTGCCACTCACTTAAAACAACAAACGTTGGGCCACTGTTCGCGAAAACCTTTCGACGTGCCTTAAAACTCTGACTACTGAGATCATTCGCGTCCTCTGAACCCAATTGCGGGCATCTACCACATCCAATCTTATACCTCTCGCAACTTCCCGGATAGCAACATCCACCAGTTGCGAGCCCAATGTCGTGCATTGTCCATAGAACCGGATAAGGTAATTCAACCAACTCCTTTAAAGATGCAGTCGCGCTTGTCCAGTGCACATGTACCAGATCCGGGGCATAGCGTTCAATTTTTGTGGCAATCTTGCGGTTTAGTTTGCCGACAACCCAAGGGGTTTTCTTGCGACTGGGATATTGACTCAAAGCGCGTTGGTCAACCTTACTTCGCAGATGATAATAAATACGAGATGGCAACCCTGTTAAACCAGTCAAAGAGTGAATCGTTGGATCATCTCTACGCTCCTTGACATCAACCAGCATATGCGAGTCTACACCCTTTTTTCTCAACTCGTTATGCAGGCGGTTTGCGGCTTTGCCAGCCCCGCCCATCCAGTCAAAACACGATATATGAATTACTTTCATTTCACTCCTTTACGGTTTTGTCGCCATCGACACATAACCTCAATTAACATAACGAATAAAACTATATTCTTCATTACTCAATGAAATAAAAAACAATTTATAGCCCATTGACTTAATGAGCTTAATTGCTTTTTTTGTTTTAGCTGCCCCTACACCAGGGAACCGATGATGAAATTCAATCAAAATTTGGCCGGGAAAAATTTTCGAAGCTTTCAGATCAGCAATCACATCGTACTCAGCTCCTTCAATGTCCAGCTTAAGAATGTCTATTTCGTGGTGTCCGAGCTCGGCCATGATGGAAGAGAGTTTTTTTACAGGCAACGAAATAGCTCTTTCAGATGTCGAGGGCCTATTAAGCATAGTATATGATACATGCTGCGGGTTCTCTGGGGGGCTGAAATCCACATAACCATTAAACGAGGCGATTCCATAATTGTGCATTATGAAATTGCTTTTCATGTTTTGCTCCGAAACCCATTTGATTGACTTTGGGGTTGGATCAAAGGCATGTACAACCAGGTTGAACTTATCTATTAATTCAACGTCAAAAGAGACATCCTCTCCAACCCCAAAGGAGTAAACTATTGATTTCGCGTTTATTTCATCGAGTACAACACTCCAGCCACCATAATCAGATCCCACTCTTTCTGACGGCAAGCGTACATCCTTCTTGAAATATGGTTCCTTGCCGGCCAAGACACGCATGGAAAATCGTAGACAATGAAGACATCTTTTAATAGCATTTCCAGCAAACACTCTCAACTCCTTGCAACTCCGTTGCGACTTTATGAGCTTACAAACTTTTTATTACAGGCGACATTAGCTTTTATGATAATATAAAGGGCAAGAAAAAGATATTGAATAATTCAAAATGGTTAAAACATTAAATAGTGACGAAAATCGGCCGGCAAAAATTTCATTTTTAACTATTGTCCTTAATGGAATGCCGTTTATTCCATTTCACTATAAAGCAATCTATGAGTTTGCGCATGAAATTATATATGTTGAAGGGGCATGTCCTAATGCGAGCGAAAATGCAACCATTGACGGCCATTCAAATGATGGTACGCTAAAAGAGATTAAACGATTAATGCAAGAAGGCGATCCATACAATAAGGTCAAATTAATCACTGCTGAAGATTGCGGACATCCCTCGGGTTTCTGGCCTAAGGATAAAGATCAAATGTGCGAGGAAGGTGCCAAATTAATAACAGGCGACTGGCTATGGGCTTTAGATAGCGACGAGTTCTATCTGCCTGGTGATATAAAAAAAATAATCGAGACTTACTTAATCACCGGCAAAGCTGATATGATTTCTTTACCCAACAAGCAATTTTGGGGTGGAATAGATTATGTTTATGACGGATGGAGATTCATACAGCACGGCATCCCTGGAGGAGCAGCACCACGTATATTTCGCTGGTCTAAAGGTTATATATATTCAACACATAGACCAATAACCATTTTAAATAAATCAGGTAATGATTTAAGAAATATGCGCTGGATAAAAGCAAAGGAACTGCTTAACCAAAATATTTTTATAATGCATTATTCCTATCTGTTCCCAAAGCAAGTTGAAGAAAAATGTAAATATTACAGCCGCATGGACTGGGGTTACAGCAAAATGTATAAATGGTACAGGGGCAATTATTTACATATTAAAAACCCTTTCAATGTTGATGCAATATACATGTATCCAAGCTGGTTAGAAAGATATACCGGAAAACATCCTCCTCAAATCCTTCATATGTGGAAACACCTCACTGCGCACCACAGCTCCCTAATTCGCAACAATGAAGATATTGAAAAATTTTTAGAAAAAAGATTTTACAGCTTTGGGCGATTGCTACTCAAATCTGTACCACCCTACCTTATCAGAGGCATTGAAATTGGTGCACGTGCTATGATACGATCTTTCAGAGGCATTAAGGTTGGTGCATGCAGTATGGCGCGACTTTTCATGCGTCATCAAAAATAAAGCATAAGTCTGTTAAAGCGAAAGACTGTAAATATCCGTCAGTTCACTTATTAGATATCAAAGCAATTTTCGGTCCTATAAAAGATAGAAGTGCACGATCCAAAGTGGTTTATTGGGCCTAACCCTGCGAAATCCAAACGCTTAAATCCATTATCAGATAAAAAATTATATCCCTCCAGATATTGCTCTCGGTCACTATTATCCCAGATGATTACTCCAGTCTCGTTTAATGCAGACAAACAACTTCTAGCACAATTTACACGCTTTCTTCCATCAATAACAATTACATCAAACTCTTTGTTGAATTTAAGTATTGACTTTGAATAATTGCCCGTAGAGGTCAAATTGAAATGCCTATATCTCACATTGTCTGGCAACTTGGGTTTCATATTAGAAAACCATTTCGCATCATGCTCGCAACTAACGACTCTCGAAACATGCTTTGCCCACCAAATTGTTGAATTCCCACTGCCGAACTCAAAAACAACCATTGATTTATCAACCCGACTAGCAATAAAATCAATTGCCGCATACGTATACCATGGCAGAGGATCTCCATCCTTGGTGACTGGCATGGTTTTTTTAAAACTGTTAAACCAGCCCACTTGTTTCAAGTAATTTTCTTGTTTTAACAACAACAAAGCAGCAAACAACCCAGCTGTATATCGATTTGATCGCAACAAATTATGTATGAAGTTTTTAACCATTTTGTCCTTAATTTAAGCCCAGCTCTCTAAAAACAGAGTTGAAAAAGGTTTCGATTGTAAAAAAATGAATCTTATCACCCTCTAAGAATTCATTGATAGCTGAAATATACCCCTGATAAGTTTCGTTACTCATGGATCTCAAAAAATTATTTAATTTTTCACAATCCTTAAAGTCACGCCAATCAATAAACGCTTCCTTGGGGATTCTATCACAAATTGTCTCGTCACCATAATAAACAGGTACACAGCGTGCGCAAAAGCAATGCAAAATTTTTTCACTGATGTAGCCAGGTTGACTAGCGTTATTCTCAAAACAAATGGCAAACTTATAGCCAGACATCAAATCAATTTTTTTGCTCCAGTCGCCTTTTACAACCCCACGCCAATTTATTAACGACGCACCCCCAAAAAACTTATCATATATGCTGGCGGGCCTATCCCACCACGAACCATATAAGTCAAAGTCTTTACCTGCTTTACATGCAAAGTACCGGTAAATCCGCCTTCGCAACCGATACAGGGAATGCGGCATATAGCTCCACCTATTTGCCGTAACAGCTATAAGGAATTTCTTGTCACTAAACGCAACATTATACTTATCAATACGATAAGATAAATAATCAGTTCGCAAAACTGGAACATTAATCTGATTGTAGCTTGAATTTTTAGCCAACAAATTCAAGTCATATGCGAAAACATGTGCAAATTTATTACGGATACGCGAAAAATAATAAAGCGAGGGATTCACGTTAGACGGCTCACCCATAATCAAAACACGTTTTTCATACGGAACTTTCATAAGCACGCAATCTTTAATCCAAGCTCGCCAGCTGTAATCATAATAAATATAAAACTGAATATCATCATGAACAATATGTACACTGTTCAAATCAAAAGGAATCAACTCTATTTGCTTTGCTTCAAAAAACTGATAGAATAATTTATAGTCGAACGAATCTTTAGTCGGAGGACTAAAGAACTCGCTAATAAACGCTATTTTGTTTTGCCTGCACATCACTTAACATCTTTTTTTAATCTGGGTTTGGATACTGGATCAATAATTTACTCGCTCTCGAACATTAAACAATGAAAACGGCTCAATCTACTCTAAGCTCGGCATCGTTTTTTCTCTAAGATAAAATACCAAATCAAATTAACAGACAAAAATGCCAAACTGCTAATGATCAAAATTGATATCAAAAGGTTGATGTCTTTCACAACATGAGCATCAACAAATCGCCATAGATAAGACGGGACGTACCCCTTCGTTCCATCCCATCCAAATATGCAATAGGTGAAAATAACAAAAAAACAGGTTACAGGCAATCTGTATATGGCAGGTCGGAACTCCCATTTTGCCACTAAATCTGCACTTATGATTGTGTCAACAGATGCAATCGTTACATAGATAGCCATAAACCAGATATAAGGAGAATAACCTGCATGTGGACGCCATTGCGGCACAAAATGAAACATCAACGAACTGAAAAAATATAAAGCACCAATCACAATAACACCTGAAAGTACAGTATAGATAATTGATCCTTTAACTGTCTTAGCTGTCGATTGCTTTTTTTCATATTTCATTGACAATATGGGAAGCAGCACGATCATCAGCGTTGAAAAAGCATAAAATGGAAGCTGCGATAATCGTTGAATAAAAAAGTAGCCCGCTGCATCTTGATCTGATAAAAAATGTTTTACTACGAATGACGGTACAAGTGCCCACACCCACCCAATTCCCGCACTGGCTGAAAACAACAGCAGGTATTTCTTCAACAATGGTTTGCAGTCAGAAAAATAAGGTTCATATCCTTTTTTGTGGCCCAGCAAATAGAAATAGATTCCATAAAATGACAGGGCCGCATTAACGAATGTCGATATAACCAAAGCAACTAAATACCCGGTAAATCCGTAGGTTGGCAGAAAAATTATGCTAGACACCATTAATGCAAGAGGTGTTACAAATGAACCTACCCCAATGATAAAAAAACGCTGAGTAGAACGTGCTAAAAGGCCAATCACTGGTATCCAGCTTGAAACACACAAATATATTAACATCCAAAACTGAATCCAACCTGAACTTATACCAACTCGAATCGCAAAAGAATTAAATGTAGCGATAAAGAGAATTACTATAACTATGGTGGACAACAACCCGAAAACAACCAGGTCCCTAACCAAACAATTGAGCTTGCCCCACTCTTCATTAGCTTCATATTTTGTTATGTATTTGATGACTACAGACGTAATCACCGTAAGAGGGATCGCCCCGATGGCAACAAACTGGGTTACAGGAGCGACAAGTCCGAGATCTGAAGCATTGAGAAATTTCGGAAGGATTAATAAATTGGTAATGAAATTAACAACTGCGCCAGCTTGAGAAAACACAAAGATGACACCCGAATGGAATACAATTGCGGGCATTCTCCCTTTAGTCCAGTTATAGAAATTTATTGACCGCTTAATCATAATTTTACGCTTATTGTATCCTCTGCCAGTAGGCGACAAAAATATTCATCAAACAAACCGGCGATCTCATACCAGCTGAACACTCGGATATCAGACGCGGCATTCTCCACCAGCTCTTTTCTGAACTCCGGCTCATGATAAAGTTTCATAATCGCGGATGGATAGTCTTTGGTCAGTAATGCGTTACGTCCGTTTTTAAATAGCAGGTTGGCGCGATCATCATAACCTAAAATCGGCTTTTCCCAAACCAGATATTCATGAAATTTTGCATTGCAATCCTGATTGGCAGTACAAACCAATACATCCGCCTGATCCATCACACACAGTTGATCGTTTTTTGGAAGATAACCCAGGAAAATACAGTTGTCTGAGGCGTATTGATCCAGATAGGGATAGTGCCGCCCAGTTAGGTAGAGCTTGATCTCAGGCGGCACATGACGCATGGCCTCACAGATATCCGCTGTCCGTTTCCACTCTGCCTGATCACCTGTGTAGACAATGTTCATCTTGCCTTCCAGCCTGACACTCCCGGCACTGCGATCAAAAACAGGTAGATCCGCGCCATTTGGGATATACTTACACTCAACCCCCCAATCTTTCCTGGCCTTGGCCTGCTGATAATAACTCAGCGTCACCACCGCATCCGAGCGCTTAATAATCTGCCTCTCGAACCAGCGCATAAATAGCCCTGGAATGACACCAAACACATCCCGCCACAGTTCACCATAGAGATCGTCCCATCCATGCACAACCTTGAAATTTTTGTGCTTGCAGAAAAAACGGCGGCAGATTAGCGGGTTTAAAGCGATCAACGCGCCATAGGTATAGACAATCTCCGGCTTGAACTTATCAATGGCTGCTGCCAATTTTTTAAAGCTTTTGGCAATGCTTAAATTAACGTAGGCGGTCTCCCATCCATATTTTTCGAGATTATAGCGGATAGCCCCATGACTGTATGGAAGTTTTACAAAATGCTCAGCCGCAGTCATATTCTCATTAATTAGACCTGCTCTGTCTGTATTTACAAGCAAAAATCGTTTTGGCATGGTTAGGTTAAAAAGGGTTGAAACAGTTAAAAAGGTTAAAGGGGTTGAAGAGTAAACAATGAACCAATCACTAGCAAGTCATACGCGGCTGTTCGCCCTTCATGATTCGTAATCCGCCCCAAACCGCAATTGACAACATTGCAATCAGGGAAAGAATAAATGGCAGAGGCTTGCGTTTTGCTCTCAAAACCACCTCGTGTTCACCAGAGGGAATTTTGACCGCGATCCAAACACCATCGGCAACACTCTTTTCCGCCTGCGTTCCATCAACCAGAACCTCGAATTTGCCGTTGTCTCTCTGATTAAAAACTAAAAGTGACTCGGATGATGAAGATGTCTTTACACCAATTGAATATGCGCCCGGTATACTTTGCTCAAACAACACCTCAAGCGCTGCATCTGATGCTGCAGGAGGATTGTCAGGCGGTTTAGCATCAGAGACAACCTGCGTTGAATCAACCATTTTAGTAATTTGCCCTTCTAGCGTAACGCCACCCTGCCATCTGGTTAATAACCGTGGTTTGGAGTCAATTCCACTTAATGCAACTAAAGAGAGTGTCGTTTCACCCGGCTGGACAGCTTGTCTGACAACCCCGGCACCCAGTTCAAAGTTAAGCAGAGGTCTCCCGCCCCCTGAACGTATCAACTGCTCCGCAGCAGTGTATGGTAATATGAGATACCTTACATTGAGTGCCTGCCACAAACGCATGGGTGCTTTTTGGAGCGAACTGAAAAGCTCCGCATATGGCTTGCCTGCGTCGTTGCTGCCCGGCATCAGCCCCTGAATTCCATTGAACCCCAGAGATAATCTAAACCAATCATGGCCGCTCTGCGCCCGAGGAGCATAATTAAGCACCCGGGGAAGCGAACCTGCCGCATCCCTCCTTAACGTTTTAACGGCAATGTTTTCTTTGTAATACGGCACAAGATCAATGACTTTCACATAACGGCGGGCTACAAAGGCCTGATCAAACACCAGCAAAGCCATAACCACATAGCCAAAGAGTGGGAGAAGGCGGCTGTCATCCGTCCTGCGTAATAACACAGCAAAAGCGGCAACAGGCGCAACCAGCACCAAAGAGCGCCCAATATTGCGCACTGCGTAAGCAACAGCGCTATCGGCATACGGAACCATCCCCAAGGCTTTGATATGTTCAGTAATGGATGTCTGTCCGGCCATAAACACCAATGCGGTAACAAGCAAAAAACCGGCAACCACAGCCGCAATCCAGACAAAACTGAACCTGAGCTTGGCTGAGTTCCTTTGATTCGACAAAAAGGCATGCACACCATAGCCACACAGCATTGCGGAAGCAACCTCAACCAGATGAAGAAATTTAACAGGCGCCCGAATCAGATCCATATAGGGAATCGCATAAAAAAGACGATATAGAGGGGTGAAGCGCCCCATTGACAAAAGCAGACAAATAACCCAGACCCCAATCCAGAATGGAACATCACGAAAGGCATCTTTTGACTCTGAATCTATGTCAGGAATCTTCCGAACTCTTAACCAAACAAAAACAGCAAAAAAAGCAAACACAACCGGGATTACTCCTAGATAAACCGTATGCTGACGGTAGTTGGGCATCATGCGCCCTTTCTGAAAGACGCTCTTGTGCGGTTGACCTAAACGCCCCCAGTAAGGATTACTTCCATACATAGATTCGTTACCGAAAATGCCTGGAACAACAAATTCCAGCATATCTTCGGGCGGCAAACTCCAGTTTGTCGCAAAAAGCCACTGCTCTCTGTCGTTTTTATCATCCTGCGCTTGATCACCAACACCACTGGTGCTCTCCGCAGGGCGGGACGAACCAGCAATCTGCGCTTTACGGTTAACAACCTGAGTGGTCACAGCATCATATATGCCCCCAAAACCGGCCAACCCCAGAAATACAATTGCAACCAGAAAGCGCGGCCATACACTCAACGCTGTTTTAGCAAAACCACTGCCATTGACAATCGTTAACCAGAGCGCATACGCCCCTGCTAAAGCACCTACTAATAAAAGCACGTCTGGCTGATGACCCACCCCCCATGCAAAGATCATGCCCAGCATTGCGAAATAAAAGAGTTTTTTCGTTCTAAAACCGCGGTCTAATAAGCCAAAGGACCATATAGCTGCAGAAAACATATGGAAATAGCCGCGATGCCCCGCACAAAAAAGCGTAAAGGTATAACCACTTAAACCAAGTGCCAAACCACCGCACCAAGCAGCGGTTGCCGACACTCCGCGTCCCCGAAGATAGTAAACTCCGGCTAATGTCAAAATAAACGAATCAATTATAAATGTCAGTTCATGAGCATAAAGCGGATCTAATATCATCCAGTAGAGCGAATAGGGAGTAAGATCCGCACCGCCCAATAAATTATGCCATGAGACAATACGGTATTGATAAGTGAAAAACGGCATTGCGTCGGGAGCGATCAAGCCTGAATATCTTCCTGAAACCGGGAAAAAAACATAGATTACCGCAATGACAAACAGCGTTAATCCAACCAGTATCTTGTTTCTCTTAATAAAATCTACCATCCAGCTTTATCCCTTAACCGTCCATGGAAATCACAACATAACAAATCACTTCAAAACATCATGGTTTTTTTGCAATCACCCAAAAATCATGCGAGTATCTATTCACAAGCGGGATTTTGCACAATATTTTATTCGCCCAGTAAATTGGCCAAACAGGAAGCTTATTCTCCGGGAGCCAGCCATGATACCCCATACCACAGATATCAAGCGATGCCGCGCCAAAAGAATCCTTCAAAATTTGAGCTGTGACCACATCGTCACCATGCGTCACAATCCCCATCAAGGTGGCTAGTTTCTCGGCAAATGCACATTGATTAACCATACGGTAACTGAACACATGGCCGCCTGGCTTCAAAACGCGGTGGCATTCTTTGAGTAACTTAACCTTATCCCGCACATGCTCTATCACTGCATAAAGAAGAATTCCATCAAACGAACCATCTTCAAACGGCAGCACACCCTCTTCAATCCAGCCAAAATCAATGCCCCGCTCCTCCATCACCAATTCCACGAATTTATTTCGGCGGCCATCCAATGTTGGCACATCGCAGGCTGAGACTTTAAATGATTTCTGTAATTCAAAGGAGGGTATGCCAAATCCGCAACCAATATCTAGCACACGGGAGTGTTTATCTAAATATGTCGAGAGCTGGCCAATGTTTTTTCTCTGCTCAACGCCATACGCAGTTTGATCAAGCGCAACAACACCATTGTAAAAATCAAAAAAACTTATTTTTCTGCCATATTTGTCCATGCAATTGCCTTTTTATCTAAACAAAGCCGCCAGCCAGCCAACCATATTCACCAGCTCTCTGAAACATATAACATCACATTATATGATTATTGTCCTTGCCTCACAAGCCGCAAAGATAAAACAGTGGCATTATATGCTTTAATTATTGTTAATGTTACTTTATAATTATCATCATCTTAAAAACGTAAAAACGGGTGCGTTTGTGAATTGGTGCATATTACCGGATAACCTTCAAAATCATTGTTGTCCACCGCATAGCGGAGGACATACTTATATTGCAAATCAAGTAAATCCGCCGTTACACGGTGGATTATTGCACCGATTCGCAGATGGCTAAAAAATTTTAACGACTTCAACGCTCCTACCTATGATTCACACACGCATAATGGGAATCGACACATCACTGCGCTCGACCGGTGTCGGTATCATTGAGAGCCAGGGTTCTAAGATGATTCCCCTCTACTATGGGCTGATAAAAACCGCGACCGGCTCCCCCCTTTCGAACTCGCTGCTGTATCTACGGGAAGAGCTGGAAAAGATCATTGCCGCGCATCAGCCACAAGTGGCGGCCGTGGAGGGGATCTTTTTTGCCCGCAATGTGAAAACCGCGATCCTGCTTGCGCATGCGCGCGGCACTCTGATTGCCCAGTGCGCTCAGCAGGGACTCCCGGTTTTTGAGTATGAGCCCCGGCGTGTCAAGATGGCGGTGGCAGGCTATGGAGCAGCCAGGAAGGAACAAATTCAAGAGATGGTGAAAACCCTGCTGCACCTTGAAAAAGTGCCGCCTCATGACGCTGCGGACGCCCTGGCGCTGGCGATCACCCATCTGCACAACCGCACCTCCATCCGACTTAACACAACCAGGCCCATTTAAGTGGGAGGGAGTGGAAGGGAGCTGAAGGGGTTAGGGAGAATTTTATTTTGGATAATAAAACCGTGAATGCAAATCTTGACGATGCCTCAACAAGCACTGATCCGCCAGCGACTGCTGTGTTGATTGCAAAGCCTGCAGCCAACCGCCTGACAACAGGCGCATACTCAATTCTAATTATCGCGATCAACGCCCGCTACAGCCACTGCTCTTATGCGGCGCGTACACTCAAAATCAATCTATTGGAATTGGAACAGCAGTGCTCCATTATGGAAACCGAGCTGATCATCACTCCGTTTCAACTGGCCTCTCAGATTGTCGAATGCAATCCGCGGATTGTTGTTTTCTCCGTCTACCTCTGGAACATACGCCTGATTGAGGCAACCGCACGCATCCTCAATGCTGTTGCACCGCAAATCAAACGCATTGCGGGCGGTCCTGAGCTGACACCGGATTACAGCAATGCCGCCCTCTTCCATCAATGCGTTATCGGTGAAGGCGAAAGCGGTTTGCGCCAGAGTTGCAGATCATGGCTGGACAACCCGCAAGCGATCCTGCCCCGGGTTGTGGTTCGGGAACCTGAAGACACTGCTGAGTTAAGACTTCCTTTCAACCTATACAGCGATGAGGACATCGCCCACCGTGTGATCTACGTGGAGGCCAGCCGTGGCTGTCCTTATGCTTGCAGTTACTGCACCTCTTCCAGGACGGGGCTGCGTCTGATCCCGCTTGAGCGACTGCTGCCCGGGTTGCAATCCCTATGGGAACGCGGGGTGCGCCAGTTCAAGTTTCTGGACCGCAGCTTTACCGCCGCACTCGCACATTCTAACGCTGTCATGAATTTTTTTCTTGAGCGCCAAGACCCTCAGATGTGCCTTCACTTTGAGATCAACACTGAGCGCTTGCACAACGAGACAGCGGAGTTGATGTCACGCTTCTCTGCGAACACCCTGCACTTGGAGTGCGGAGTTCAGACGCTGAATCCGGAGGTCGCTGTGCGGATCGGCAGGAGCGGTAAAATCGACCAGACGCTGGAAAACCTGAAACTTCTGACCTCACTGAACAGCGCGGTTGTCCATGCGGATCTGATTTTCGGCTTGCCGGGTGAGAGCGAAGGCTCCTTTGCCGCGGGGTTCAACAGATTGATTGCCACTTGCGCTCCCCCGGAGGTGCAGATCAACCTGCTCAAAGGGCTGCCCAGAACAGAACTCGTGCAGCATGCCGCCCGCTATGCGCTTAAATTCAACCCTGACCCTCCGTACGAGCTACTGGAATCCAACTCTATGGATTTCAAAACCTTGGTCAAACTACAGCGTTTAGCCCGCTGCTGGGAGTTGGTTCATAACCGGGGCCGTTACATAGCTGAGGTAGCGGCACTCAAGCAGCGCGGCCCGAATCTTTATCAGACTTGGACGCAGCTGGCTGATTTCATCTGCGCTCAGGAGGGTCGTATGTACAAAATCAGTGCCCCCCGGCTGAAAAACTGTCTGCATGAATTCCTTGCGAAATGATGTGGAATCGTTGATGGGCAGGAGACAGGATTCAGAAGTCAGAATGGAATCAGTGTGTCGCTCACAGAGCGACTACTACACATGCGCTGCACTTTAAAATATAGGCGGGCTGAAGCCTTGCCATTCGGTGTAGTAGCCGCTCTATGAGCGGCATTGCGCTGCGCGTTTCACCGCACGCCGGTTTGCAGGTTTTGCCGTTCGTGTAGTAGCCGCTCTATGAGCGGCATCGGTTGACGATGATGTGCGACGATGCTGGCTGACGATTCCCCGCACGTTTCCAATCGTCCACCATCGTCGCCGCTATCGTAAACCGGAGGCACAGCCTCCCTCCGCGCTCCGTGCGGGCATAAGAGGGTTTAGACATGAAAAAAGCAAAAGTAGAAGAGATAACCCCCTACACCAGCAGCGAGCGTAAGAGCGTACAGATTGAACAGGCGTTTGACCAGATCGCCCCACACTACGATTTCATGAACCGACTGCTCTCAATCGGCATTGACATCTCATGGCGACGCAGGGCACTTAACTCCCTGGCAGCCATGAGCCCTGAGCGAGTTCTGGATGTGGCCACAGGCACTGGCGACCTCGCCATCAGGCTGGCGGGTAAATTTCCAGGTGCAGCGATCACTGCCATTGATCTCTCACAGAAGATGCTGCAAGACGCACAGGCGAAAGCGCGTAAAAAGAAAGTTATGCGGCGGATTGAATTTTTGCAGGCCGACGCGCTTGCCATGCCCTTTCCTGATGCAACCTTTGAGCTGGCAACCATTGGCTTTGGTCTGCGTAACTTTGAAGATATCAACGCTGGATGCTGCGAGATGCAACGTGTGCTGAAACCAGGCGGAACACTTCTGGTGATCGAGCTCTCCCGTCCCCAGGCAAAAATCATCGCCAGCGGCTACAACTTCTATCTCTCGCATGTCATCCCTTTGCTGGGCCGCGCCTTTGCGGGATGTGAAACCGAGTACACCTATCTGACAGCGTCGATCAAAGAGGTCCCGCAAGGGGAGGCGATGCTTGCCATTCTGTCGCGAGCGGGCTTCATCAATTGCAGTGTTACGCGCTATGCCCGCGGTCTCTGCTCCTGCTACACGGCTACAGCTCGCTAAAGATACAATGGCAAAAGGTACACCAGCCGTGCCGAGAAAAAACGATGGGGTAACTCGACGGTCGACTACATCGGAGTCGGGGTCGTAATCGGAATCGGGGTCGACCTCGTCCGCTTTTCGATACCGATTCCGATGCCGACCCTGACCCCGAGTTACAGGCGAACTTTGTCGTAAACTTTGTCGTAAACTTTGTCGTAAATAAATGAGCGAGAAGGATCGACAAAGTTTGCGACAAAGTTCACGACAAAGAGTAAAACACAGGAAAAGCCCCTTAACCTGTTTGAAGTTATGGGCAAGTGTGTCACTTGCGCCAACTCTCGGTGAACTTACCGAGTGGCCAGAGTTCAAAGCGGCGGACAATCATCTCAGCGGCCTCTGTCTGAATGCAGACGCGCCCCTTGCTGGGAGATACATCAAAGGCCTCATTGACTATCTGACCATTGAAAATATAGCGCAGAGTATCCCCTTTGGCGATTACTTCAAGACGGTTCCACTCGCCAGCCGGGGCATCCAGATCATCTGGACCACGGTAGTCCAGTACATCTTTCCAATTTGGATCACGCTTCTCCCAGTTGACGCGTCCGCTGGTGACGGTTGTGTGCGGGGCGCCACGTTTCCACCTTCTATGCCCTTTCTCGTTCACCTCGATTTCACTGGTCAGAGATGATGTCAACTGCGTGCCGTCTTTCAGTTTAGCACTGAGTACGATGATATCCCCCATTCCGCCATCAATGATCTGAGCTTCGAAGCAGGCAATCCATGTTCCGCCGATTGTTCCGTGCGGTCCGTAGGCATGCACCAGTATCCCGTTATCGCGTGCCCTTTCGGCCCGTTTTCCCCATGTTTTCTGACCCCACTTGAATTCAATTACCAGGTGGTAATCCTGAAAAATCTCCTTTGTAGCCATATAGCCGTAACCGCGTCCGCTAATATGCAGCATGGTATCCTGCATCTTAAAAACTTCTAACGGCGGGTCAGCTAGCTCGAATTTTGGATTGATATTAAACTCAACCTCGTTATTGCGAACAAGATCCAGTACGTTTACCTTTTCGGTCACGGATTTTGCAAGGCTGGATAGTGCTAAGAACGCGCTTATAATAAGTAGCATTGATTCAATCTTTACTCTCTTCTTAATCATCATCACGGTCTCCTTTGTTTGTCAGGACAATTCCTGCGCCTTTATTGGATAAATAATCATCATCATTATACATATAAAAAGCAAATCTCTCAATCTCAAACATATGAATGTTGAAAAGTTTAAAGTTAAGCTCGCGCTGCGGCACTCATTTAACCATTTCAAAGCTTCAATTGTTTTGAAATTGATTTTCTAAGAGGTGTCCCATATACTTCTAGTTTTGTTTTTAGAAAAAGAGAGAATCGATTATGACACTCGCGGAATTAGAGAAACAGCAGGCTCAGTCTTTGGCAGAGGTGGCGGCAGCGCAGGACGCGTCCGCGTTGGAACAGCTCAGGATCCGGTACTTGGGCCGCAATGGCATTGTGCCGGCTGTGATGAAGCGGATGAAGGATGTGACGCCCGAGGAGCGCCCGGTCTTCGGCAAGAGTGTCAATGATTGGCGCACAGCACTTGAAGCGGCTATGGCTGCCAAGGCTGGGGCAGCCGCGCAGCCCTGTGCGGCACGCAATGCTTTTGACCCCACGCTGCCTGGTCGCTGGCCCGCGCCAGGAGCCAAACATCCGGTTTCACGCGTGATCGAGGACAGCGTGGCGATTTTTAACCGGCTCGGCTTCTCGGTTGCCGATGGCCCTGACATTGAGAATCGATTTAATAATTTCACGGCACTGAACACGCCCGCGCACCACCCCTCTATGAATGCTTCGGATACCTTCTGGCTGGCTGAGGACCAACTGCTGCGCACGCAAACTTCTCCGGTTCAGATCAGGATCATGACCCAGCATCAGCCGCCAGTGCGCATCATTACACCTGGCCGAACCTATCGCCGCGACACAACCGACGCGACCCACAGCGCCAACTTTCATCAGATGGAGGGGTTGTATGTTGACACTAAGCCGGTTTCACTCTCTGACTTAAAGGCGACGTTGGCCTATTTCGCCAAAGAGATGATGGGCTCGACAGCAGGTGTCCGCTTCCGTCCGCACTTTTTCCCCTTCACTGAACCGAGTGTTGAGGTCGATTTCGCCTGTCATGTTTGTGCAGGGCAAGGCTGCCGCGTCTGTAAGATGAGCGGCTGGATTGAGATTGCCGGTGCCGGAATGGTTGATCCCCGCGTGTTTGAGTTTGTCGGTTATCCCCCTGAGGAGGTCTATGGGTATGCCTTTGGTTTTGGCATTGAGCGGATTGCGATGATTAAATACGGGATCCCGGATATTCGTTGGCTTTATGAGAATGATGTGCGTTTTTTGGAGCAGCTCCGCTAGCGCGACGGCAGGGGAGCAGTTGTCATTGGAGCGGCACGCAGGGTGCCCGAGAATCAATATTTTGAGGCGAGATTATGAAATTACCGGTCAGTTGGTTGAATGAGTATGTGGATGTGTCGGATCTGCCAGTCCAGGAGCTGGCTGCGAAGCTGACATTCTCCGGGGTTGAAGTTGAGGGTATTGAAGAGATGGGAGCCAATCTGGACGACCACTTTGTGGTCGGTGAGGTTCTCACCTGCGAATCACATGAAAATTCCGATCACCTGAGTGTCTGCTCAGTGTTTGATGGAGTTGATAGGTACCAGGTGGTTTGCGGGGCAACGAACTGTCGAGCCGGTATCAAGGTGGCATTTGCCAGAGTCGGCGCGGTGATCCCCAAGGGAGGCTTCACAATCAAGAAGGCCAAGCTGCGCGGGGTCGCCTCCTTTGGAATGCTCTGTTCAGCCAGCGAGCTTAATCTGGCGGATGAGAGCGATGGGATCATGATTCTTGATCCCAACGCCTTGACCGGAACTCCGATGTATGAACTGTTACCCGCCGCCGAGAGCGTGCTGGATCTGGAGATAACCTGGAACAGGCCCGACTGCCTCTCCATTATCGGCATTGCCCGTGAGTTTGCCGCGCTCCTGGGCCGACCGTTGAGGCTTCCCTCCATTGATTTCCCAGAGAGCGGCGAGCCAGTTGAGAGTTTTGTCCAAGTCAAAATCGAGGCACCTGATCTCTGCCCCCGCTACACAGCCAGGGTGCTGACAGGTGTTCAGGAGGGTGCCTCTCCGCTCTGGATGCAGCGTCGACTTGAGATATGCGGGATTCGCGCGAACTCTCTGGCCGTGGATGTGACCAACTACGTGATGCTTGAGATCGGGCAGCCCTTGCATGCCTTTGACTACCGTAAGTTGGCGGAACAGCGGATTGTGGTGCGTCGCGCTCGGCAGGGGGAGGGTATGACCACGTTGGATGGTGTGGCGCGTAAGCTCGACAGCAGTATGCTGGTGATTGCCGATGCGCGCGAGCCAATCGCTGTGGCGGGTGTCATGGGCGGCGCTGAGAGTGAGATTGAGGATGACAGTGAACATGTATTGATCGAAAGCGCGCTCTTTGATCCGAGCGCCATTAAATTTACGGCTGAGGCGCTAGCTCTCTCAACAGAGTCTTCACGTCGCTATGAAAGGGGGGTTGATCCTGATCTGGCGGATTGGGCCAGCCGCCGGGCCACCGCGCTGCTGGTGGCGCATGGCAACGCCCGAGTTGCGCGCGGTGTGATTGACTGCGACTTTCGCCATTATGAAAAGATGGCAACCCCCTTTCGGTTTGATAGCGCCCGCCAGGTGATCGGGGTGGCGTTGAGTGATAACGCGATGATTGAGATTCTGGACAGCCTTGGCTTGCGGTTGAGATCCAACGCCAACGGTCATGCTGTTTTTGAGATTCCCTCCTATCGGCTGGACTTGACTCTGGAAGCTGATTTGATTGAAGAAATCGCTCGAATGCATGGGTTGGATAACGTGCCGGCCGACGTGCTGGAATCCGCCTCCGCTTCAACTCTGGATGATACGTTCTTTTATGATCGTAAGCACTGTCGCGGGATTTTAACTGGCATGGGTTTTACCGAGGCCATGCATTACAGCTTTCTCTCGGCAGGTGAGTTGGATGCCTTTGATAAACGTGCGAGCGCCCAGCGCGCTGTGATTCCTAATCCGGTCAGCGGTGATTACGGTGTTTTAAGGGACTCCCTGCTGCCGCAAATGGCGACATCACTGGGGCGTAACGCCTCACGGCAGGTTGAATCAGCCGCTCTTTTTGAGATGGGCCGGGTTTTCATGAAGAGCGCTGATGGAGTTTTCGAGGAGGAAGAGCGCCTCTCAATGGGCATGATGGGCCCGTTCGGACGCTCGTCGATTGACCGACGCAGGGTGGTTTCAAATGAGGAGGCTTTGCTGTGGCTCAAGGGCGCAGTAGAAAATCTGATCTGTATGCTGCACGCCGGCAAAGTGGAGTTCAAGTTGAGCGGCCATCCGGCAATGGAAGAGGGCTGGAGCGTGGATATCCTGCTGAATGATCAGGTGGTCGGGCGCATGGGGCTCCTGTCAGCCAGGCTGCGGCATCAGTGGCGTATGAACCTGCCAATGCCGGTGGCTGAATTGAGGCTGACTCCGCTACTAGCGGAAGTTGGGAGAATTGCCGGTGTAAAGCCAGTGCCCGCGTATCCTCAGGTGCAACGCGATGTCGCGTTTATCAGCGATGCCACCCTTACCCACCGTGATGTGGTGGCCTGTATCAAACAAGTTGCATCTGATGAATTGACAAAGATCGAGTTATTTGATATATTCACATCAAAAGAAATTGGGAAAGGAAAGCGCAGTTTGGGATATACCCTTTCATTCCGATCTCTGGAACGAACTTTGACCGATCAGGAGGTGAATCAATCCTTTATAAAGATTGTTCAGGCCCTGAAAGATGAGCTCAAAGTGGATGTTAGAGAGGGATGATGGCTGCGCCCCCAGGGAATTGATTTTCAATATAATTTGCACGCAGACAGGGTTAGGCCTGTCAGCAAAACGAAGTCAACCCTGCTTTGTTCGCGGATAAGCGGCGGTTCTCTGACCTTCAGTAAACTATGGGAACTTGAATGCGTCTGCCCGGTGAGCCTGTCTTTGACAGGTTCCGAATCGGCTGGCGACTAGGGTACCCACCTCGTGAGCGAGGTTTCAGAGGTGCTGACAATACGGCAAAGTGGGGTTTTTTATTTTAGTCAACAGGGGAGTAATGAAAAAGAAGCTGACCTTTTTTTTAATGGTATGCCTCACAGCGGCATGTCATAGCTTAGAGGCAAAGTCGTTGCCCGAGGTCACGCAGGCTGCCTTGAGTGAGATGGGCGTCACATATGGCATTCCCCAGATGAGCGGTTTTATTTTTGTAAACGGACGCTATCTGCCGCCTCCCTATGCAGTCACCCGCCGCGGCAATGCTATTTTCATTAACCGGCATCAAATTGAGCAGCCAGTTGCTTGGAGCTATTTTGACAGCTCCGTAGTCGACACGCCTGAGGCCATTGACCCCGGTGAGCTCAATGCCGAGAGCAATGTCCTTGATCAGAAACCGCGTGGCGAGGGGGAGTCTGCGGATGCGGCTCCTGCCAAGGTCGCCAGTATTGACGCACTCTTTTCCGAGGATGTGGATGCCGGCGCTGACACGGCTGTGAAAGAGCAGGGTGTGCAAAATATCAGTCACATAGACGATCTGTTCACCGACGACGAACCTCCCAAGCGCCCCGTTGCTAATCTGTTTCAGCCGCAGCCCGCCCCAGTCAAGGAGGCCAAACCAGCTGTTTCTCAAACAACAGAGCAGCTTCAGGAGAAAAAAGAGATTTTGAAGGCACGACTGGATAAAAAGCGCGAATTTTATGAACGCGCTATCGCTAAAGGTGAACTCTATTTTTTCAACACCTCGCACAACCAGATCAATGGTAACTATGGAACTGCCCGCACCCTGATCGAGGTGCTGCCAGGGGCCTTGCGCTACTCACGCTCCCCATCCGAACTGATGAGCTTCCTGCGTGCGGGCAATGTCTATTTTATTGATCTCACCACCTGTGAGGCATT
The DNA here is from genome assembly GCA_041673345.1 of Kiritimatiellia bacterium. Classification (GTDB taxonomy): domain Bacteria; phylum Verrucomicrobiota; class Kiritimatiellia; order RFP12; family UBA1067; genus M55B167. Next base: position 27,734 of record JBAYXX010000016.1, read on the forward strand.
ATACAAACATAAAACAACCTTCCCTCTGCTCCAGCAACGCTTGGACAATATTAAGGAGATGGAGTATCTTAAAGCCGCAAAAAAAGAGTAATCCTGTACCACGATTTGATCAGAGCGCATTGGACCGATTTTGTCAGATCCTGGCCTCCCTCTCATCGCCGGATGAAGTTCAGGTTTTTTTGCAGGAAATCTTGACTGCCAATGAGCGGCGTGATATAGCACTGCGCTGGCATCTGCTTGAACTTTTAGATGCCGGGATGACGCAGCGCAAGATTGCCGAGATGCTTGGTATCAGCCTCTGCAAAATCACACGCGGCTCAAAGCTCTTGCGGAATAAAAAAAGCGTTGCAGGCCGCAAACTTAAAGGTTACAAAGCATGAGAATGATTTCCAGAAATATCCAATTGCAAATGGAGAACTCCTCCTGGATTAGAAAGATGTTTGAAAAAGGAGCTGAACTGAAGCAGAAGTTCGGTGCGGAAAACGTTTTTGACTTCAGCCTTGGAAACCCTGATCTTCCGCCACCGGGCAACACACGTGAGATACTGATTGAGCTTGCGGGGCAGTTGAGTCAATCTCTGGGCATGGGCTACTGCCCCAATGCGGGTCTGCCCATTTTTCGGGCAGCACTCGCTGAAATGCTGGTCCGCGAACAGCAGGTGGAGCTTAAGGCAGCGCATGTGGTTGTCACCTGCGGCGCAGCTGGAGCACTGACCGCGTTTTTCAGAGCAATACTGGAGCCAGGCGACGAGGTACTCTGCCCAGCCCCGTATTTTGTCGAGTATGGCGCCTACTGCGGCCATTTTGGCGGCGTTCTGCGCCCGGTGCCTTCGATTGCTCCGTCATTTCAGCTTAATTTAGAGGCGATCAAAGCCACGGTATCTGAGAAAACCCGCGTGGTGCTGATAAACTCGCCCAATAATCCGACTGGCTGTATCTATCCACTGGAAACACTGCGTGAGCTGGGAGCCTGGATCACGGGGATTAATGAGAGACGGGAGCGTCCTGTTTTCCTGGTCAGCGATGAACCCTACCGTTTTCTAGTGTATGACGGGGTGGAGGTGCCGCCAGTGCTTCCTTTAACCCCGTTCGCGCTGGTACTCGGATCTTTTTCTAAGAAACTCTCGATTCCCGGGGAGCGTGTCGGCTACTTGGCCGCCAACCCGCAGATGCCTGATGTCCAGACCCTGATCAACGCCGTCACCTTGACCAACCGCACACTGGGATTTGTAAACGCGCCGGTGATCGGCCAGCGCATGGTCCTTAAAATGCTGGATGCTGGGGTGGATATAGGAATTTATCTGCGCCGGCGAGATGCCATGGCAGCGGTTTTGAGGGCGGCCGGCATTAGTTTCAGTATGCCAGCTGGGGCCTTTTACTTCTTCCCTGAGGCACCAGGAGGAGATGATGTTAAGTTTGTGGACGCACTGTTGCAACGCAACATCCTGGCAGTTCCTGGAACAGGTTTTGGCTACCCCGGCTATTTCCGGCTCTCTTTCAGCGTGGAGGAGGATGTCATCCGGCGTTCCGCGTCCGCCTTTAAAGAGGCGGTCGCAAGTTCGCGAAGAGCGCGCTTCCAATCCACAAGTTAGTTTAATACAATAATTCAATGCGAGCAGTAGCTCGCAACCGAAAGTTAAAAAAAAGGAGCTGAAAATGAGATCAAGATTGATGATATTCCTGAGCATGGTCATGTTGACCGTTGTTTTACAGGGCGCGGAACAGTTTTATGTTGTTAAACTGACCGATATGATTGGTGGTGTTGGCTACAGAGTTATGTCCGCCGATGAGTATAAAAAAGCCTTTCAAGAGGTTCAGGCGGAGATGCAGATTTTCACGGAGATGTTGGCCGAGTGTAAAAAAGAGTGGAGCGCGGATAAAGAACGCACAGAGGATTTTCCGGCGAACAAATTTAAGGTGCGCAAGATCGCTAAAGGTGGAGCGACTTATCCGACAGAAGAAAAAGCCGCGAAGAAATTGGAGCGCCTAGAAGAACGCGTGACTACGGATCGCTTAGCGATGCTGGATAAAAACGCCAAAAGCTTCAAGAATATGAATGAGCGCACACATGCCCGTGAAGCCGCCAAACTCAAGGCTTTTAAGGAAGGCTTTGAACTTATATCCAAGAAGATGGCAGAGAAATTGGGCCGACCGGTTGAGGACTTCGGATTTGATCTGATTGTCCCTGAACCAAAAATTGGGCACTAAAAATAATTCGGCGCACCGACCGAGCGCAGGCCGAGAACGCGCCGGCAAAGCGAAAGTGTCGCGCAATGCAAATTGAAAGCTATCAGGCGACTGGCCACAAACGAGCCCCCCCCCGGCTGTCACGGTCCGCGGCTACAGTGCTTTGCAGGGCGAATTGCAAGCTCTTTGCAAGAGTTGTCGTTCGCTGTCGCTCATAGAGCGACTACTACACATGCGCTGCACTTTAAAATGCAAGCTGGCTTGCAAACCTTGTCGTTCGGTGTAGTAGCCGCTCTATGAGCGGCATTGCATGTTTTGTGTCGCAAGTAGAGCGGCTTTGATAGCGAGAGCGGATTAGGATTAAGACAAGGTGCGAGAGCAACGTAGGTCAGATTTTCAATCGGACATCTCCGGGTGAAAACCGGAGCGACTAGAATTCGTCTGCGCCTGCGGTTAACGATAACCACGACGATGCTGGTCGGCGGTTTTCAAGTTTTAATTTTTTAATTAGGAGTAATGAAGTGAGTCTAAAAATCTGCAAATGGTCGATTGCCGAACCCACTCCAACAGTGGAGAAATTTCTCCGACGCCCCGCCTTCGCACCTGAGGCTGAGAGCGTCGCTGCTGAGGTATTGGACGATATCAAGCAGCGCGGGAATCCAGCTGTGTTAGCCGCTGTCCGCAGATTTGACGGTGCGACCCTTAAGACATCCGAGATGTTACTCTCCCAAGAAGAGTTGGCGACCGCTGTCAAAGGGGTGCCGACACGCATCAAACGGGCGGTTCGTGATGCGCATGCCCGCGTGAAGCTGTTTGCGGAGGCTGGCATGCGCGACGCATGGCAAATGGAGACAGCGCATGGCGGTTTTCTGGGCGAGTGCTTCTCGCCCATGGAGCGCGTGGGGGTCTATGTTCCCGGCGGAACCGCGCCGCTGGCATCCACCGCGATTATGACCGTGACGCTGGCAAAGTGCGCTGGAGTGCCGGAGATCGTTGCCTGCACGCCCTGCGGTCGGGATAAAACAGTGAACTCCGTGCTGCTCTATGCCTTGAAAATCGCGGGCGCAACCGAGATATACAAGGTCGGCGGCATTCAGGCGATTGGAATGATGGCATTCGGAACCCGAAGTGTCGCGCCGGTACAGAAGATTACCGGCCCAGGCAATGCCTATGTCACCGCTGCCAAGCGACAGGTTTATGGATATGTGGGTATAGATCAGGTTGCAGGTCCCAGCGAAATTGCGGTACTAGCCGATACTTCCGCCAACCCGGCCTGGGTGGCCGCTGACCTGCTGTCACAGGCTGAGCATGGCAGTGGCGAAGAGAAATCACTGTTGGTGACCGATTCGTTGGCAATGGCTCAAGAGGTGAAAAAGGAGCTGCTCTTGCAGCAGACAACCCTTTCGCGCAGAGAGCTGATTGGACGTGTAATCAAAAAAAATGGCATCCTGCTGGTGGTTGTGCCAGATTTGAAGCAGGGCATTGAGCTGGTCAATCGCTTTGCCCCCGAGCACTTTGAGATTATGACAGCCAATGCACGCGAGCTGCTGAACCAGGTGCGTTGCGCTGGCGCAGTGTTTATTGGTGGATGGACACCCGAGGCTGCCGGCGATTTTATCGCCGGGCCGAGTCATGTTCTACCAACCGGTGGTGCTGCTCGCATGTTCAATGGTTTAACGGCAGATGATTTTAGGCGACGGCACAGCTTTGTGGAGTACACGCAGGCGGATTTGGCTGAGACACGCGCGTCGATTGAAACCTTTGCGGAGGTGGAGGGGCTGGATGCGCACGGGCGCAGCGCGGCCATTCGCTTTGAGTAATGAAAAAAGAACGTTTAGACACACTGCTGGCGGATGCAGGGCTGGCTGAGAGCAGAGAGTTGGCCCAGCGCCTGATCATGGCAGGCGCGGTGCGGGTCTCCGGGCAGGTGGCGACCAAATGCGGCCATCGTTATGCAACAGATCTGCTGTTGGAGGTGACCGCCCGACCACGATTTGTCAGCCGTGGCGGCGATAAGATGGAGGGGGCTTTCACCGCCTTCCCTGATTTTGATGTGACCGGCCTGGTTGGTTTGGATGTGGGCTCTTCCACCGGAGGCTTCACCGACTGTTTGCTGCAACATGGCGCAACACGGATGATTGCAGTGGATGTTGGGCGGGGCCAGTTGCATTGGAAATTGCGTCAGGACCCGCGTGTGCATGTGATGGAATCTTTTAATGCGCGTTATCTTCGGCTGGAGGATCTGCCAGAGCAGCCGCAGGTGGCTGTGACTGATGTCTCTTTTATCTCTTTGAAACTCATTCTGCCGCCCATGGTGGAGGTGCTGGAAGCAGGACGTGAAATTATTTCGCTGATCAAGCCGCAGTTTGAAGCAGGGCGTAAACACGCTCCGCGCGGGGTGGTGCGCGACCCTGCGGTACATCAGGCAGTGGTGGAGGATATCCGTTGTTTCGGTACTGAAGAGCTGAAGTTGAAGTGGCTGGGCTGCGTTGAATCACCCCTGCGAGGACCGGAAGGGAATGTCGAATTTCTAGCGCGCTGGCGTAAGGAGTGCTCATGATGCGAACCATTGGTGTAATCACAAATTTCAGTAAAGAGCGGTCAGCGGAGCTGCTGGCAGAGGTGGTTGCGTGCGCCCAAGGGCTCGGCTTTGAACTCTGGCTGCAAAGCTCGGCATGCGGCCCGCAAGCGCCCTGCCAGTGCTGTGACGTGGAGTGCTTTGTGGAAAAAGGGGTCGAGGCTGTAGTGGTACTCGGCGGCGACGGCACGATGTTGGATGCGGCCCATCAGATGGGAGACCATCAGCTGCCGATGATGGGTTTGAACATCGGCTCGCTGGGCTATCTGACGAGCGTTGAGGATCATCAGTACGAAGAGGCTTTGCGTCACCTGTACAACGGCTCTTACACTGTGAGCCACCGCACAGCACTGGCCTTGAAGGTCATTCGTTCCACAGGTGAAACCATTGTCCTGCCAGGTGCGTTGAACGACGCGGTGGTCAGCCGCGGGGCAACCGGGCATGCGGTTAAGCTGGAGTTGATCCTGGATGAGATGAGCGTGTCGCAGTTTTTATGCGATGGCATTATTGTGGCCACGCCAACTGGCAGCACCGCCTACTCGCTGGCTGCCGGGGGGCCGATCGTTATGCCGGCCACCCCTGCCTTTGTGGTCAGCTTTATCTGTCCGCACTCCCTGACCTCGCGACCGTTGGTATTGCGGGACACCACCAGGATTGTAATCAAGGTGATTGAGTGCAGTTCGCCCATGCTGGTCAGCTCTGATGGGCGTTGCAATGAGTTGATTACTCAGGGCAGTCGCATTGAGATCGAAAAACACACACTGACGGTTCCGGTGATTGAGTTGCAAGGGTATAACCCGTATGAGGTGATGCGCCGCAAACTGAGTTGGGGTAGTCGCGGTGCTTGAACGGCACGGCAGTGCGTTTCTTTTTGGCAAAAGATCATCTTGGCTATATTTGACCTATCGATCTATCGTGTCCGCTCCCCCAAACCATAAACCCTAGCAGTTTTTCGGACTTCGGAGAAGTCCGAAAAACTGCTAGGGTTGGCAAACCAATGCAGCGATCCGTTGCAACGCTGGCGGATGCGAATACTCTAAAAACACCTTGAGCGGATGCGGGGTCAGGTTGCTAAGATTATCGGCCGAGAGTTTTTTCAAGGCGGCGACCATCACCATCGGCTCTCCGGTTATCTCAGCAGCGAAGTGATCGGCAGCATATTCGTTTTTGCGGCTGAGGATGTTTTGAAAGATCGAAATCACAAAGCTGATCGGGGAGAAAATAAAACTAAAGATAAAAAGGCCTGCATAAACTGGAGATCCCTCAACCCCGAAAGCGGAAAAAACAACGGTGCTTTTCAGGATCAGCCCCAACAGATAAAGCATTAAGGCTGAGGTCAGGAATGAGAGTGCCATGGATTGAAAAATATGTTTTTTCTTATAATGTCCGATCTCATGCGCCAGAACTGCGACCAGCTCTGCGGAAGTGTGCTTCTCAATCAAGGTGTCGAAGAGCGCGATCTTCTTATTTTTGCCAAAGCCTGTGAAAAAGGCATTCGATTTAGCGGAGCGCTTGGAGCCATCCATGGTATAAACACCCTTAAGGGTGAAGTTTGCTCTGCGGCACATCGCCTGGATCGCCAGATTCAACTCCCCCTCATCTTCCAGCGGAGTAAATTTGTTAAAAAGCGGCATGATCCAAACCGGAGCCACATACATCAACACCAGCGAAAAAATGGTCAGGGCCACCCAGGCTAACAACCACCCGTTTTCCACGAAAGAGCGAAAGAACCAGATCACACACAGATAAACAGGAACCCCTATCAGCACTGTAAGCAAGAGTGATTTAACAACATCCAGAACAAAGGTTTTCGTAGTGGTCTTATTAAAGCCAAACCGTTCTTCAATCACAAACGTGCGGTAGGCGGAGAAAGGGATTGAAAGCAGGAGTGTCGCGCCATAAAGCACTCCGACAAACGCGAGACTCTGCCAGACCCAGCCATCCGACCACGACCGTACCGCTCGATCCAGAAAACCCGGGCCCTTGAAGAGCAGAAAAAGCACGATCACTGCCGTGCTGATCGCGCTGCTAAGCCCCTCAAAGCGGGTGTTCTTTCTCAAGTACTCCTGCGATCTCTTATACGTATCACCCTCATAAACATCTGCGAACTCTGCGGGCGGAGAATCATCTAAAGCCATGATATTTAAATAATCCACCAACTTGGCGAATAAAAACTGCACAATAATAAAGGCTGGGATCAGAGTGTAAATCAATTCAGGTTTCATAAGATGTAATTTAAGCATGACAGGCGCTCGATGTCAATTGCGCTTTAGTTTTCTTAAAATGTTCTGGCTTTGAATTCCAGGAATGGTATTATTGCGTTTTGTCATATTTTAGTTACAAGCGTACAACACAAATACAAGCATACAACACAAAGGGGACTGAATGAAAAAGAGAGCAGTTGGTTATATTGTCATGATGGCTGGAATTATCACAGGATCATATCTTTACGCCCAGACAGCGGATGATGGTTTTGTCTCGTTGTTTGATGGCAAAACCTTAAATGGATGGGAAACTCGCGGCGGTAAGTCGACCTACAGGATTGAGGAGGGTGCGATTACCGGATTCTTCGGAGATGCCGGACGCAATACATTTTTGTGTACCAAGGCAATGTATGGAGATTTTATTCTACGTTTGGAGTTTAAGCTCGAAGCAGGTAACTCTGGTGTGCAGTTCCGCTCTGCATCACGTAAAAACGCCAGTGAGGTAGAAACAGTCTATGGATATCAGGCAGAGATGGCTAGTGATCCCAAGCTCATCACCCGTATCTACGACGAGGGGCGGCGCGGCTCTAAGTTTGGCCGGACGTGGCTGGATAACACAGAGCCTGAAGTGCTCGATAAATCTGTAGCCGCCTACAAACAGGGTGATTGGAACAACATGGAAATTCAGTGTGTCGGACCTTCGATCCGCACATGGCTGAATGACGTGCCGGTCGTCAACTTCTTTGACGATGCGTCCTTCTCTGGTTTCGTCGGTTTGCAAGTTCACGCGACCAAAGACCCGAATGGCAAGCCCTGCGCCCGCTGGCGCAATATTCGTATCAAGGATCTGGGCGCGAGCCAGTGGACACCCTTCTTTGCCAAGGGTGCCAATGGCAAGCACTCGCTCAAAGACGCACGTTTCGTGCTGCCTGACGACTGGTCTTTTCAAGATGCCAAAGGATATCTTGTTGGACAGCATCAGAAGGGCGAGAAGCGTGACGGACTGGTGGTTTCGGACAAGGAGTATCATGATTTTATTGTGCGCGTGACCTATCAGATCTTTGGCGGCAACAGTGCGTTGTATTTCCGGGCCGAGGAGGTGAACACACCGTGGCTGCTCAAAGGATTTCAAAACGAGATCGCTGGCAACAGCAGAGATTCAGCGCTGTGGCATACGGCTGGCGATAAAACCAAGGGGCGCGGATGGGTAGCGACCAATGCCGAATTTATTGCCAAGGTGCGTAATGCTGAGGGCTGGAACACAACCTGTACCGTGGCGTACGGTGATCGCATCATTTCAATCCTGAATGGTCAGCGCACGATTGATATTATTGATCCACTCTGCGAAAAAAGCGGCAAGGTCGCCTTGCAGTTGCATGGTGGCGCAAATGCCACAATGTGGTTCAAAGATTTTGAGATTCTAGAGATCACACCTGAAATGCGTACGTTGATTGACCGGTAAATATGGGAACTGCTGCAATCTTAATCAGGCCGCAGTGGGCAACTTCACCTTTTTCTTAGCTGGAGTCATCCCCTTTATTGTTGGCACCTCGCTTGCAACGCTGCGGCGCAACAGTGCCGGTGTGCCGCTGATGTAGCCCGCCTGGGAGCAGGCTTCCGTTTTCGCGTTTCGCAGCTACGCCAAGCCTGTACTATACCTCATTTCCCCAAACGCGTAGCGTTTGTTACTAAAGCAGCGGGCTTTTCACCATAAACTTTTCAGTGAGGGCGGAGAGCTTTCGCATATTACCTAGCGCAGCATAGCCGCAACCAATTTTTTATCTCTCACAGAGACGCAGAGGTCTCAGAGTTGTTTCAGAGTTTCCACCAGCAAAGACTCAAAGGCGTAAAGTTCGGGCTCGACGTTCCCAGTTTTCCACATTTTTCACCTCTAAGATTTTTCACCTTAAAATATTCTCTCAGTGCTGCGAAAAGTTCAGCTACTCTCTGTGTTCTCTGTGCCTCTGTGAGAGATAAAAAACGTGCAAAAAAAACAAGAAGTTGAATGATAGTAGTACAAATTCATGCGATTGCGGCGGATAGCTGCTTTAGGGTTCAACGTTTTTATTGCGGTGGTCGGTTGCGCGTTTGTAGTAGTCGTCCCATAGTTCAATGTCGAATTCCTTGACTATGTCAGCACTGGTGACTTCATCGAGATTGGAGGTGAGCAGCACTGAGCCGAGATGCCCAGGATCGGAGATGGTTACACCGCGGCCATATTTAGCCTTGGCCGCATCGAGTTTTTTCCAGTTATAATCAAGGTGTACCACTTGATAATCGAGATTGATTTCCGTCGAAATATACTTGAAATAGTTGGTTGAACGGGCGACGCATTGGCCAAGGGGGTCGATGATGTTGTTTTCGTCTCTGGCTATAGAACCTACGAAAAAACTCCGGCAGTGGTATGCCCAGTAGTTCTGCATCAGTCCACCGTGATACATCGATGAGAAGATGACCAGGTCAGGGCGCTGAATTGCACAGCGTTCGAGAAGTTCATGGAAGTTGAGGTCAAAACAGATCGCCATGGTTACCCGGCCGAAATCGGTCTGAAAAACCGGTGCGTCCTTGCCGGGGATGATTCCCCAGCGTTCGTTTTCGCCTACGGTGGTGTAATTCTTGTTATAGATGCCGACAATTTCACCTTTGCGGTCAATCAGCTGCGTGGAGTTGCGCCAAGTTCCGTCCGGCAGCTTGCGTGCGGCTGAGTAGGCGATATAACATTTGTTTTCTTGGGCGACCTTGCAGAAGAAATCGCGCATCTTGTTGCCTCTGTATTCATAGTAGCTCAAGCGCTGCTCAAATGACATCGTTGGAAACCTGTCGCAGGCTTCGGGCAACACGATCAGATCAGGGTGCTCCGGCAACACAAAGGCGAGTTGGGTTTTCCAGTGGTTTTTCATCAGTTCGACTGCTTGCTCATTCTTCGCCGGGTAACTCATAAGCAGCTCGGGGCCGAGTGAACTGACCACAATTTTTCTTCTGCTTTTTATTGGCTTAGCCGCGATTGTTTGCGATTCATCAACAGCCGCAGCCGCGAATGCCGTGGTGGTCAGCGTCAGCGCTAACATCAAACTACAAGTTTTAAGCATCATTTTACAAGGTCCTTTCTGGTTGTTTTTAATATAGATTCTGATCAATTAACTCTTTAACTTTCTCGCGCCTCCGGTTTACGATAACGAACGACGATGTTGGTTGACGATTTCTCAAAGGGCGGCAGTTTAATCGCAATCCGCTATTGTCGCCCGCTATCGTCGAAAGAAGCCTTTCTATGTCGCGACCGCTCGGCAGATAACTTTTTGAAAAGAACAATTCATTTTTTTATGTCAAGCCGCACAGCCAGAACATTATTGGAGAAAACAATGGCATCTATGTAAAAGTGGATCAGCCATTCGGAGCCATCCAATTTACGGAATTCGAGATCCAGCCCCAGCGGAGCCCCGCGCCTGATCGCTTTTTTCCCGAGAAAACTGTGTAGCGGCTCTTCGCAGGCTGCCACCACCTCCCGGCGGCGGTCAACCGCGAACCACTGGTAGCGGTTTTCCAATTTCTCGGGTAGCTCAATGTAATAACGCTCCGGCATTGCGGCAGGGCGGTATAGGGTGGCATCCCGCGCGCTCTTACCCCGATGTTGAAAGGTGGTGTGAGGAAATGACGCCTTGAAGATCGGTGGCTGAAACCAAATGGCAATTCCAATCGCGATCACAGAGAGTGCCAAGAACACTCGCAGCAGATCCGGTAGCATACGCCGCATCCGGCTTTGCGGCGAGACTGGAATTTTGAGCTGCTTTCCGACACTCCCAGTGCTGTCAGCAGTCGCCGCTGTTTCAGACGATGACCGAGGAGGCTGGTCAGGCGTGGGCGTTGTTTTGGTCTTCCCGAGCGATGACTTAGGAGGATGACCAAGGTTGGAAACACGCCTTTCACCTGTTACGTTGCATTGGGTTACGAGTGGGGCAGCGGACGATTCTGTCGTCTGCTGACTATTTTCAGTAGTGGGTAAAGTGATTGGTTGCTTTGGCTGCTTTACTTTCGTCGGCTTATGCGGTCTTTTTATTTTCTTTTTTTTAGACATTTGGTCTGCAATATAAATGGTTTGTGGTCATCTGGAAAGAACTTTTTAGTAAACAACTAAACTTATTGCCTGCAATTCGGCCATTTTGACTTAAACATCACGATTCTTTTGTGCAGCCCAACGCGAGAAGCGCATAAAAAGTGTGTTCTAAATCACCGGTGCGCTGATCTGGGGCTGAGCTGAAGAGGCCATCCTCTTGCCAGCACATCTCTACAAAAGCGCGGTCAGGTGGCGCGCAAAGGCAGCCCCCAGTGCTATCGCGATTGTTTTCTTTAGTAACCACCAGCGGATTGTATAAACATAATTCCGTAAAAAGAACCACTGCTGTTGACAGCAGATCAGCCTTGCCGCCAGCGACGGCGGTATATCCGCCACTCGCCTGATGGCGCTGCCGTAGTAGTTCACTCATCCGCTGGCGTAGCGGCTGATCACCAGTGCGCTGCGCCAACAGGACGCACACCGCTGCACGCGGAGTGCTGAGGGCGTTGAAATCGAGGCGCGCCCGGCCATCCAGAGTCGCCACCGCTGCCCGCTGGATCAGCGCGCGAGTTAATTTTTGCGGCAGCAGCTCCTCCATGAGAAATGCGGTTAAAAAAAGTTTATAGGAGTCAGCTGGCCCAACTCTTAAGAGCGAACGCAGCAAAAAAAGGGTTGCGGCAACCCGCGAACGCGCACCCTCCCGCAACAGCATTAGCTCCGCGCCGACACGGTCAACCCCGCGCGAGACTTTGCGTACGCTTTTAATCCAGCTGATGAGTTTACTAGGGTCGTGCTGCGTTCCAAGGGCATTAAGCGCCATTTTCGCAAAGAAGGTGTAGTAAAGATCCGCTTTGCCATCCAAGCCGCAAAAACCTCCACTGCTCTGCTCACAGCTTAGAATTGCCGCAGTTAATGCTGCGGTCGCCTCTGGACGCAATGTCTGCGCGCCCTTGAATGCGGCTCTTTGCATTTTATCTAACAACGATGATCTCATAAACTGAACCTCTTAGGCATTCGGTTCTCTTCTGAACTCCGACTTCCGTCTTATGTCTTCCAACTCGTAACAAACAAATAAGCCCACTCACAAAACGAGATTGCTCCTGTGATTTCAGGAGCAATCGGTATCTGTGATAAGCGACCTGTTTTTACTTACCAAAGAGGCCCTTCAGCATCTTAGAGGCATCTTTGACCGCCTCTTCCGCGGCTTCCGCCGCATCGGAGGCCCCTTTGCCTAGAGAATCAGCGGCCTCAGCCGCCTTTTTGCTGATGTCGCCAACTGCTCCGCTGCCGCCTTGAGCGACATTGCCCAGCGCGTTGGTCGCGGCTTTACGGACCCCTTTGAGGGCATCCAACGAGCCTGTGGCCAGCTTGGTCATCGCCTCTTTGAGCGCGCCAACAATACTTTCAAACACCTGATTCAACGCCTCTATCACGGTGGCTCCGCCGCTGGCTTTGCCAATGTCATGGAGTTTCACCGGCGGAAGAGGAAGCGTGATCGGCTTGTTAAAGGTGAGTGACGAGGCATAAGAAACCTTGCTGCCAGTCAGAATAAACTCATCGATAATAACCTTTTTCTTTGCTTTCTTATCAGGGCTATCCTTGGGGGGTTTTGAACTCTCGCTCTTCTCGGCACTCTGCGCCTTGGCGAGCATGGCGTCAAAGTTCGAGCGGCCATCTTTAGTTTCATAAGAGAGCTCAGGGGCATCAATTAGAATTTTTTTAATCTCAACCACATCTCCTTTTATAAGTGAGATAGTTTTCAGATTGATGTCAATGGTTTTGGCTGCAAAGGCATCTTTAGATGAGTACCCCGCAGGGTTGCCAATTTTGATACCAGAGATGGTCAGCTGACCTGCGATGGGCCGCAGTTTGACATCTCCAATTGACACATCGACCCCTAGCACCTTTGGCCCAAAGGTCGCAGCAGCACTTTTTACCAGTGGCGCTATAGTCAACGGCAGCGTGAGAATAGCTCCCAGCAGCACAACCAATAGAACAACAATAATACCAACGATAATTTTTACTAATTTTTTCATAATCAATTTCCTTTTTTGATTGTGCGATTGTAACACATGTGAAATAATCGTTTCAAGAGTATAAGCTGCGAAGCGGTGCAATAATCCACCGTGTAACGGAGGATTTACTTTATTTGCAATTAAGTATGTCCTCCGCTATGCGGTGGACAACAATGATGCAATATAAGTATGTCCTCCGCTATGCGGTGGACAACAATGACTTTGAAGGTTATCCGGTAATATACACCACTTCACAGCCGAGACGGCTGTGCTACTTTTTTACTCTTTAAAAAACCGAGCATCAAAGCAATGCTGCATTGTTACACTTTGACCCCTGAAAACCGTGAGTTGGTGGTTGTTTTAAATGCCACTTTAAGCTCTTTCAATCAACAACTTATGCAGAAGACTGTCTGAACTTCTTGTTTTTTACGACAGGAGTTGCGAGAATAGCGACTAAAACCATGAAAATTTATTGCCAATCACCGAAACTCAGCACCCCGGCAAGGGAATGTGTCTTCTCCGCCATTGATTTTGAGACAACCGGAGCCGTGGCCGGATATCCAGTTGAACCGTGGCAGGTCGGAATTGTCACCGTTGCGCACGGAGAGGTGCAGGCAAACAGTTTTTTTGAATCTTATCTGCATATTGGCGATCGACCCTTCAACCCCATGGCGCCCGGACGCCATGCGCAGATACGCTGCGAACTGAGCTTGGCTCCGATTCCAGGTAGAGTATGGCCGGAGATATTGTGCTGGCTTGGCGGGCGGGCGCTTGCGGCCCATAATATCGGGACCGAGCGAAACGTCCTGACCAACATAGCGCCTCTGCACCGCCTGGGCCCGTGGATCGACACCTTGACTTTAACGCGCAGGTCATATCCCGGCTTCCAAAGCAAGGCTCTCGAGCGCGTGATCGAAGAACTGCGTTTGAAAGCCCGAGTTGAAGAGCTTTGTCCCGGACGTGATGCGCACGATGCTCTCTACGATGCCTTTGCCTGCGCAGTTCTGCTCGAACATTATCTCGCCCTGCCGGGCTGGGAAACTGTCACGCTGGGCGCACTGCTTTAGAAGACCGTTGCGCCGCAAAGTAATTTGCTTACTTGGTAATTTGACTTTGTTTTCACCGGATGCTTTGATTTAATACACCCATGTCGAAAAACGTAAATATAAAACCGCCCTGGATCAGGGTTAAAATTGGACACAACGACCTCTTTCAGACCACTCGCGAACGTCTGCGAGCCAAAGGCCTGCATACTGTCTGCGAAGAGGCCTTCTGCCCCAATCAAGGGCATTGCTGGTCTAAGGGCCGCGCCACAATCATGATCCTGGGTGATCGCTGCTCACGCAATTGCCAATTCTGCAATGTTGACCACCGCGAACTCCTACCCCCCGACTCCAATGAGCCGCAGCTGGTGGCAGAGGCCATTCAAGAAGCGGGCTTGAGGGAGGCGGTTATCACTTCCGTCACCCGTGACGACCTGCCAGACGGTGGTGCCGCGCACTGGGCAAAGACCATCCATGTTGTCAAAACCATGACCCCCGATGTGCTGCTGGAGGTTCTCACGCCCGACTTCAAGGGTAACTTGGCGCATCTGGATCTGGTGTTGAACGCCTGGCCAGATGTGTACAGCCACAATCTTGAAACCGTGCCACGGCTTTACCCTGTCGCCCGCCCGCAAGCCGACTACCAGCAATCGCTGGCAGTTTTAAAACACGCCGCCGCCGCGGGGCACATCACCAAGACCAGCCTGATGCTGGGCCTGGGTGAAACCCTAATAGAGATCCAGCAAACAATGCAGGCGGCTTTCGATGCCGGCTGCCGCATCTTTTACGCGGGCCAATACCTGCAGCCATCTGCCGCGCATCTGCCAGTGGCCGCTTATGTAACCCCAAATGAATTTGCTGATATCGAAAAAACTGCGTATGAAATCGGGTTTTCATTTGCCTCATGCGCCCCGTTGGTGCGCAGCTCCTATCATGAAGAGGGGCAGGCTGAATTTGTGCGCAAGCAAACATTAAGACAAAACCATTCTAGCAACAGAGCAATCATATGACCGATAAACTTAAAGCACTCTTGAGCCACGATGCGCACCCGGCAATTCAATTTATTAAATACGGCATGGTTGGCGGTATGTCAACTGCGGTGCATATGGTTATGTTTTTTATCTGCGGCTGGTTTCTTTTTCCCTGCCTGGGAGAGGATGACATTCTCGTGAAGCTGCTCGGACTCTCCGCACCCATGCTTGAGGAGGGTATCCGCGCTACGTGCGCAGCTTACAGCAACGGAGTCGCCTTTCTCATCTCCAACACCTTCTGCTATTTTATGAACATCCTTTTTGTGTTCAAACCCGGCAAACACCACCCTGTGATTGAGTTCCTGCTCTTCTTCGCTGTGTCTGGAATCAGTATGCTGATTGGCACTGGCATTCAAACCCTGCTCATTACCAAACTGGCGATGCAGACTACCTTCGCATTTGCCGCAAATATTTTCAGCTCGCTTTTCATTAACTACGCCATGCGCAAATTCTTCATCTTCCAGAGATAAATCCGGTGCGGGGCGCTGGACATAGGGGTCAAAAAAGCCTCAGAAAATAATTATAAAATTTATTGTTTTTGATATTTGACATTTATCCCCGCTTCTGTTATTCTTTAAGAACCATATTGGCCTAGGTCTGTTTCTGGCTAAATATGGCTGCGTTATGCGAAAGTTGTTTTTGTTAATCGTTATGAGGAAAAGAAAATGAAAAAGAAATTCGTTTTGTCTGTCATCGCTTCTGTTTGTTGTGTACTCACCGCAGCGGCCGATTTCTCGGGGTACTGGGAGGGAACATGGAATTCGACGGCTTATTTTAATAGCGGGTCGATGGCAACAGACATTATTCAAGAGGGCAATTCATTGAGCGGGTGGTTGGATTTTGAAACCGCCTATGATGGCCCCTTCGGCATGCCGATCACCGGAACGGTAGCCGGCAATATTGCCGACATTACGGGGTCGATCATTGTTCAAGGCTATACATATGTAATTCGGTATACTCAGGCGCAGCTATCTGCCGATGGAACAAGGGTGACTGGCAATTATTCTGTTACCGAAAATGGCGCATGGTGGGACAGTGGAACGTTTGAGATGATCAGACCTGGCATGGGGGGTAATGACAACTTTGCCAATGCCACTCTTTTGACCGGCGCCAGCGGAGAGGTCTCAGGCAGCAATGTCGGCGCGACAATAGAGATGGACGAACCCTATCACGCAGGAGAAGGGGGCGGCGCCTCGGTCTGGTGGACGTGGACCGCTCCCTATAACTGTAATGTGTGGATTGACACCTTGGGAAGCGAATTCAACACGCTGTTGGCTGTCTATACAGGGAGCACAATTGGCGGACTTATGGAAGTCGCGTCGAACGATGACTCTGATTACAGCGAATATGGTGAAAGCGAACTCTCATTTACTGCGACGGCGAACACCACCTACCGCATCGCTGTGGACGGTTATAGCGAAGAAGATCAAGGCACCATTGTTCTAACATGGCAGGCAATCGAAACAATTGGAACATGGTCGCCGATGAACACGACCGGCGCACCGAACTTGCAGATGCAGCAGGAAATGTACGGCGAGAAAAGGACAGAAGTCTGGACTGGCTCGCGCTGGCTGGTTTATGGGCAGAGCATGTCAACCATGGAACCCGCCGGGGCGCTCTACAACCCCTCTGCGGACGCATGGACTGCAATGAACATGACAGGCGCACCAGACATTGATTTGTGGTCTTACAAGTCGGTTTGGACCGGCTCGAAATGGCTGGTCTTCGGGATCGGCGGCCTTGCCGGCCCCGCTGGTCTCGCCGCTGGACCCGACGGCCCCGCCGGGGCGCTCTACGACCCCTCTGCCAACGCCTGGACCGCAATGAACATGGCAGGCGCACCCGATGTTGATCTTATGAATTGCAAAACCGTCTGGACCGGATCGCGCTGGCTGGTTTACGGGCAGAGCATGTTAACCATGGGACCCGCCGGGGCGCTTTACAATCCCTCTGCCAACGCCTGGACTACGATGAGCATGGCAGGCGCGCCCGATATCTCCCAGATGGACATGATGTCGGACTGGACCGGCTCGCGCTGGCTGGTTTACGGGTACAGCATGTCAGCCATGGGGCCCGCCGGGGCGCTCTACGACCCCTCTGCCAACGCCTGGACCGCAATGAACATGTCAGGTGCGCCAAATCTTGACACTATGGGTCGCAAGACTGTCTGGAACGGCGCGCGCTGGCTGGTTTACGGGCAGAACATCTCAACCATGGAGCCCGCCGGGGCGCTCTATGATCCGTCTGCAAACGCCTGGAGCGCAATGAGCATGACGGGCACCCCCGATATCAACTTTTCGTCTGCCCTGACGAAGTGGACCGGCATAAAGTGGTTAGTTCTTGGAATGAATCTCAATGACTATTACCCGGAAGGGGCACTATACGACCCCGTTGCCAATACTTGGCAGACAATGAGCATCGAGGGCATGCCTGACGTTGAATTTTGGTCCGCCAAAGAGATATGGACAGGCGCGCGCTGGTTGGTCTATGGGTACGATTATTATGGCGAAATGTCAACTGGAGCAATTTATGATCCTGTTTCCAATACCTGGAAGGGCATGAACCAAGCGAATAATCCGCACCCCTACTGGAGCAGTGATCGAACGCTCTGGACAGGTCGCGAGTTACTTGCCTGGGGGTCGTCGTGGGAAGAACCAAACGTCTCCATCGGCGGACGCTTCGCATTGCCGAATCAGATCGCCCAGTACACCCTCAATGTCGTGGGAGGCAGCGGCAGCGGACTTTACGCGAGCGGCTCGCATCCGCCGATTGCCGCCCAAATACCTGCCGGACAGAGCTTCGACCGCTGGACCGGCGCGGTCCAGTATCTGGCCAACGCCGCATCGGCCTCCACAACCGTGACTATGCCAGCAGCGACGATCACCGTGACGGCGACCTTCAAGAAAACCGGATTGGCTCACCTTGGCGATTTCTTCGAAGCTGGTAATCCAGCCGATATTCAAAGTGCCGCCACCCGTTTCCAGGAGGCGGTCACAGCCAACTCTCTGGATTACCCAGCGAAGGTCTACTCCGCTTTTACAAAGATTTTCAACCTGATCAACGACGCGCCGCTGAATGCCTTGATGGCGCAGTTCGGCTTTACATACGAAGATCTGGGTGGCGAGAACGGCTGGAATATCACAGGGGATTTCAATTTTACCGGAGCCCCACCCTCGAACCAGGCCATCGACACGCTTTGGACGCGGTGTCAGCCGGTGATTGACGAGGCTTACACCCTGCTGAATGCGATTCCCGCCTCCTGGGTCGGCACAGCGGAAGTTTCTACAGAGTATTTTCCTGTCGATGAGACGGTTTATGTTGACTACCCGGATGTTGTCTCCGCCAAGGCCATGCTCAAGGCGATGCGCTCGTTTCTGAATACGCTCCGGGCATATGACATGACAGTCAACTATGCGGCTGTTGACTGGCCGTATTCCCTGCCATCCAAAACGATCACCGTGGATGGCGATCCATCCGATTGGGCGAGCTTGCCAGTGCAGCTGGTCGGCGCAGCGGGCGACGCCCTGCGCAGCGTCAAGGGCTGCCGTTCCGGCAATACCGTGTACCTACTGATTGAGAAAGAGGTGCTTCAGCTTCAGCAAGGATGGCATCCCGAATATTTCGACGGAACAATTAAGGTTAAACTGGGCGGAGAGCGCTGCGACTTCGATTTCCGGGCTGAAGGCGATAACGTTCAGGCAGCCGCTTGGTTTTATGTGGGAGGCATGTTTCAGGAGCTGCCCGGTAATGTGGTACTAAGTAACGACTACGTCGAGCTGTCATTTGTCATTCCGCCCGAAGTCGGCACGCTGACCGATGCTGGTTGCATCGACTGGGTTAGCTGGAGGCAAGGTTCTTGGGGCTGGTACCTTGATGAATGCGAGCTCGACTTCCCCGACAACCACCCTGCCAACAACCTGTTGACTTTGTTCCCTGATGTGCTGAAATCCGTCCGCAACCCCACAGCGCTGACGCTGGCCAAGACAGACCTTGCCAATGCGGTTGATCTTGGGCAGGATGCGGGCACCCGCATTAAGAACCGTACCGGCGGCGAGATGCATTTCTTCGAATACGATCCACTGTATGCTGCGGATTATGATGAATTCATGGACAGGCTGGCAAATGTCAAAACCTCTCTGACCACTCCCACGGTTTTCAATGTAACGCCGGACGACGACGTTACCGCGCATCTGAGCGCGTTTTATACGGCGCCGTATGTCACACGTGAGATGCTTCCCTCCTACCGCACCGGGGCGCATATCTTTGATCCGATAACAGGGACTTTCCCAGATCCGACCTTCGGCGGCGTATTCCCTAATCTCACGCGATCCGATTTCGCGGAATGGCTGACCGAAGACAAGAATCTGGTGTTGCACTCTAACGGCGGGGTTCTTGAGAGCTTCACCTCGCAGTTCAATGCCAGTACTTACGCGGCTGCGCGCCTGACCGACGGCGCGGTCGGCACCGGAACGCACAACTGGCTCAGCGCGGTCAACCCTGGCCCGCAGACCTTTGAGTACAGCTTCTCCGAGGGGCAGAGTGCGAACCTGACGAGCCTGACACTAGTCAACGCGACGCGAACCTATAATGTCAAAGACTTCCAGTTGTGGATCAGCGCGGACGGCAGCAGCGCGTGGGCAAAGATCGCTGAAGGGACTTTGGCTGATAATGCGAAGCTTCAGAATTTAGATCTGGAAGGTCAGAGTGCGCAGCGCGTGAAGTTGGTGATTACCAGCGGCTACCGCACGGACTACTGGGAGCTGGCGGAGTTCGAGCTGTACGGCAATATGGGCAAGGAGAGCGACCTCTTCTCAAAGGCCATTATGCTGAGCGGCCTGAGAGGGCAGGTTTCAGGCGCCAGCAATGTCGATGCGACAAAAGAAGCGGGCGAACCCGACCATGCCGGTATGCTGGGAGGAGCCTCAGTCTGGTGGAAGTGGACCGCCCCTGCGAATGCCGATGTGGTGATCAGCACTTTTGGCAGCGATTTTGACACGCTGCTGGCCGTCTATACGGGTAGCGCGTTGGAAAATCTTATTGAAACAGCATCGAATAATAACGCGGATTTCAGCGTTCAAAGCATGGTTTCTTTCGCCGCAGTTGCGAACACCACGTATTGGATTGCCGTGGATGGTGATATGGGAACACGGGGTTCCATTACTCTGAATTGGACGGCGAAAGAAAGACTCGGCATCTGGACGCCGATGAGCGGAAGCGG
This sequence comes from Kiritimatiellia bacterium, assembly GCA_041673345.1. Classification (GTDB taxonomy): domain Bacteria; phylum Verrucomicrobiota; class Kiritimatiellia; order RFP12; family UBA1067; genus M55B167. Next base: position 48,060 of record JBAYXX010000016.1, read on the forward strand.
ATTCCCGAACATCATGAAGTTAGGAGATCCATCTGTTCTCATGCGCAAGAGTGACCAGGTCTGGACCGGAACAAAATGGCTGATGCTTGGTTTAAGCCGGGCGGATGCAGTGACTCCCGCCGGAGCGCTTTACAATCCTTCCACAGACACCTGGAGCGTGATGAACATGGCCGGTGCGCCCGATATCTCCCAGATGGACATGCGGTCAGTCTGGACTGGCTCACGCTGGCTGGTTTACGGTAACAGCATGTCAGCCACAGGACCCGCCGGGGCGCTTTACAACCCCTCTGCCAACACCTGGAGTGCGATGAGTATGGAAGGCGCGCCAGATATTACGCCTATGAGTTGCAAGACCGTCTGGACCGGCACGCGCTGGCTGGTTTACAGGCAGAGCATGACACCCATGGAACCACCCGCCGGGGCACTCTACGACCCCTCTGCCAACACTTGGAGCGCGATGAACATGGTTGGTGCGCCCAATCTCGCCACTATGAACATGATGTCGGCCTGGACCGGCACGCGCTGGCTGGTTTATGGGCAGATCATGTTCCCCATGGGAACCGCCGGGGCACTCTATGATCCCTCCGCCAACACCTGGAGTGCGATGAGCATGGCGGGCGGACCCGCCATGGGTCCTATCGATTACAAGAGCGTCTGGACCGGCACGCGCTTGCTGGTTTACGGGCCGGGCATGTCACCTATGGGACCCCCCGGCGGTAAACTCTACGACCCCTCTGCCAACACCTGGACTGCGATGAGCACGACGGGCGCGCCCAACATCTCCCTGATGGACATGATGTCGGTCTGGACGGGCACACACTGGCTGGTTTACGGTAACAACATGTCTATGCCACCGACCATGGGACTCGCCGGGGCGCGCTATAACCCAGCAGCGAACTCTTGGTCTGCAATGGACATGACGGACGCGCCCGATATTGACAGAATGTCGGCGGAGTCGCTTTGGACAGGTTCGAAATGGCTGGTTGCCGGACCGAGTAACATGGATGCAGCGGCCTGGACAGGGGCGCTCTATGATCCCGTCGAAGGTATCTGGGCACCAATGAATCTGGTGGGCAGCCCCGATATTTCCTTCTCAACAACGCGTACACTCTGGACCGGGGCTGAGTGGCTCGTGTGCGGGGAGTCGCGAGAGGATCCCGCAATCGGCATCGGCGGACGCTACGCGCTGCAGGATCAGATTGCCCAGTACACCCTCAATGTCGTTGGAGGAAGCGGCAGCGGTCTGTATGCAAGCAACTCGCTGGTGACGATTACGGCCCAAGTTCCTGCTGGAAAAACCTTCGACCGCTGGAGCGGCGCAGTCCAATATCTGGCCAACGCCTCGTCGTCTTCCACAACCGTGACCATGCCGGCAGCGACGATCACCGTGACGGCGACCTTCAAAAAAACCGGACTGGGATATCTCGGCGATTTCTTCGAACAACGCGACCCGCAGGATATGCAGGGCGCGGCTACGTTCTATCAGAACGCCGTGACAGCCAACCCGCAGGATTACCAGGCGAAGGTCTATGCCGCTTTCACAAAGATGTTCAACCTGATCAACGATAGCGAGCTGAATGCCTTGATGGCGCAGTTCGGCTTTACATACGAAGATCTGGGCGGCGAGGATGGCTGGAATATCACAGGGGATTTCAATTTTGACGGAGCCCCCCCATCGAACCAGGCCATCGACACCCTTTGGACGCGGTGTCAGCCAGTGATTGACGAGGCTTACACCCTGCTGAATGCGATTCCCGCTTCCTGGGTCGGCACAGCGGAAGTTTCCACGGAGTATTTTCCTGTCGATGAGACGGTTTATGTGGATTACCCTGATGTTGTCTCAGCCAAGGCCATGCTCAAGGCGATGCGCTCATTTCTGAATACCCTCCGGGCCTATGACATGACAGTTAACTATGCGACCGCCGACTGGCCGTATTCCCTGCCATCCAAAACGATCACCGTGGATGGCGATCCATCCGATTGGGCGAGCTTGCCAGTGCAGCTGGTCGGCGCAGCGGGCGACGCCCTGCGCAGCGTCAAGGGCTGCCGCTCCGGCAACACCGTGTACCTACTGATTGAGAAAGCGGCGCTTCTTCAGCAGGTGTATTCGGAGGGGTTCTGGGGAACGGTCAGGATCGAACTGGACGGAGAGCGTGGCGAGCTCGATATTGAGGTATGGGCTGAAGGAGACAACGCTCAGACATTCGCCAGGCTTCAAGTGGGAGAGGTTTTTCAAGAACTGCAGGGGAATGTGGCACCAAGCACTGAGTACGTTGAACTGTCATTTGTGATTCCCCCCGAAGTCGGTACGCTCACCAACGCAGGCTGCATTGATTGGGTTGAGTACAGGTGGTGGGGCGAAAATTACGGACATTGGCACTCTGGATATTTAGAGCTTAACTTTCCCGAGAACTATCCGGCCAACAACCTGCTGACTTTGTTCCCTGATGTGCTGAAATCCGTCCGCAACCCCACAGCTCTGACGCTGGCCAAGACAGACCTTGCCAGCGCGGTTGATTTGGGACAGGATGCTGGCACCCGCATTAAGAACCGCACCGGCGGAGAGATGCACTTCTTTGAATATGATCCGCAGTATGCTGCGGATTATGACGAATTCATGGATACGCTGGCGAATGTCAAAACCTCCCTGACCACTCCCACAGTTTTCAGTATAACGCCTGACGACGAGGTCACCGTGCATCTGGGCGCGTTTTATACGTCGCCGTATGTCACACGTGAGATGCTTCCCGCCTACCGCATTGGGGCGCATATCTTTGATCCGATATCTGGGACTTTCCCAGATCCCACCTTCGGCGGTGTAACTCCCAATCTCACGCGTTCTGATCTTGCGGGGTGGCTGACAGGCGATAAGAATCTGGTGTTGCACTCCAACGGCGGGGTTCTTGAGAGCTTTACCTCGCAGTATAATGCTACTACCTATGCGGCTGCGCGACTGACCGACGGCGCGGTCGGCACCGGAACGCACAACTGGCTCAGCGCGGCCAACCCCGGCCCGCAAACCTTCGAGTACAGCTTCTCCGAGGGGCAAAGTGCGAGGGTGACGAGCCTGTCGCTGGTCAACACGACTAGTGCCAATAAGTCCAAGAATTTTGAACTCTGGGCCAGCGCGGATGGCGGCGCATGGGAGAGGATAAAGGAAGGCACTTTAGCTGACAACGCGGAGCTTCAGTCAATAGATCTGGAAGGTCAGATTGCGCAGCGTGTACGGTTAGTGATCACCAGCGGATATAATTCGGCTTATTGGGAGCTGGCGGAGTTTGAGCTGTATGGTTCCTTTGTTGAACCGCTGCCTTCTTATACTGTGACTTTCGACGCGCAAGGCGGCATAACGCCGACCCCGGCATCAAAGAATGTGTTTTCAAACATGACTTACGGGGTCCTGGCGACCACAACACGGCCAGGCTATACCTTCGCGGGCTGGTGGACAGAGGCAGACGGCACAGGCACACAGGTGACCCCCGCGACCGTCGTTACGATCACATCGGCGCAGACCCTGTATGCGCATTGGATGGTGAACGCCATCTCTACGGTGACCTTTGATGCGCAGGGCGGAGATACTCCGATTCCGATGAGCACGACGGTGACCAACGGTCTGACTTACGGCACGTTGGCCACTACAACGCGTGCGGGCTATACATTCGCCGGCTGGTGGACAGCGGCAAACGGCACCGGCGCACAGGTGACCGCCGCGACAACTGTCACAATCACCGCGGCGCAAACCCTGTACGCGAATTGGGTGGAAATCGCTGTACTCACAGTCACGTTCGACGCGCAGGGCGGCACGGCCCCAGCTCCA
>JBAYXX010000017.1:0-51271 GCA_041673345.1 Kiritimatiellia bacterium
AAAGGTGCGTGAGTGATGAAAGGAAAAAGAAATGAAAACAAAGGTAGTTTTAATTGGAATGATGGCGGTTTTTGTGTCAATGCGCGCAATGGCGGTCGATCCGACAATCAGCGGTGTGATTGTTCAACAGCGGCGGCCCTGGAGCCGGCTGGTTGACATCGACTATGTGCTGACATGCGGTGAGGAGCAGGCAATGAACATCACCGTCAGTGCGTACAACGGTGATGATTTGCTTGACGTGCCGGAAGCTTCGTTCTCCGGCGACTTTTATAATGTGCAACGCGGTGCCCGGCGGATCGTCTGGGATCCGACGAAAACAGCTTATACCAATGATGCGTCTCTGTCGAAATTTCGGGTAGTGCTTACTCCGACTCCGGCGCCGCTCTATATGGTCGTGGATCTGACCAAGTCAGCGGGCGAGGCGGGGCAGACCGAGTATGTCTATGAGGCCGACCTCACAAACGGCCTTTGGGGCGCGTGGGTTAGGAATCCAGTGACCAACGCCGGGGCGGTTGTCGAATCCGTGATCTGGACCGGCGTGACAACCAACGACATTTATAAGACCGACAAGCTTGTCCTGCGCCGGATTCCGGCGGGGGCGTTCTTGATGGGTTCACCGGCAGTGGCGGTGACGCTGTCGCGGGGTTTTTACGCCGGTGTTTTTGAAGTGACTTCTGCGCAGAGGTACAACGCAAAGGGGGATGATCCTTCATTGTTAACAGCTCCATCCAATCCTTTTAATTATATAAAATACAATGATGTCCGGGGAGCGACTAATAATGTTCCGTCAATCGATTGGCCGCGGACGGGTGCTTCGGTTTATCCATCCAGCTTCATCGGCGAAATACGCGATAAGACAGGCTTTTCCGGGCTTGACCTGCCGACTGAGGCGCAGTTGGAATACGTCTGCAGGGCGGGGACGACTACTGATTTCAATAACGGGAAGACTAGCGGCACCTCTTTAGATCACATGAATGAATTGGGTTGGTGTACACAGAACAGCGACAACATGACACATCCGGTAGGGCAGAAAGCGCCGAATGCGTGGGGGCTGTACGATACACACGGGAACGTGAGAGAGTGGTGTCTGGATTGGAGAGTGGACACGCTGGCAGGCGGGGTTGATCCGGACGGGCCGGAGTCGGGCACTAGACGCGCGCATCGGGGCGGTTGCTTTAATCTCAACTCATCGGGCTGCAAGTCGACGGACCGCGGTAGCGATCCGTTGACCTTCAGTTCCGACAACTTGGGCTTACGCCTCGTGATGGTCCTGCCATAGTGCGTTAGTGTACTACCCCGGTTCTAAAGTGCGTGAGTGATGAAAGGAAAAAGAGATGAAAACAAAGAAAATCCTGATTGGAATGATGGCAATTTTTGTGTCAATGAGCACTATGGCGACCGATCCGGTCATCAGCAATGTAACGGTCAAACAGCGGTGGCCCTGGAGTCGGCTGGTTGACATCGACTATGTGCTGACATGTGATTCAGATCAGACGATGGATATCAGTGTTGAGGCGTATGACGGCTTATTTCGTCTGACGTTGCCGTCGGATTCGTTCTCCGGTGATCTTGATCGTGTAAAGAGCGGTGCCCGGCGGATCGTCTGGGATCCGACGAAGACCTCTTATACCATCAAAGGGGTTCTGCCGGAGTTCCGGGTAACGCTCACCCCAACCCCGGCGCCGCTCTACATGATCGTGGATCTGACCAAGTCGGCGGGGGAGGCGGGACAGATCGAGTGTGTCTATGAGTCGGAGCTTACGAGCGGCCTTTGGGGCGCGTGGGTCAGGAATCCGGTGACCAACGACGGGACGGTCGTTGAATCTGTGGTTTGGACCGGCGTGACAACCAACGATATTTACAAGACCGACAAGCTTGTCCTACGCCGGATCCCGAAAGGGACATTCAAAATTGGGGGAGAGGAGGGGCTCTCAACAACGCTGTCGCAGGATTTCTACGCTGGTGTTTATCAAGTGACCCAGGAGCAGTGGAAAAAAGTCATGGGGGCGAATCCCGCGAAATTCAAAGATCCGACTAACCCTGTCGAAAACGTGGCGTACAATACTGTCCGGGGAGCGACAAATAATGTTCCGCCAATCAATTGGCCGGAGACGGGCGCTTATGTCCTGTCGTCCAGTTTCATCGGCAAAATACGTGATAAAACAGGCGTTACCCAGCTTGACCTGCCGACTGAAGCGCAGTGGGAATATGCCTGCAGGGCGGGGACGACTACCGATTTCAACAACGGGAAGACTAGCGGCACCGACACAGAACACATGAATGAAGTGGGTTGGTGGAGTGGTAACAGCAAAACGAACGGTGTAGAAACGACACATTCGGTAGGGCAGAAAGCGCCGAACGCGTGGGGGCTGTACGACATGCACGGGAACGTGAGGGAGTGGTGTCGCGACTGGCAAGAGGAAACGCTGTCAGGCGGGGTTGATCCAGCTGGACCGGAGTCGGGTACTAAACGCGTGATGCGGGGCGGTGCCTATAGTCAAGGAGCAAGCAGCTGCAGTTCAAATTACCGCTGGAGGGATCCACCGACCTACTGGGTCTATAACTTGGGCTTCCGTCTTGTGATGGCCAAGCCATAGCGTGGTAGCGATCGAAAAGAAATGCAAAAAGGGCAAATAATTGCGCTTTTTCCGAACAATGTTTACAATATCAAAGGTTCAATTATTAGATTAGAACAATATCTTTCCAAAGCCGCCTAGTTCTTAAAGGGCCCGGTGAATGCCTTGGATTTCAAGATCTATATCTTTCCGTTGCTTTTCTTTAAACGCATCTCCGACATTGAGTATCAGGCAGCCCTCAAGGAGTCGGGGGGCGATACGATGCATGCATCTTTGTCTGAGATGCACCGCTTTGAGATCTCTGCAGGTTGCCACTGGAAGGATGTGCGCGAAACCACAACCAATGTCGAGAAAATCATCGAAGGCAACTTACCGGCAGTGGAAGAGGCGCTGGCTGATTTGAAAACAGCCTGGTGTGAGAGCCTGAAGGCTGAGGAGAGGTTTAAGACAATTCTAGCGAGGTTTATGGGGTAAAGGTGCTCTACTTCGCTCCGCTCCCCTACGACCATTTTCAGGTTGAGATTCAGCATCAATGAGCGGAGCGAATAAGCTTGCGAGAAAAAAATGAACAGCAACATGGATTTAAAACAGCATCAGGAGGCACTGCAGCGAGCAGTTGCCCTTGGCAGGTCGCAAGACCCGGCGGCTCTTGCTGAACTGCTTCAGCTGCTGACAATGCCCTCTGCCGATGTGCGGCGTTTGGCGGCCTCCGCAATAGGAAAGCTCTCCGGATTTGGCGCAGATGAGGCCATGGCAGTGGCAGCGCTCGCTCCAGTTGCTCTGTATGATCCGCATCCGCAAGCTCAGCAATATGCGTTAAAAGCCCTCAAAACCTACGGCGCATTTGCCGAGACATGGCTCGGCCAACTCGATGACCTGGCTGCTCGCCCCAACCGCAAAGAGTATATCCCTGTTGCCGCCGCATCAGCGGCCCGAACCATTCGCGAAGCTGTGCAGCACCGTGAACAGCAAAAAGAACGCTGTTGCCAAAAGTGCGGCAAACAGGTGGCCTTCGACGAGTTTGAGCGATCCATGCGCCTTTTTCAGCGTATCTATTGCGATAAATGCTTTGATGAAACCTGCGTCAAACGTCGCAACTGGGAAACCGGCGTGGAGGAGAAGAAAGACATCAAAACAGTCGATGGCACCCTTGTTCAGTCCAACGGTGAAAAAATGATTGCCAATTGGCTCGCCAACGCGCGACTAGAATATCGCTACGACGGGCGCCTGCGTATTATGGAGGGCTTTCAAATTCGCCCCGATTTTTATCTGCCCCAATTCGATGTTTTTATCGAATACTGGGGGATGGATACGCCGCGCTACAAAGCCGGGATGTATATTAAGCAGGATCTCTATGAGAAAGCAGGCAAAAAGCTGATTTCGATCTATCCGGCCGACAAGCTCAATCTTGATGGGACGCTCGGTGAGAAACTCAAGCAGTTTGGATGGGTTCCTAAAGCAGCTAGTCGCAGCAACCAAAAGAGTTTGTGTGATGTGCAGGAGGTCGTAGCCCTCACTGAGGAAGTAGTGGTTCGAAGCCCGCTGCTTTAGTAACAAACGCTGCGCGTTTGGGGAAATACCTTAAGGTAAATAATTTTGTTTATGCCGATGATCCTCAGTTCTTGGCCGAGATATTGATATTCTTTTTGCTCCTGATCAAGCCAATAATAAGCTTTGTTGTTATAGTCTTCAGTAATACACAACTCATAATAGAATCGCACCTTGTTTGCCGTAATATAAAACTGGGATAATATGCGGCCTTCATAAGTGTCACATACTGCACTGGATACACAAAAAGCCGCTTCTGGGCACAAAAAAGCCTGTATTCATTGGGTTAAACCAACAGATACAGGCTTAAAAATGGTCGGAGCGGAGAGATTTGAACTCTCGACCTTTTGCACCCCAAGCAAACGATAAAACCTAGTCTAAGCCAATAGATACAGGGTGTATAGTTTTGCATTATTGTTGTTTCGACAATGTTTCGGTTTTTTACTTGCATTAATTATCACTTATTCTCATAATAGCACACGTCGAAACAATCAGTTTTGAAAGTGAGGCTTATCATGGGACTGGAACTTAAAAAAGGACGGCAAGGCGAATTAATAATGACATGGTACGGTCGTTATACCGAGAACGGTAAGCGTATCAGTATCGGGCTGTGTGACGTTACAGGAACGCCCCCGGCTTCATTGTCAATTAAGGATGAAGGCGATGCCAGATTTGAAGCGTCAAGGGAAAAGGCTAAAGCAGTGCTTGTCAGCCACAGGAAGGAGGCGAGCCAGAAGGGACATGCTGTACACCTTACGGAAAGGCTGGTTGAAGCTAAAACAGGGCGTAGGTGGGTTGAGACTCAGCTTGCTGACCTACCTGAGTACACCAGAGCTATGAAGGGTAGGCGGTCTGAGGATTGGCAGACGTGGCAGGTTGATGTTGTGGGCAAGTTTGTGGAGTGGGCTCAGGGGCGCGGATTACGCTCGGTGCTTGAGATAACACCCGAGGTGGCGGAAAGTTACATCGAAATGTTTTCTATTCCGGACAAGGATACAGGAAAGATGAAAACGACTTCAACCCTCCGCCATATCAAAAACATTATCAGCATGGTTATGGACCGGGTGCTGCCTCATGGTGTTGAGAATCCGTTTAAGAAGATTCGTATTCAAACGCCCGAAGGAGGAGAGGTGCAACATCGTAAGCCTTTGAAGGCCGAAGAGGTGGACCGGTTGCTGAAACAGGCCGAAATGGAGCCGTTAGTCTTTCCGCTAATCGTGACTGCGCTCTCTACCGGATTACGGCGGGGTGATGTATGCCGCCTTAAGTGGTCCGAGGTAAATCTTCGATCCGGTGCGCTTACGGTCAAAACGTCAAAGACCGGTGCTGCTGTAACACTTCCCATTATGGACAGATTACGCGATGTTTTGGAAGGGGCACTTGCTGAACGGAAGAGTGACAGTGCAAAATATGTGTTTCCCGAAGCTGAGCGTATGTTGCGCAAAAATCCGGATGGAATAACCTACAGGGTTAAGAAAGTTTTCGCTTTGGCCTTTGCTCCACCTCAGGAGGCGGTTGAGAGCGCCTCAGCCGCGCCCGAGCGTGTTTCCCTCGCAGATGTGCTTCCCGAGGTGCTTGAGGCTGTGCGGACGGCTGAAATGGCCGACAGCAAGCGTGACAAGCTGATGGATCTGCTCGCGCTCTATGCAAGTGGTCTGTCATACCGGCAAATTGAAGAAAAACGGAAAATATCAAGAGGGGGGATATCTGGTCTTCTGCATGAAGCCCAACGGCTGGCAGGCGTTTCATTCTTGCCTGATACCAGCGCAAAACCGGACAGCATAAAGAAAACAATCAGAGATGTAACTCGTAAACCGCGTACTGTGGGGATGCGCGATGCAAGCAAATATGACTTTCATGCTTTGAGGACAACCTTTGTAACGCTTGCTCTTGGCGGTCCCAATCCGATGCCAGTTGAAAAGATTATTGCATTGACTGGACACAGGACCGTAGAAACAGCGATGAAGTATTACTTCAAGCCGCAAGGCTCAGACTTCAAGAAAGAGCTGGAAGCAGCGATGCCTAAATCACTATCCGGGCGTAAGGGCACGAGGAAGGCCCTGCCGGAAGCGCAAACTGACCCAGTAGCTGCGATGGCCGCACAACTGCAATCATTTACCCCTGAGCAACGTGCGCAACTGGCCAAAATCCTGAAAGGTGGCAAATAGTGAAAACCAAAGAGAAAATCACAAGAAGAGAAAAAATGCGCGAAATGGTGCTTGAGCTCCAACGTGCGGCATCAGAAACATCGACTAAAGTCACTGACTTGCTGCTAAAAGCATTGCTTGTAGCAAGAAAGTTAAAAATCATTGACCAAGAGTCTTGGATTCTGTCCGAGTTGAACGGGTATTCTGGCGAAGATCACAATTCTTTCCCTTCATATAGGTTGTTAGGGGACGACATCAAGTGCTACTCTGAGTCATACCTTGGAGTCTTTATCGCTATCCCTAGTATACTTTCGGAAGCTGGTTGTGATTTCTACGAGAAACAGTTGTTAAGACCGCTGTATGGTATATCTGTTTATGAGATCGAAAGACTTCTTAAATATAGCACAAAAAATGCTGAAGTGGCTATGCCCTGCCCACCATGCGCAGAGGCGGCGGTAAAGGAGTTAACCGGTGTACCGTCGCCGATAACGCTACTTTTTCAAGAATGTAGCCTGACCGGAATTCTCGATGCAGTTCGGGCTAAAATCTACGATTGGGCGTCAAAACTTGAAGAGGATGGCATTATTGTCGTAGAACCGCCTGCACAGACCGGCGCGCGACAAGCACCGAAATCCCGCAAGGCCGTGACGATCAAAGATGCTGCCGAAATATGCGGTGTTTCTGCAAGTACGATCAAAAATTGGGAAAAAGCAAAGGGCACCCCTGAGAATTGGCCGGGGCGTACTGACCACATGGCACTGAAGTCTTTTGATGTAACACGGAAGAGCCAAGCACAAACAAAGAAGGCAATCAAGAATACGGCTCGATGTGGCGACATGAATAATTTCTCCGAACGGTCAAAACAATGGTGAAACTGGATGACAGACATTGAACCGTCTTGCTACACGCAGGGCGGTTTTTTTGTGTCCGAAAAGGGCAACAAAGGGGTAACTGTAAAAAAAACTTCACACAATAAACATAGGGGTCAGGCAACAGTTTCCCCATTAAAAACAGGCAACAAAAGGTAAATTTAGGGGGTAGGGTGCAAAGAACAACACGAAAAAGAAAGGCACTCTATGAGCAAAGAAGAAATCATGATGAAGATACTGACCGCCACCCCCGAAACCATCGGACGAGTTGCGGCAATCTTGGACGGAAAGCCGAACGAGACCACACCGAGCGACCGCCGGTTACTGACACTGACCGATGCCGCACATGAGTTGAACGTGTCCAGAATGACAATTCACCGCATGTGCGCCGATGGAAGGCTCCCAACCATACAGACAAGAGCAGGCCGTCGTCGCATTGCGAGCCAGACGCTTACCGATTTTCTGAAAGGGGGCGTGAAATGAAAAAACCAATCACTCCTGTTCTGCGCCCACTGAAGGCGATTCGGGCGAACTGCCTGGATTGCTGTTGTGGCAAACCGTCAGAGGTTCGCGCCTGTTCCTTGAAAACGTGTCCTGTGTGGGGGTATCGCATGGGACACCGTCCTTCCCCAGCAGATGTGAAGGCCGTGACTGCCGCGCTCGAAAACCTTCACAGCCGTAAGGAAACGGGGGCAAAAATATGAAAGCCGCACCCGCCACACCCTCCGAGCTTACCGCGCAGTCTGATACGCTTGCGAATCTGAAGGATTACTGCGGGAAGGCAGACGCGCCTGAACGTCAGTCGGTTGCGAACGGTAGCCCTGCAATAAGCTTGCTGGAGCCACCCTGCAACCCGATTAGGGCGGCGGAGGCCGGAACCCCTTATGCAATGACGGACTTGGGTAATGCTGAAAGGCTAATAGCCTGGCACGGCGATTCGATCCGCTGGGACGTTGCCCATCGGGCCTGGCGTACTTGGGACGGGACGCGATGGGCAATTGATTCGGCATTGGTTATCAACAACTTGGCCGCTGAAACCGCACGGCAAATTCGGACGGAAGCTGCAGTTTATCCCTATAAAACGAACGACGATAGGACGGGGCTGGAGCTTTACAAACATGCAATGCGATCTGAGAGCCGTAATAGACTGGCTGCAATGGGCGATGTTGCAAAATCCTACACCGGGGTCGCTGTCAAAACCAAAGAACTAGATGCAGACCCTTGGCTGCTGAACGTCAAGAATGGAACTATTGACCTCAAAACGGGCAGCCTGCGCCCTCACGACCGCACCGACCTGCTGACCAAGCTGTCGCCCGTCGAATATCGTCATGATGCAACTTGCGACCGATGGGAGCGGTTTCTGCTCGACGCAACGGGAGGAGACTCTGAGCTGATGGCATTTCTTCAAAAGGCTGTTGGCTACACGCTTACGGGAGATACCCGCGAGGAAAAGATGTTTCTTATTCATGGACCGGAGGCGGCTGGCAAGGGTACTTTTATAGATTCCTTGCAAACGGTTTTAGGGGAATATAGCAAAACGGTTTCTGGCGAGCTGCTTGCCAAACGGTACTCCGCTAATGCCGGGGCTGCAACGCCCGAACTTGTCGCACTGGTCGGAGCCCGATTGGCCGCCGCTAATGAATCGGAGAATGGCCGTGAAATGGCTGAGGCGTTCATGAAAACTCTGACCGGAGGCGATATGATAACGGCGCGTTGTCTTTACGGGGAGCAATTTGATTTCCGCCCAAATTTCAAATTGTGGCTTGCCGTGAATCATTGCCCGAAAGTATCTGCTGAGGACGGCGGAGTATGGCGGCGTATTTTGCGGCTGGGGTTTGAACATACCGTGACGGACGAACGGCGTGACAAAACGCTAAAGCCCTATTTAAGAGATCCGAACGGAGGTGCACCCGCCGTATTAGCTTGGGCTGTTAAGGGCTGCCTACTTTGGCAAACCGAGGGTTTAGGGATACCTGAAGCCGTTAAAAGATCGACGGAGGCTTACCGCCAAGAGTCTGACCCGCTGACCGCCTTTATGGATGACTGCCTGGCCTTTAACCCGCTGGCATGGCTAAGCTGGACAGATATATGGATCGCATACAACGACTACTCAGACGAAAACGGAATAGGCGAACGTTATCGGGTTTCCACCAAACGATTGCAGGACAAGTTAAAGGCGCATGATTGCCACCCGGAGCAACGGCAACTAGGAACGTCAACACGGGGATGGGCTGGAGTTGAGATGAAGGAGGGTTGGGGGAACAGAAACTCCAACATTGTATAAGCAAAAAAGGTAAATGAAATGCACCAAATGCACCGATCCCACTACTTTTACGAACTGTTCCATAAAGCGAATTACTAGGGAAGTTTATGAAAGTGGCGGGATTAGTGGGATTAATGCATTTGATAATAACAATGGGATATATGGTAAATGGTGTAAATGGGCACAATTCACTACCTGAAATGTCAATCACCCTCCAAACTCAACACCTACACTGAGATAAGGGACATGGGAACAAAAATCGGATACGGACGAGAAGCGGCATTGAGCCAATACCGCGAGTGGCTGGCATGGCTGCCCAATAACGTAGGACGACGCAATGATAATCTGCTGGGGCTGTGCAACTTCGGCGTACGGGCGGGACTGACAGATACACAGATGGTAATCGAGATCATAAGCGCATCAGGAACCCCGCCTCTAAACGCACGCGAAGTATGCAGGGCCATAGCGACGGCGCGGAACAACCCTTATCCATCACCAGTCCACGGGCGGCAAAAACCAGTGTTCAACGTGCCCAACTGGAGGCAAAGCCCCGAACCGCTGTCCCCACCGTTGGGAAGCGGGGCCGCGTCGTTCGTTGACAACATGATCAAAGGAGGGGAAGGGGTAGAGCCTCAGTTACTCATTGAGGCTTCACCAGTACCGATACCGCCCGAGCCTTGGAAGCAGACAGCTTGTTTCCTTGAAGCCATGTATGAAGACAGCGACTATCTGTTTTGCGGGGAACAAAACCGCAGCGGTGTGCTGGGGCAAAGCGTACGCATGAAAAAAGAGTGGTGTCAGATCATTGCCCGCGACCAAAAGACATTACCGTTCCCGCTGCTGATCGCCAACCCCCTCACTGGGCAACCTGCGTTAACCAAAGCGGGTAAGCCGTCGCTCCGTTGTACCGCCAGCGTGAAGCGGCACCGCTACGCCCTTGTCGAATTCGACGCCATGCCGCTTAAGGAGCAATGCGCATTCTGGGCCGGTGTGATAGCGACGAAAATGCTCCCTTTGCGCTCACTGGTCTATTCAGGTAACAAATCCCTTCACGGGCTGGTCGAGATCGAGGCGGCTGACCGCGCTCAATGGGACAAACAAATCGAAGTCCTGCTTTTTGCGACGTGCAACCCCAACGCACCAAAAGACCGACAGGCAGACCACGCTTGCCGTAACCTCGACCGCATGACCCGGCTTGCCGGAGCTTGGCGAGCAGACAAAAAGAAACGGCAGAGGCTCCTATGGTTGGCTGCTCCCCGATAGTCAGCGACAATGAAATAATAGTTACGGGCCTTAATGCGCAAAAGAAAAAGAGATAGGCTAATCGGTATTTTAGGACGGTCCAGTGACAAGCTTCAAGGCGCAGTTAGTTTGCCGTTGACTCTGGCGCGATGACAATGTATGCTTCAACTAATTATCGGGGTTGTTTATACCCTGTGGACAGTTACAGTGCGTTACAGCCCTCGCGCATAATAAGACCCACAAAGGCATTCATGAAAAAATTCAAATTGATTCTAGCTGCACTGGTTTGCTTGTCGGTATTGTCTGCCTGGGCGGGACAATGGACGTATAACAGCTCAAACTCAACGCTTTCGCATAACACCTCCGGCTGGGTTCTGTCCGCATCACAAAATGGCACGAATCTCACGGTCACGGGGGTCAGCCAGTCGCCCGGCACACCTTCCGCCCTGCCACTCAGCGACCCAATGCCGGGATATGCACTTGTTTCGATTGGCAACGAAGCCTTCTATAGCTGCCGCTACCTCAAATCCGTCATTATCGGCAATAGCGTCACCGTCATCGGCGACTACGCGTTTTCCAGCTGCACCGGCCTCACTTCCGTCACCATCGGCAGCGGCGCGACCACCATCCGCTCCTACGTCTTCTCTCGCTGCACCACCCTCACCTCCGTCACCATCCCCGACAGCGTCACCTCAATCGGCCAAAGGGCCTTCAATGATTGCCGTTCCCTCGCCTTCGTCACCATCCCCGACAGCGTCACCACCATCGGCTTCTCCGTCTTCGCCGACTGTACATTGCTCACATCAATCAACGTCCACCCGAACAATCCAAAATACGCTAGTGTGGACGGCATCCTATACAATAAGAGTAAGACCACCTTGATCCAATGTCCGGGCGGCACTGGTCTAACCTCCGTCACAATCACCGCCAGCGTTACAAGTATCGGCTACCGCGCGTTTTCCGGCTGCACCAGTCTGACCGCGATTAACGCCGATCCCGATAATTCGGCATACGCCAGCCTCGACGGCATCCTATACAACAAGAGCAAGACCTCCTTGATCCAATGTCCGGGCGGCAAGACCGGCGGCGTTGCCATCCCCTCCAGCGTCACCAGCATCGGCGACTACGCCTTCTACGACTGCACCAGTCTGACCGCGATTAACGTTGATCCCGACAATTCGACATACGCCAGTGTGGACGGCATCCTATACAACAAGAGTAAGACCTCCTTGATCCAATGTCCGGGCGGCAAGATCGGCGGCGTAGCCATCCCCTTCAGCGTCACAACCATCGACAACAACGCCTTCTACAACTGCACTGGTTTGACCTCCGTCACCATCCCCTTTGGAGTCCCCAGCATCGGCGACGGTATGTTCCGTTCCTGCACCAGTCTGACCGCGATCAACGTTCATTCCAGCAATGCGGCTTACGCCAGTGTGGACGGCATTCTGTTTAACAAAAACCAAAATGCCTTAATCCAATACCCGTGCGGAAAAGCAGGTAACTACACCATCCCCTTTAGCGTCACCAGAATTAGCTACGGCGCGTTCGTGAACTGCGCCAGCCTAACGTCCATCCTGTTCATGGGTGCTCCGCCGGAACTCCTCGGTCAGGATGTTTTTGGCGACACACCTGCCACACTCTACTATCTGAATGGAGCACCCGGTTGGACAGAGACCTTCGGCGGGCGACCCGCCGCTCCGTTCCCCTTTGATTTCACTTTGGCAAACGGGCAGATCACCATCGATTTATATACGGGTAGCGGAACCGCATCCGTTCACATTCCTGCCGCAATTGCTGGCTACCCCGTCATCGCCATCGGCGACGCGGCGTTTTACGGCCAAACGAACATGACCGCCGTCACCATTCCGGACAGCGTCACTGCAGTCGGACTTGCCGCATTCACAGACTGCACTGCATTGGAAACCGTGGTTCTCGGTCGTGGCATAGCAGAGGTGGACAACTGGGCGTTTTACGGGTGCATCTCGTTGACCGCAATCTATGCGCGGGGCGATGCACCAAGTCTCGGCACAGCCGTCTTCTATGACACCCCCGCCACAATCTACTATCAGCCGGAAACCACCGGCTGGGGTGCAGCTTTTGGAGACCGACCCGCCGTCCTTCTCCCTTACGCCTACACCATCCTTAGCAGTACGGTCAGAATTGATGCCTATCTCGGCGACGGCGGACAAGTGGAAATACCTGAATTTATCGAAGGACTGCCCGTCGCCGAGATTGGCGAGAGCGCATTTGAAAACTGCACTACGCTTACCTCTGTCACCATACCTGCAACCGTGCGTTACATTGGAAAGGCAGCGTTCTTCAACTGCGTGTTACTGACCGACATCACATTGCAAGGATGGTCACTTTCTACCATTGATGACTGGGCCTTCGCCGGTTGTGAAAGTCTTACAAATCTGATACTACCGGGAAGTGTCTCCAGTATCGGGAACTTTGCGTTCGCATTCTGCACCTCCCTGTCGGAAGTTTATTTGGAAAGTTATACGCCGCCGATACTTGGCGTTTCCGTGTTTGATTGGACCGCCGCCACCGTGTACTATTCAGCAAATAGCGGTGACTGGAGCACAACCTTTGGCGGACGCCCGACCCTGCTCTGGAACCCGACCATTCAGTACGATACCGCCTTCGGCTTTGCGCCAGACGGCTTTGGCTTCAACATCTCCGGAACTGCAAACATCCCCGTTAAAGTCGAGGCCACCACCAACCTTGCATCCCACATCTGGACACCCGTCACCAACGCCACCCTCAACTCCTTCGGTTCCCTTTTTGTCACCGATCCCGCCTCTTGCTCTCTCCCCGCCCGCTTCTACCGCATAGTCTGGCCGTAACGCAAGAAACGCGGGGTTTAGCCCTTGATCTTTGGTAAGAGATAGTTAAAAGAATTGAAAGTTAAAGCAGTTACATATTCCACGCGTAACTATTAAAAACGGCTTTATTGTTTTGCTTCACTTCATCTTATCTTTGATAGGCGAACATCGAATTTTGGACTGGCCGCAACAGAACAATGCACTAGATAAAAAACTCTAGTCCTGAACTATTGGTTTAATATTCTCCAGTATAAACGATGCATTTCAACAGCGTGTATTATGTTATTTTTCTGACACTGCCATTTTTTGCACGTAATTTTGATCTTTGCTACTTAAACGAGATAAAGGAAGGTTAATTTTTTCCCCATCTTTTTCCAGAGTTACATTTTGGTCTTTTAAGTCAACAAATTTAGCATTTATTTGAAAACCACCGGTAATGTCAGTCCACAGTCGCTCTTCTTTTGTTGCGGGGGTAATAGCTAGTTTAGCTGTTGGGGCGGCTAGCGTCGATTGGGTTGATTCCTCTTGCCACCATCCATCCCAGTTAATAACCTGGGAGATAAGAAAAAACCTTCCGTTGCTAGCATTTGGTAGACATTGTATTTCAACTATTATTGCCTGTCTTCTTCCGTCTTTTAGTTTTTCGAATAATTTTTGCCCTATTGCGTCTTTCTTTTTCACATAACCATAACCAATACGATTACCCCCTCCTTCCTGAAGTGCGATACTATAAAAAATATCTTCTGTTTGGTGAAACTCGTAGTTGTGATGATCATCTAACTTAGCTTCAACTTTAAATCTAACTGGTGTCGTTGGTTTAGTTACATTAAATTCTTTCGGGGACATAGTGTTAAATCCTACAGATGATTCCCAATCGATTTTATATCCTTCCTCAGTTTTTTTAAGATAATACTCAGATGTGTTACCCCCTGTATCAGCTTTAATTGCTACCCATCCTGTTGTTAGCTCTTTTGAGGACAGGAGTTCGAATTTAGGTTCCTTCCATAGTTTTCCTGAATAACGAACTTCCATTAAAGGCGCTATCCGGTTAGGGTCTAATACAAAAGTTGTGCGTTCGCGCCAAGATGATGCGGACAAATATGCTCGTAGGGTTTCATTTGCAGATTCTTTCACGCTAGAACGATTGTTGTTGAGATATTCCCATGTGCCATTGGAATTGAGGATCACATCTCTCCCGTTCTTTGTAGTGGCAATCTCTTGAGCTAAAGCAATTGTGTTTGCCGTCATACCAATGATTGTTATCAATAAAATTGTTTTTGCATTCATTTATGTTCATCCCGTTAGTAGTAAGGCTTCAAATTTGCCTCGTAATACTGATTCTAGATCGTTATCGTTTTTCTTACAACCCTTTCATTATTATTATTATATGATCCCGAATTATATTAATCAATTAAAAAGATATGAGCCAAAAAATAGACTAAATCAACGCAATAAAGAGTATTTTACTTACGGTGTTAATTATAGTATATTTAAAGTCTTAAATAACCTTTATAAAGTAATCAAAGTCCATTCGACAATTAAAGCAGTGCACAAACAGATCTATCCATATGGCACAAAGCAAGGCTGTAAATAAACGAACAATATGACGAAATTCCATGCTAAGTATTTTTCTCACGAATTAACACGCACCGGCGGGAAAGGTATAGATCGTATTGGCAGGGCGCTGTTTGACGCTTGTGTTGACTTAAACCCGCATCAGATTGAGGCGGCGCTGTTTGCTTTGAGGTCGCCTTTGTCTAAGGGCGTTCTTTTGGCTGATGAGGTTGGACTTGGAAAAACAATTGAAGCAGGCTTGGTTTTGTGTCAAAGCTGGGCGGAGAACAAGCGTAAAGCATTAGTTATCTGTCCGGCATCTCTCCGAAAGCAGTGGGCTATCGAATTAGAGGAAAAATTCCACCTGCCCTCTCTGATCCTTGACTCCAAAACTTATAAGAACATTATTAAGTCGGGTAACCCAATTCCATTTGATACTGATAAAGTTATAATTTGTTCAATGCATTTTGTTGCCAGTAAGGCAATGGATATCAGGGCTATTCCCTGGCATCTTGTCGTTATTGATGAAGCGCACAAGTTAAGAAATGTCTACCGGGAAAGTAATCGTATCGGGCAGGCTGTCCGGCAGGCTACATCGGATCGTAAAAAAATACTTTTAACAGCTACACCGCTTCAGAACTCTCTGCTCGAACTTTACGGGCTCTCTACATTGATTGATGATAATTTTTTTGGTGATCTTGCTTCATTTAAAACTCAGTATATTAACTATGGTGGAGATATCAGCGGACTACGCGATAGGCTTCAGGGATTCTGCTGGCGTACTTTAAGAAGTCAGTTAACAGAGTACGTTTCCTATACTGAGCGTAAACTGATTACTATGCCGTTTAAACCTACCGAGCAGGAGCACAAGTTATATGAAGCTGTATCCCACTATTTGATGCGGGATGACACCTATGCATTTCCAACCAGCCAAAAACATCTTCTTGTTCTTTTAATCCGGAAACTGCTTGCATCCTCGCCGACTGCCTTATGCGGGACACTCGAAAGTATTCGGGGAAGGCTGCAAGCACTTTTAGATAAGTCCAAAGCCGATATCCCTATCTCCGATCTGTTGATTCAGCAGGCATCATTGGACGGAGATCTGCTTGATGAGATGCTGGAAAATGAAGAGGAAATTCTGACGGATAGAGATGAGATGCCGCCAGCAGAAAATCGAGAAAAGGAGATTGATATAAGCCGCCTCGCTTCTGAAATAGAGGAATTGGATCAATATATAAAATGGACTGAAGACATAGGCGTTGACACCAAATCAAAAGCACTTTTAACGGCTTTAGATATCGGGTTTGAAAGGATGGCGGAGATGAATGCCGCTCGTAAAGCGGTGATTTTTACCGAATCCCGGCGTACACAGGATTGGCTGCTAAAGTATCTTGAAAATAATGGTCATACAGGTAATGTGGTAACCTTCAACGGCACAAACAAAGATGCGGCATCCGCTAAGATTTATGAAGACTGGATAAAATTAAATCAATCGACGGGTAGAATTACCGGATCACGTCAAATTGATATACGGGTCTCAATTCTCGATCACTTCAAAAATTCAGCTAATATCCTGATTGCGACCGAGGCAGGCGCGGAGGGTCTGAATATGCAGTTTTGCTCTATGGTGATTAACTTTGATCTGCCATGGAATCCACAACGCATAGAACAGCGGATTGGCCGCTGCCATCGTTATGGGCAGAAGCATGATGTGGTTGTAATTAATTTCCTTAACGAAAAAAATGCCGCTGATAGACGTGTCTATGAACTGCTTGAGCATAAATTTAATCTGTTCAATGGTGTTTTCGGTGCATCCGATGAAGTACTTGGCTCACTGGAATCCGGTGTTGATTTTGAGCGTCGGGTACTGGACATCTATCAGGAGTGCCGCACCGAAGGGGAGATCCAGAATGCTTTTGCCGAGTTGCAAAACGAGCTGGAAGAATCTATCCAGACCAAGCTCAGGGATACCCGCAAAGCTCTGTTAGAGCATTTTGATGAGGAGGTACATGAGCGGCTTAAAGGTAATATTATCGGCACCCAGGAAAAACTGGATCGTATCGGCAGGCAGTTCTGGACTGTAACAAAGTATATCCTCTCCGGTGAAGCTGACTTTGATGATAGTGCGTTGACATTCAATCTCCATAAACCTTTCGGCGACATCTCAAAACTTGGAACGTATTGTCTGGTTACCAAAAAGCAGGATGTGCAAAACAACGATTTCCTGTATCGCCTTAACCACCCGCTGGGGGAAAAGGTGATTGATACCGGTCAATATCTGCCCTCACCGACCGCACGGGTAGAATTTAACATTACAGACAACCCAACCAAAATCTCAGTGGTTGAAGAGCTGAAAGGCAAGAGCGGGTGGTTACGGCTGACCAAACTTAAAATTTCCTCTTTCGAATCAGAGGATTACCTGCTGTTTTCGGCAATCGATAGCTCAGGTAAAAACCTTAATCAGAAAGTTATAGAGAAGCTTTTCAACTGTATAGGCCGTGAGTGTGACGAAGTATCGGTTCCGGTGTCTGTAAATGCGCGGCTCACGGCTGATAGCGGCAGGCACGTTAAGTCAACAATTACCAAAAACCTGGAAGAGAACAATAAGCATCTCTCCGAGGCGTGTATTCAGCTTGATAAGTGGGCTGAAGACAAGGAGGAAGCGGCGGCTAAGGAAATGGACGACACCAAACGGCAGATCGCTGACACACGCCGTAAAGTCCGCCTTGCCCCAACCATCCAGGAGCAGTCTGAGTTACAAAGTGAACTGAAAAAGCTCGAAAAACTAAGGCGCAGGCAGCAAAGGCAGATTTTTGATATAGAGGACGAGATTGCCGATAAACGTGATTTCTTGATAGAGCAGCTGACTAAGCGCAAAGAGCAGCATACAGAGATAGAAGAGCTGTTCACCATCCAATGGAAAGTAGTATAATGAATTTCCAGTTGGATATACACTCGGCAGATTTTGATTAAAAGTGTTACCAACGTAAGTGTTAGAGAAGCGAGACAACAAGGAATTTTAAAATGACCAAAACAGAGAAGCTTAGAAAAAAATTAACAGAGAAGCTTTGCGAACTGTTCCAGCTCGATCAGCCCGACCTCGATTTTGGGTTTTACCGGATCATGCACGCAAAGTCGCAACAGGTTAAATCCTTCTTAGAAAATGACCTCCTAAAAATAATTGAAGATGCCTTCGGTCAACAAGAGGAGTTGTCAACATTCTCACTCAGGGAGGAGGCAAAACAAGAGCTGGTTAAAACACTGGGAGAGGATGCGCTTGACGGAAACTGGAATGTTCAGGAGACATATGTGAAACTTCCGGCGGCCAAAAAATACGCTGAGGAGATTACCCGCATAAATGACCTTAAAGACAAATCAACAGTCCAAGCCGATATCTACGATCATCTGTACCGCTTTTTTGAACGCTATTATGATCAGGGCGATTTTATGTCCCGCCGCTACCATACCCGCGAAAACTCAGGGAAAGCCGCCCCTTATGCCATTCCATACAACGGCGAGGAGGTCAAACTTCATTGGGCTAATGCCGATCAGTACTATATAAAAACGGCGGAGTATTTTTCCAACTTCAGCTTCGATATTACGCAAGCCGCAGAGATAAGAGTTATGGATCAGATGGAACGGGGAATTAACGCCATTCCAAACTCTGCCCTGAAAGTCCATTTTAAGATTATAGAGGCTGGCGAGGGTGAACACGGCAATGTCAAAGCCGCTGAGGATAAAAAACGCTTTTTTGTGTTGCATCAGGAAACCCCGCTGGAGTTTAATGAGGCCGGTGAGCTCGTAATCAACTTTGAATACAAATCCCTGCCGGGTGGAAAAAATGATGTTGATGAGCAGATAGAGAAGATGCTCAAAGATAAATATGGTAAAAGCCTAAATAAAGGGGACATGCCGAATCTTGTTATCGCCGATCAAGTCATCCAGCGTTTAGAAACCACAGGTACGCAAGTATGGACACAAACGGAAGAGAGAGGAGAGAGCACGAATGCCGAAGAGTGGAAATCAGTTGTTAGAGGCTATCTGTCTGCATTCAAGCTGGTAGCTCCTACTAAAACAATTCCGAACCGCCCGCTTCTAACCAAATATATCAATCAATACACATCGCGTAACACCTACGATTACTTCATCCATAAAGACCTGGGGAGTTTCCTTAAACGAGAGCTGGATTTCTATATCAAAAACGAGGTCATGCATCTTGATGATATTGAAGATGCCGATGTACCCGCCGTGGAAAGCTATCTGGCTAAGCTCAAAGTTATCCGGAAAATCTCCATCAAGCTGATTGATTTTCTCGCCCAGCTAGAGGACTTCCAGAAAAAGCTCTGGCTTAAAAAGAAGTTTGTTACAGAGACTAATTACTGTATTACTCTGGACCGGATTCCCAAGAGACTTTATAACGAAATCGCCTCTAACGACGCCCAGCGAGAAGAGTGGGTTAAACTATTTGCTATTGATGAGATCAAAGGAGATTCCAATGGGCTGCCGAGCTTAGCATCACCAGGATATACCGTGCCTTTAACAACAGAGTTTTTGAAAGCCAATGATAAGTTAGTGCTTGATACCGAATTTTTTAACGATGGGTTTAAAGCGGATTTAATTGAACATATTGAGGACTTTGATGAGCAGTGTGACGGGCTGTTAATCCACTCGGAAAATTTCCAAGCATTGAATTTGTTGCAGGAGCGCTACCGGGAGCAGGTGAAGTGTGTGTATATTGATCCACCGTATAATACTAATGCAACCCCAATAATCTATAAGAATGAATATAAACATAGTAGTTGGAATAGTTTAATTTACGATAGACTTGTTGCTGCCGATAAACTTACCGCTTCAACTGCATTTTTGATCACAGCTATTGATCATGCTGAATTATATAATCTTGGAAAAATCAAGGATTCTTTATATGGAGAAAACAGGCGCTTGGCAATCGTAACAGTTCAGCATAATCCTAAGGGTAGAAATCAGTCAAAGTTTTTCTCAGAAAACACCGAATATCTTTTGTTTTATGGTAAAGATAAAGTTAAGTCTGATTTTAGACAAGTGGCCATTGATGAAAAAGTAGCAGAATCTTTTGATTTAGAGGATGAAATTGGGAGATATAGGTATGAAAATTTTATTAGGGCTCGAACTGTTTGGTCTAGAAAAAACAAACCGAACAACTGGTATCCCATTTATGTAAGCCCAGATTTAAGACATATAACTTCTTCATTCCATCAGGATTACCATGAGTTATATCCAAGAACTAAGCAGGGTGAGTTTTCGTGGAAAAACATCTGTGAATCTTTTGAGGAATTAAACAAGGATGATTATTTTGTGGCAAAGAAAGAGGGGGATGAAGTCGTTCTTTTGCACAAATACAGAGAGCAACAAGTCTTAAAAAATTTATGGGCGGATAAAAAATATCAATCTGAATTTCATGGAACAAATCTTGTAAAGGCCATTATAGGTCCAAATGTTTTTGATTACCCCAAGTCTATCTATGCGGTTTTAGACGTAATTAAAATTACTACTGACAAACAAGAATTAGTTTTAGACTATTTTGCGGGATCGGGTACAACCGGTCATGCAGTTATTAGCCTAAACCGCGAGGACAAAGGTACTCGTAAATATATTCTCGCTGAGATGGGTGATCATTTCAAGGATGTCTTAAAACCTCGCATCACCAAAGTCATCTACTCCTCAGATTGGAAGGACGGTAAGCCTACAACTCGCAATGCTGGAATATCTCACTGTTTTAAATATATCCGCCTTGAATCCTACGAGGATACCTTAAATAATCTAGTCTTTGATGAAAACCCCGACCGTGATAAGGCTATTGAAAACAATCCATCACTTAAAGAAGATTATATGCTTCGCTATTTACTGGAAGTCGAGACGCGCGGCAGTCAGTCTCTGCTCAACATCGATGATTTTTATGATCCGACCGCCTATACCTTGAAGGTTAAAAAGCCGGGCAGTGACGCGCAGATTACTCAAAACATTGATCTGATAGAAACTTTTAACTATCTGATCGGTCTGCGTCTGGAACATACGGCGGCCCCGCAAAGTTTTTCCGCTGCTTTTACCCGTAAGTCTGACCCCGAACTGCCGGAGGACCAGCATACCAAACTGGTGGTTGATGGAAAAATCAAACCAATTGAGAACAGGGAGTTGAAAGTGGAAATTGTCAATTCTCAATTGTCAACTGCCAATTGTTCCTGGTGGTTCCGTAAGCTGGAAGGCTGGATCCCTGCTAACCCGATGAATCCAAATAACGGAGAAAAAGAGAGGGTGCTGATTGTCTGGCGGAAGCTCACCGGCAATCTGGAAGAGGATAATCTGATGCTGGATGAGTGGTTTAAGAAGTACCGTATTTCAACCCGGGACTTTGAATATGACACCATCTATGTTAATGGTTCAAACAATTTGCCCAACCTGAAGAAGGACGATGAAAACTGGAAGGTTCGTCTCATCGAAGAGGAGTTCCATAAAAAGATGTGGGAGGCAAAATAATGGCAAAGAAATCACGAAAAGAGTCCGATAAACACGACTTGGATAAACCTACGGGCAAAACTGAAGAACATCGTTTGACAACGCAGGATGAGCTGACTGATTTTCTGCTCTACACCGCCCCCGACGGTGAAGTGAAGGTGGAATGTGTTCTTCATAATGAGACGATCTGGCTGACGCAGGATCGTATTGCTGAGCTTTTCGGTGTGCAGCGACCCGCTATTACCAAACACCTTAAGAATATCTTTGAGTCCGGCGAGTTGGATGAAAAAGTGGTCAGTTCCATTTTGGAACATACCACTCAACATGGGGCCATTGAGGACAAAACGCAAACTCACTCAGTCAAGTTTTACAATCTTGATGCTATCATCTCTGTGGGCTACCGGGTAAATTCATCAAAAGCCACGCAGTTCCGGATCTGGGCGACGCAGCTGCTGAAAGAATACATCACTAAGGGATTTGCCCTGGATGACGATCGGCTGAAAAACGGACGTTTTTTCGGCAAGGACTACTTCCGTGAATTGCTGGAGCGTATCCGTTCGATCCGCGCCTCTGAGCGCCGAATTTATCAGCAAATTACTGATATTTTCTCCGAGTGCAGTATTGATTACGATCCCCGCTCGGAAACCACCCGTAATTTCTATGCTCATGTGCAGGATAAGTTTCACTTTGCTATCACCGGCCATACAGCGGCTGAAATCATCTATCTGAACGCCGACTCCGAAAAACCGCTCATGGGGATGATGACGTATAAAAATGCGCCGGTGGGTCGCATCCTAAAATCTGATACAGCCATCGGAAAGAATTATCTGCGGGAAGATGAGATCAAAAAGCTGGAGCGGACTGTTACCGCCTTTTTTGACTACATTGAGCGCATTATTGAAACCCGTACCACCTTTACTATGGAGAGCTTTGCCGAAAGCGTAAACCGCTTTCTGGAGTTTAACGAATACCGGATCCTCGAAGGCTACGGCTCGGTTACCCGTAAACAGGCTGAAGAAAAGGCGTATGCTGAATACGATAAATTCAACCGAACACAGCGCATTGAATCTGATTTCGATAAAGTCGTCAAAAAACTCACGTCTTCTAAGAAAAATGGAGGGCTTTGATAATGGCGAAACGCAAATCTAAAGGGCGCAAAACACATAAGTTCAGAGACAAACTGCTCCTGAATCAGTGGTTGATCAGTCTGTTCGGTATTGATCCTCTGCGTGAAAATACAAAAGAACGTCCCTTCCATAAGCTGGCGGAACCTGTGAAAGATTTCCCTCTGGAGGGGCTGGATAAAGACAACCTGCACCG
Source organism: Kiritimatiellia bacterium (assembly GCA_041673345.1). GTDB lineage: Bacteria > Verrucomicrobiota > Kiritimatiellia > RFP12 > UBA1067 > M55B167. The sequence continues at coordinate 22,840 of JBAYXX010000017.1, forward strand.
CTTTTATCACGCACTGGTTAACAGCGCCTGGTTCTGGAATGATTTTACCGCCATAACCAAGCAACAGCTACTGGAGTATGAAGAGAATATTGTACGCCATACAATGGCTATCAATTCCAGACGTCACCGTCCTGTTGTCTGGAAATACTTTCAATGGCTCTCACTTCTTTTTGTTGAGGTTTATCTTGATCGTTATTTTCAGGACAGCGAAGGAATGCTGATAGCGCTGAATGAGTACGTGGATAAATTTAACAGCCGCTGGCCCGCATACTCAAATGTGGATTACTACAATGAGGAGGATCTCAATAAGCTCTCACTGCAGAATGCGACCGGTTCCGGTAAAACCTTATTGATGCATGTGAACTACCTGCAATATACGCACTATCTGAAGAAGTATAACAAGGCTAAAGAGTGCTCACGGGCTATTCTTATTTCCCCTAACGAACGGCTGAGCGAACAACATATCGCAGAGTTGGCACAGAGTGATATCCTTGCTGATCGGCTGGATATGGCTCAGGAAACCTTTTCAAAAATTGATGTCATAGAGATCACTAAATTAGGCGATAAACAGGGGCCTAGTATGATAGAAACACGTAGTCTCGGAGATCAGAACCTGCTGCTTGTTGATGAGGGGCATCGCGGGTTATCCGGTAAAGGCGCCAAGAGTGAAGAAAATGCCTGGTATAAAAATCGGGCTATGCTGTGTGATAAAGGCTTCACATTTGAATACTCTGCAACCTTTGATCAGGCTGTCTCTGGGACTGACCATGAAGATGATTATGCCAAGACTGTTGTTTTCGATTATTCGTACCGTTGGTTTTATGAGGACGGCTTCGGTAAAGACTATCAGATACTTAATCTACCGAAAACTTTTGAGGAGACTAACTCTGTTTACTTAACTGCCTGTCTTCTCAAATTTTATCAACAACTTGACATCTATGAAGAGCAAAGTCACTTGCTCACCCCTTTTAATATTGAAAAGCCTCTATGGGTATTTGTAGGCAATACTGTAAGCGGGGGGAAATTTGTAAAGGATGAACAGATTGTCGCTACTGATGTAGCCTTAATTATTTCATTCATAGCCGATTTTTTATCCGATAAAAACAAAGCCTGTAAGCGTATAAAAGAGATATTAACCGGTAATGGGCAGGATACGGGGCTGCTGGATATCAACGGCAACGATATATTTGAAGGTTCGTTTACATGGTTGGCCAAAATAATGGGCACAGGCTTGTCTTATGATGAACTCTATAAAAACATAGTGTTGCGGCTATTCAATGCCACAACCGGCGGCAACCTTGTACTTGAGCGTGTAAAAGGTGATTCGGGTGAGATATCGCTGCGTGTTGGATCATCAGAAACACCATTCGGGCTGATAAATGTGGGCGACGCAAAGTCCTTGACTGAGCATATTGAAAAAGTTGCGCTGCAGGATAAGCTGTCTCTCTCTGTTCAGGACAGTGATTTTTCAGAGGCTGTCTTCGAAACTGTTAAGAATTCATCATCGCCTGTCAATCTCCTTATCGGGTCTAAAAAGTTTGTTGAGGGATGGGATTGCTGGCGGGTAAGCACTCTGGGGCTGATGCATGTCGGTAAAAGCGAGGGTGCTCAGATTATTCAACTCTTCGGGCGCGGTGTACGTTTAAAAGGTTATCGGTGGAGTCTCAAGCGTAGCGGGCATAGCCATGCGCCATCTATTCCACCGCATATAGAGGAACTTGAGACCTTGAATGTCTTTGGTGTTGAAGCAGATTTCATGGAGAAATTCCGCCAATTTCTTGCAGATGAGGGATTACCCGGTAACGAGCGGAGGAAGGTTTTTAATATTCCTCTTAACGTAACCTATGACTTCGGTAAAAAGCTGCAGATTATACGGCCTAAAAGAAAAACAGATGACGGTAAAGAGTATGATTTCAAAAAGGATGCCCCGGTGCCGAATCTTGGTCAATTAAACGAATACCTGCAACTGCATCCGATTACATCCGACTGGTATCCGCGTATCCAATCTATTCATTCAAGGGAGCGCTCTGAAGTTGTTAATAAAGATAATGTCAAGCTGACCAATAAGCAGATTGCTCTACTTAATCTTGATCAGCTGTACTTTGAGCTGGAGCAGTTTAAGCGTGAACGAAGCTGGTATAACCTGAATATTGACAAGGCTGGAATAAAGAAGCTCCTGGCAGACAAAACATGGTACACCCTGAATCTTCCCGGCACCCGGCTTGATCCAGATAATTTTGACGGGGTAATGCTGTTGCAGCAGGTTGCAGCGGAGTTACTCAAGCGATATTGTGAGCACTACTACAACTACTGTAAACGTTCCTTTTTTGAACCGCGCCTCGAATTAAGAGATCTCACGCCAGCCGATGATAATATGCCACAGGAGGAATTTTACCAGCTTATTGTAGACGGTAGTGAAGAACAGATTATACTTGCTATTAAACAAATTGAAAAAGAGCTCAAGGCAAATAAAAAGTCACTGCTTAAAGCAAATGACATTCAAGCCTGCCGTTTTGGGATGCACCTTTTTCAACCTTTATTTCACGTCAGGAGGGGCGGAAAAATCACCATCCTGCCGGTCGCTTTAAATGAAAGTGAGTTTCAGTTTGTGGTGGATCTCAAAGAGTGGTCGGAGTCGCACGAGTCAGAACTTAAAGCCCAAGGGGTTGAACTCTTTTTACTGCGTAATCTAAGTCGCGGTAAAGGTGTTGGGTTTTTTGAAGCCGGTAATTTTTACCCCGATTTTATCCTCTGGATGCTTATTGACGGCAAGCAATATATCACATTCATAGAACCCCACGGAATGCTACACGAAGGTCCTGGCAGTGATAAAATTCAGTTTCATAAACGTATCAAAGATATTGAAAAGCGCTTTGCCGATCCTGGTATCATCCTTAACAGCTTTATACTGTCATGGACCGAATTTCCGCAACTGCAATGGGGTTTCCCGCAAAAAGAGATGGAATATAACCACGTTCTTTTTATGACAGATGATCGTGACAGGTATATAGGGAAGTTGTTTAAAAGCTTAAAAGGCGCTACGGGCACTCTTTGAAATAGCAGAGGAAGTGCTTGATAAAATTTGTTTATTTAATCATTAGCCTTCACTTTTTGCCCCCTTTTGACTTGTTTTTCAACTCCCGTTCATCTCAAACGTCACCCCTTTAAGCCCTACTCGTCCTTATTTTCGCCCCCACACGCAAAACCGGAGCAGTGGTTGCCTACGCCCCAAGATGCGTTCGATGCAGAAGAGTGCCACAGGGAGGGAGCGGAGAGAGTCCCCCCGCCGCGCAACGCCCCCGCCGCATCACGGGACTCCTAACCCCCCATAGGCTGGGGCTGGGGTGGTGGAGCATGTTGTTGCATCTTCGCGTATGCTCTCACAGCAACCGCAATCCCGATACAATTTGCATGGGACGATCAGTCACGCCTTCGCGCGCGCACCCGAACGGTAAACGAGTGACTGAGGCAACGTACCGCCCCCCCTTTTATGTTAGGCAGGCAGGTGGAAGGCCCAAAACGCTCTTGGGCAGCGATGGGTACCGGGGTGCGGTTGCTGGTAGGGCTTAAGATGTGCGACACCGCCAGACGTGCCAGTAGCCTCACAGGGGGCGCAGGCAGCACAAGCGATCAATCGCCCGTCCAGCCTGTTTGAGCCGCGTCCTGCATCACTGGGTAAACATCTGGCGTTCATTCGACGGGTGGCTTGGTCAGTAGTGCAATGCGGACGCTGTTTTTTGGTTGATAGATGATTGACGGGGGCGTAACTGGTAACGGACGGACTTCATCTCCTGCTTCAGGTGATAGCGTTTCGGTGTTTCGGCAATGTTTCGGTAATTGTATCGCCGAAACACATCGTGTCACATACTGCACTGGATACACAGAAAACCGCTTCTGGGCACAAAAAAGCCTGTATTCATTGGGTTAAACCAACAGATACAGGCTTAAAAATGGTCGGAGCGGAGAGATTTGAACTCTCGACCTTTTGCACCCCAAGCAAACGCGCTACCAGGCTGCGCTACGCCCCGACAATAAATCTTTTAGGTTAAGGTTCTGTAAAGTATATCAATTTGAGCATAGTGCCGTCAACTGCTTTTGTTGGCACATTTTGCGCGCTCTCATTTGGTATCATTTACGAGCGGACGCGGTCGGCGTATTCGCCGGTGCGAGTGTCGATGCGGATAATGTCGCCAGCATTGACAAAGAGCGGCACCTGGAGGCTGTAACCGCCTTCAATCTGCGCGGGCTTCATCACTTTGCCAGCCGCAGTGTTGCCCTTGGCCCCTACATCGCAGTTGTCGATCTTGCGCTCGATCAGATTGGGCAGCTCAAGTTCAATGACCTTATCGTTGTAGAAGAGAGCCTCCACCGCCATATCGTCCTGCAGGAAAAATTTATTCTGTCCCAAAACATCATCCGCAACCATAACCTCTTCAAAATCTTCATTCATAAAGATGTAATGGCCGCTGTTTTCGTAGGAAAATCGGATAGTTTTTTGTTCCAGTACGGGCTTTTCAAACTTATCGTTGGAGCGGTAGCTGCGGTTCATGGTGGTGCCGGTCAGCATGTTTTTGAGTTTACAGTTATAGATTGCCTGGCCTTTACCGGGTTTGCTGAAATCAAATTCGGTAATGATATACGGCAATCCGTCGACCTCAATTTTGAGTCCTTTTTTTAAATCTGAAGCAGTGTACATTCTCTTTCTCCTATTTACTTATAGCGCGTAAAAGATACAAATTTGCGGGGTGTTTTGTCAAGCGGATAGATTATTTGAATGGGTCGAAAAGGCGGCCTTTGTTTCGCTGACGCATCCAGAAGTTGGTGAAATCCTCTTGCAGCTTTTTTGTGTTAATGTTGTCGAAAGCCGCTGTGGTGGCATCGGCGGAGTTCTTGGAGGTTTTGAGCGTGGCAAGATATTTGTCGAGTATCTGCGCGTAGGGGTTGGTGCGCTCCAGTGGCGCCCCTTTGTGCAGATAGTAGATCAGTGCCCAGGCGGTGGTGTAGTTCAGAGAGCGCATCTCATCAGTTTTGTGATAAAAAACATCGTAGCCCATGGTCAGCAGGGTGGGAATGTGTTTGGCTGTTGCGTCCGGGTTGGCCAGCAGGTGCCGCACCCGGCTGTTTTCCTGGATTTTCACAACCCCTCGGCGATCAACTTGCGCGGCTTCAAAGAAGCAGGCGTGGCCCTCATTGTACCAGGGCAGGCTGGAGATCATCGATGTGGCGAAAAACAGGTATTGATGAAAACCCTCATGCTGGATGATCTCGATTGTTTTGGCGTTATCGCGGCCCTGCGCGAGAATCACCAGTTCGCGCTGCATCGGGGACCAGAGTCCGCTCGACCACTCGAGGCTCTCGCTCACATATTGTTTGTAACCCTCTTGGGTTCCAAAGATGCGTACCACATTGGCATCGGTCAAAGGCTCAAAGGGCGGAATCAGCTTTGCGTATGCACTCCGCAGGTGTGGCATATTCTGTTGCATCTCTTTGACCAGCGCGCGCCCAGTTGAGCTGCGCACATCGGAGAGAAAGATATACTCCGGGGTTTCAGCGAACCACCACTCTTTCATGTTGGCGATGGATTTACGGGCTGCCATACGACTGGGGCTGTCGGGAATTTCGGGGCCAGCAGCTCTCCGCGAAGGGAGCAGCTCATTAGAGCGTCCGGCCTTCTGTACTACTATCATTCATATTCTTGTTTTTTTTGTACGTTTATTATCTCTCACAGAGGCACAGAGAACACAGAGAGTAGCTGAACTTTTCGCAGCACTGAGAGAATATTTTAAGGTGAAAAATCTTAGAGGTGAAAAATGTGGAAAACTGGGAACGTCGAGCCCGAACTTTACGCCTTTGAGTCTTTGCTGGTGGAAACTCTGAAACAACTCAGAGAACTCTGTGCCTCTGTGAGAGATAAAGAATTGGTTGCGGCTATGCTGCGCTAGGTACTGGTGTGGCTTCGCGGGGCAGCTGCCACCTTGGTCAGGAACTGGCTCTCAAAGTTATTCCGCGCCTTTTGGCTGTCGTCTGCATCAGCGAGAAGGAGCACCGCGCAATACCAGTTAGAGGGTACGCGGCGACCAGCAGGTGTGTGAACTTTTACGCGGAAGAGGTAGATCAGCCGTTGACTGTCGGGGTTGGGTATAAAAATCGCGTCATGTAAACTGAAGTTGGAGGCGGTTCGCATTTTGACTGGCATACCGGGCTTGACACCGGCGAAGCTTTCGACCCACGCGCAGTATGATGCCGGTGTCTCCTGTGCGACTCTATTGGCTGCGGCGTTGAGCGCCTCTTCAAACACCTCTCTGAGCACATGCGGTTCAGCGAACTGCGGCAACTGCTGGGTGGCCTGGCCAATCACCAGCGTGTTGCCGTTGTTGTCCAGCCACTGCCCGCCATGCTGACTGGCATACCAGAGTTCCTGTGGATCAAATCGGTTCTGTTTAAAGCTTTCTTCGCCCCGGGTGGCGGTATAGGTGAATGTTTTGAACTGTGCCAGCATCTCGGGCTGGGAGTTACCCAGCACACGCATTGTGAGTTCGAGCTCTGGATAGTCCTTGTCAACGCGAAATGTAGGGGCGGCAGCCATAAGGTTGCCACACAGGAAAACGGCGGCGCAGAAAAGTGTGAGTGGAAGTGCTTTGTTTGTCATAGTGAGCTATCCAATGGTTTTGGAATATTGTTGTGTCGAAAATTGCTCTAGTCCGCTATGGCGCAGTAACGCGGCAGTGGAGGGCTCCCGTCCCCGGAAGGCTTTGAAAGCCTCCATGGGGTGGGTTCCGCCGCCCAGCCCAAAGATGGTGCGGCGCAGGCGCAGACCGGTCTCCCGGATGGCCTCACGATCTTCAAGGCCCGCCTCTTCAAAGGCGGCAAAGGCGTCGGCGGAGAGTACTTCCGACCACTTATAACTGAAATATCCAGCGGCATAGCCGCCACCGAAAATATGGCTGAAGGAGCACAGAAATCGATCCTCGTCCAGCAGCGGCCAGGGTGCGTATTTTTCAGCGTTTTCCAGCTTGACCGCATTGGGGTCACTCCATTTGGGATCAGGATACTTTGCGTAGAGATCCATGTCAGTGGCACCTAAAAAGAGCTGACGCATTATCGCTGAGGCTGAGTGATAGTTTTTGGAGCGGATGACCTTGTCAAAGAGCTGATCAGGGATTTCCGCAGTGCTCTCAACATTCGAGCTGAGCTCTTTCACGGTTCTGCGTTCGTAGCACCAGTTCTCCATGAACTGGCTGGCAATCTCTACCGCGTCCCACTCGATCCCGTTAATACCTGATGCCTGCGGCTCATCCACGGTTGTGAGCATGTGCTGCAGGGCGTGGCCAAACTCGTGAAACAAGGTGGTCACCTCACCAAAGCGCATGAGCGATGGATTGTTGTCAACGGGTACACTCTGGTTGCACACCAGCACCGCCATGGGCAGTTGAAGTGTGTTGTCAGCGCGTCTTTCGCGTGTACGGAATTCGTTCATCCACGCGCCGTCGCGCTTGGTGGCGGGACGGCTGTAAGGGTCGAGGTAGAAGCAGGCTATGGGTTGGTGGTTTTCATCGCTGACCCTGAAGAAGCGCACATCTTTGTGCCATAGAGGCACTTCGCCATCCGCCTGGATAATGTGGATATTGAAGATACGCTCCACCAGCTTGAACATGCCCTCCAGAACCTTCGGGAAGGGGAAGTAGCGGCTAAGTTCCTCCTCGTTGTAGTCAAAGAGCTGCTCCCGCTGACGCTCTGACCAATATGCAATGTCCCATGGCTGAAAAGTTTGCTCTTCAAAGCCATTGTTCCGCGCGAATTTGAGCAGCGCAACGCGCTCAGCGATCAAGGTTGGCCGCGCCGCAGCAGACAATTCGTCATTAAGATCATAGACCGCCTGCACGTCTCCCGTCATTTTGACTGCAAGACTTAAATCAGCGTGGTTTTTGTAACCAAGCATCCGCGCGGCCTTCAGGGTGTATTCCAAAATCTGGTCTATCAGCGGATGGTTGTCCAGCTCGCCAGATGAGGCTTTGGTGACCGCCGCGCGGTAGATCCGCTCGCGCGCCGTACGGTTGCGGCTGTGTTTCAAGAAGGGGCCATAGACCGCGTAGTCCAGGGTGATCTTCCAAGGGCCGGCTTCCGCTGTGGCACCAGTGTGGCCAGCATCGCGGGCCGCCTCAGCTGTGATTGACAAGAGATCGCGTGGCAAACCATCGACATTCGCTTTTTCAGAGAGCAGCAGCGAGTAAACTTTGGTCGCATCCAGAACGTTGTTGCTGAACTTAGTGTAAATCTGCCCCAGCTTCATTTGAATCTGGTTAAAGGCCTCCTGTTTGTCTGGAGCCAGAGCAACACCCGCATGTTCGGCGCCTTGGATCATCTTATGCAGAATACGGGTTTGAATAGAGGAGAGTGAGTTCGCAGCAGTGTCACGAATATCACAGTAGCCCTTGAATAATGGTTTGCTTTGCCCGACGCGCAGCGAGAATTTAATGATCTCCGGCATCAGGCTCTCCTGCACACGGCGCCATTCATCGCTGTTCATGACCGAGAGCATATGGTTCAAGAGACCCCATGTGTCGCCGAGATCTTTTCCTGCCGCATGTATGGGGGTGATCAACCCCTCCCAAGTTGGAGAAAATCCCTCAGAGAGCAATTGATCAACTGCGGCATGCGCTTCTTTCAGCAGCACTTTCAAGGCGGCTTCAGCGGCCTCTGGTGTCATTCTGTCAAATTCAGGGTGGTAGGGGATCTTATAAAAAGGGTTGTTTTCCATAGTTCTATCTCGTTGGCAGCACTACACCCCGCTTGGTCAGTTTGTCGGCAACAGCTGGCTGCGGGTCATTCAGGTAGCTCATCATCCAGAAGTCCAGTGCCAGCACTTCGTGGCCGAGCGTGTCGAGGACATCGCCCGTGTGGTCCAGGATGACGGGCTCTTGGTTTTCGAGTGAGCAGGCTTTGAGTAGAAGCTGCAACGCCTCAAAGTTACGCTCCAGCCTATGCAGAATCCAGCCCTTGGTGTCAAGAAAGGCGGCGTTATCGGGCCTCTGTTTCAGAACAATGTTGATAAGCCTCAGAGCCTGATCAAGGTTGATATCACGCTCAGCCCAGAGGTAAGCTGCAAAATTCAGGATATCCGGGTCATCAGGGTAGGCGCAGATTGCATCGGTGAAAAGCTGGTCAATCTGCTCATACGCCTTATAAAGTTCATAGGTGGAGCCAAGTAGAAGGTAAAAATGCCGGTCAGCAAAACATCCCTCCCGCATTTTTCGCTGATAGTACTGTGCCATAACTTGTGCGGCTTTTTCGGGTTGCTCCAGTGCCAGATAGGCGTGTCCGAGAATCAGCTCCAGCGGCGGTTGCGCGTCGTCCGCTCCAGTCGCGCACTGCCGTTCAAGTTTGCGCAGCTGTGTTGGTTGCGCGGCAAGGATAACTCCGAGGTGGCTCAGGGGGATATAATTCTTAGGATTAAAATTGTAGGACGCGTTGAAACTTCGCACAGCGTTGTTGGTCTGGGCTGCCTCAAGCTGGCAATACCCTTTGACCATCATCACATCGGATTTCTCTTCGTTATTGTCTGCGAATTCCAGGGCGACATCACAGCATTTCGCCGCTTGTTCCGGTGCTTTTATTTTGGAGCAGGTCTCCAGCGCGGTCTCCAGCGAGAACTTCAGTGCTGTGCTGCTGTCGAGCTTGGCGGTAAAACGGCGCATGGTCGCGAGCGCGGCGCGCGGAGCTTTGCTTGCGAAGGAGTACTGGATAGCCGCCTGAGCCACAGGTTGATTAGTGGGATCATGGATTAGAATCTGCTGGCAGTAGCGGGCCGCCAAAGCAGGTTTTTTCAGGTGATCTGCCAGTTGAACACCATAGGTGTGGAGTTCCGTACTCTCTGGAAAGTTATCTAAATACTGAACGAGTGCCTGTAAACTCTCCCCATGGCGTTGCTGCTGGGTCAGAGTGTTGATCAGCGCTGCGAGGGCACTCTGGTTATATGGGTTCAGTTCCAGCGCTTTGGCATAGGCTTCAGATGCCAGCTGAGGGGCGGCGTTGGTAGCGCTTTCGTAGAGTAGTCCCTGCATGTAGAGTGCCATCGAGCCCGCTTCAAGCGTCTCGCGGGCTGGCAGAGTGGTGATCTCATCTGGCGGGTCAACCACGCACTGTGAAACGCATCCGTTGATGAGCACGATTGCGCCTAACCCCACAAAAAAAGAGAAAACGAACGGCGCAAAGATTGGTCTGAAGTTTAAACCTGACCTTTTCGCATTCATTATTTCTCCTAAAGCAGCTTTCCGCCGCAACCAAATGGGTTTGTGTAATATGCGAAAGGTCTTCGCACTCACTGAAAATTTAATGGCTATGAGCCCGCTGCTTTAGTAACAAACGCTATGCGTTTGGACAAATGCAGTTTGTGGTTCAGACAGTCTGCTCCAAAACGGTTTTTTGACCTGGTGGCTTGGTGACCTAGTGACTTGGTGGCATTGCTTACTGACCCTGACTCCGATGCAGCTGAACCTCGAGTTACCTCATTATTTTTTCGCAGCGCGCTGCGCGGTCGGCTTGCCGCCAGCGATGGCGGCCCAAAAACCCCCAAAACTGCAGAAAATAGCATATTGGGCATAGCAATCAATAGATTGGCAAATCACTGCCAGTCGTATTGTATTGCTCCATGCCCTTTGCGGATGCCAGGTTGCGCTGGCGCGAATCTAGTTGATGCGCTTATTTATTCTTATGACGATTAGCCTTAAGACGCTTACGGTATTTATGTTTTGACATCTTGGCACGGCGCTTTTTCTTAACAGATCCCACGTTTTTTCTCCTCGGATTGAGTTGCTGCCCGCACGTTTTTTCGCACGTTGCAGGGCAGTTTGTTTATTTCAAAAGATGACTTTATTGAGAGGAATTTCGATTATACCCGTAGCGCCTGCCGCACGCAGGGGCGGCACTATATCGCGAACGATCTTCTCCTCAACCACTGATTCGATCGCGAACCAGGTGTCATCATTAAGTCGGTTAATTGTCGGCGCTTGCAATGATGGGATAATTGCACTCACGGCTTTCAGGTTTTCCGCGGCGACATTGAGTTTTAGCAGGACTCTTGATTCAGCGGCCAAAGCGCCCTGCAGCAGCATTGAGAACTGCTCAATCTTGGCGTGTTTCACTGGATCAGTCCACGCCTTTTTGTTGGCAATCAGGCGGGTGGTGGAGGTCAGGATGGTCTCAACAATTCTCAGGTTATTGGCGCGCAGGGAGGAGCCGGTCTCTGTCAGCTCGACAATCGCGTCCACCAGCTCGGGGGCTTTGACTTCGGTTGCACCCCAGGAAAATTCAACTTCAGCGCTCACGTTATGCTGATCAAGGTAGCGTTTTGTCAGACCCACCGCTTCGGTGGCGATACGCTTGCCTTCCAGATCTTTAACGGTTTTGACCGGAGAGTCATTCGGCACTGCCAGCACCCAGCGCACTGGATTCGAAGTGGCTTTAGAGTAGCACATCTCACAAACTTCGATCACATCCGAGTTGTTTTCATAGATCCAGTCATAGCCGGTGATCCCGGCATCCAGCAACCCCAGTTCCACATAGCGGGAGATCTCTTGCGGACGAATCAGACGGCAGGTCAGTTCCGGGTCGTCCACGCGCGGCACGTAAGAACGTGAGCTTGCGCGCACATTAAAACCCGCTTTTTTCATTATATTAAAGGTAGCCTCTTGGAGGCTGCCCTTTGGTAAACCCAAAATTAACGCCATGCCTATAACCTTTGTATGCTGTCAGGAATCTTACTTTGATCGATAAAGATTTATTAAATTATCATTTTAACGGTGCTTTTGCAAGTGCGGGCATCGGTTTTATCATTTTTTTTAAATTCAACGATTTTAATTAATAGCTTTCGCACATTGCATAAACTCATTGGTTTGGGTTATAATGAATAACTTCTACGCATCGTACACGTCGATGCCAAACTTGTATAGGAGAGCTTTTATGCCAAACACGATTTTAGTTGGTGCGCAGTGGGGTGACGAGGGTAAGGGAAAAGTGATTGATGTGCTTACCTCGCAAGCGGATGTGATTGTTCGTTTTCAGGGCGGAAGTAATGCGGGCCATACAGTGATCGCTGAGGGTATAAAATATGTCCTGCATCTGATTCCTTCAGGAATTTTGCATCCGGGCAAGCTCTGTGTGATTGGCAATGGCGTGGTGATGGATCCACTTGACCTGCTGAAAGAGATTGCAATGTTGGGCGAAAAGGGCATCGATATCGAGGGCCGCCTGTTTATCAGCGACCGCACACATATGGTCATGCAGTGGCACCGCGCCCTGGATGCCGCTGATGAGCTGCGGCGTTGCGACACCAAGAAAATCGGCACCACGGGACGCGGCATTGGCCCGGCTTACGGCGCCAAAATGGGACGCACCGGCTTCCGCGTCGGCGATATGCTCTCCCCATCTTTTCTGGAGAATGTCCGTGCCGATACAGAGGAAGCCAATCTCGCCCTGGTCGCTATGGGTGCTCCTGAGCTGGATGTGGAGCTGATGGCGGCGACCTATAAGAGTGCCGCCGAGAGTCTGAAAAAATATATCACCGACTCAATAAGTTTTATCAACAACGCGGATCGTGAGGGAAAAAGTATCCTGCTGGAGGGTGCGCAGGGCACCATGCTTGATATCGATTTTGGCACCTATCCCTACGTCACCTCTTCCAACCCCACCGCTGGCGGCGCATGCACAGGTTCCGGTCTGTCGCCTCGCAAAATCGACCGCGTGGTCGGTGTGATCAAATGCTATACCACCCGCGTGGGAGCGGGTCCGTTTCCAACGGAACTGTGCGATGAAATGGGCGAGCATCTGCGGGTTGTGGGTGGCGAGTTTGGAGCCACCACTGGGCGGCCGCGCCGTTGCGGATGGTTTGACGCTGTGGTCGGACGCTACTCCGCCATGGTGAATGGTGTTGATTTCTGGGCCATGACGAAATTGGATGTGCTTGATAATGTGCCGGTGATCAAGATCTGTACCGCCTACCGGCGTGATGACGGCGTGCGCTATGAGGTTTTCCCCGCTGACCTGAGTGTGCTGAACCGCTGCACCCCAGTCTACGAGGAGATGCCCGGCTGGATGTCACAGACGAGTGACATCACCCGCTATGAGGATTTGCCGCTCAAGGCGCGCGCCTATGTGGAGCGGCTGATTGAGTTGATCGGCGGGCAGCTGGGAATTTTATCGGTCGGGCCGTCGCGTGAGACAACTCTGCGCCTGGGACTTTGAATGACGGCTGGCACCATCAATAAAATTCCAGCTCACATTGCCATTATTATGGATGGCAATGGACGCTGGGCGCGGCGACAGGGGAAAGCCCGGCTGGAAGGCCATCAGGCTGGCTCGGAGACTGTGCGCTGCGTGATGGAGTATTGCCGTGATGCGGGAGTCCGTTATCTGACCCTCTACGCATTCAGTACTGAGAACTGGTCCCGCCCGGATGATGAGATCAAAGGGCTGATGTCGCTCCTGAGCCTCTTTATCCAGCGCTATAAAAAGGATCTGATTCAAAGAAAGGTCAGGCTGCGCTTGATTGGCTGCCGCGCTGACCTGCCGGGTGAGTTACTGAAATCACTGGAAAAAGTGGAACGCGAGACCGCGGGTTTTGAAACTCAGTTAATTGTGGCTTTGAGTTATAGCGGCCGCAGTGAATTGACACGGGCGGTGCAGGCGATTGCTGCCCAGGTTGCGGCAGGTACGCTGAAGGCGGAGGATGTGAATGAGGATCTGATTACAAGCCATCTCTATGCGCCGGATGTGCCTGACCCGGATTTGATCATCAGAACCAGTGGCGAGATGCGGGTCAGCAATTTTCTGCTGTGGCAGTGTGCCTACAGTGAGTTTTATGTGACGGATGTGTTGTGGCCTGACTTTCGTGAGGCTGATTTTAAACTTGCTCTGGATGTGTATTCTCGGCGACAGCGAAGATTTGGAGGGGTGGCAGAGTGTTAATACGAAGAATATGTGCCGGTTTGGCAGTGGCTGCTTTTTGGTTACTAGTTATGTGCTGCCTGCCAGGTGTTTTTATTTTTATGATCCTTCTAGCCATGTCAGTCTGCTGTCAGCGCGAGTTTTATGGCATGATAAAGAGGAAAGGCATTGAGGTCGAGGATCATCTCGGCGTGGCGGCCGGGCTCATTTGGCTTACTTTGACCTATGTCTATCCGCCCGCGCTCCTGAAAACTATGGCCTGGGGGGGGGATCTGGGGCCGTTGGCACTCGCGTTCTTTGTCTTTGTACTGCTCGCGCGGGTCATGTTCAACCCGCATGTTAGAACTCCGGTTCAGCGTGTTGGAGTCACTCTGCTGGGTTTTTTCTATCTCCCTTTTATGCTGAGCTATTTTATCCGGGTCGCGCAGTGGGGCGCGCTCAAAAGTTGTGAAATTCCCGCCTGCCGCACAGGAATATTCCTAGCCGCTTTTGTGGCTGTGGTTGTTAAGCTGGGGGATGTCGGAGCTTTCGGCGTTGGAACTTCTTGCGGCAAGCACAAGATGTGCCCAACTATTTCACCCAAAAAATCATGGGAGGGTCTTGCCGGTGGTTTGGTCGCCTCAGTACTGGCCGCTCTTGCTATGGCTGCTCTGGCGCGGGGCTGCGACTATATTCAGGGCGGACCGTTGGAGAGCATCAACATGTTGACAATCGCCGCTCTAGGGCTGCTCCTGGGCATAGTTGGTGTGATGGGCGACCTCTTTGAGTCCATGTTTAAGCGGAGCGTGGAGATTAAAGACTCCGCTGGTCTGCTTCCAGGGATGGGCGGAATTTTGGATATGTTTGACAGCCTGATCTTCACCCCGGCGCTGATGTACGCGTTTATCATCTGGAGCGCGGGAGCAACGTAGGTCCGATTTCCAATCGGACATGTCCGGTTGGAAACCGGACCTACAAGAGGTCGGCTCCGCAGTCAATTTGTGATGTGGAACACGGGATGTAATTTCCGTCCACCGCATAGCGGCGGACATACTGAAAGCAACACAGTATATCCTCCGCTATGCGGTGGATGATTGCGAAATAAGCCGCAATAAGGCCAGATAAACAACTTTTCGCAAAGAACAATTAATGGTTAACGAAAGATAATTTGAAATCAATTGTCATATTAGGGAGCACCGGCTCAATTGGGGAGAATACCTTGCGGGTGGTTGAATCGCTGCCCAACCGTCTACGCGTGGTTGGCCTAGCCGCTGATACCAGCGCAAATCGGCTCATTGAACAGGCACTGGAGTTTGGTGTGCGTCAGGTGGCTTTGGCAAATCCAATTGCAGCGGAGAGCATCCGTGAATTGGCTGCAAAACATGGCATCGAGGTTTTGGTCGGGGATCAAGGGGTTGTCATGCTAGCCGCCGTGCCTGAGGCGGACACGGTTCTCTGCGCTTTAGTCGGGCTCTCCGGCTTGCGACCGGTGATCGCCGCCATCGAAGCCGGACATGATGTGGCTTTGGCAACCAAAGAGGTTTTGGTGGCCGCAGGTGAGATGGTGATGGGTCTCGCCCGCAAGCGCGGTGTGAATATCCTCCCGATTGATAGCGAGCATAGTGCCCTTTTTCAATGTATGCAGGCGCGGGATGTATCGTTGGCCTGTACTCAACGTAATCTGAATCCAGCTCTTTTAAACCGCGCCGACTCCCCTGTTCAGCGGCTGGTACTCACAGCCTCCGGAGGTCCCTTCGCGCGCCAGCCGCAGGTGGATTTTGATGCAGTCACGCCTGCTGAGGCGTTGGCGCACCCCCGCTGGAAAATGGGGCCCAAGGTCACGATCGACTCTGCCACCATGATGAACAAAGGCTTTGAGATACTCGAGGCTCGTTGGCTATTTGACGTGCCTGTAGAGCGGATCGATGTGGTAGTCCACCCCGAGAGTATTATCCACTCTATGGTTAGCTTTGTGGATGGCTCAACCTTAGCCCAGCTCTCAGCCCCTGATATGCGGCTGGCCATTCAATACGCGCTGACGTGGCCGGAGCGCTATCCCTCCGCTTTGCCGCTGATTGATTTGATCGCTCAAAAAAACCTGACCTTCCAGCCACCTGATGAGAGTCGCTTTCCCTGTCTGCGCCTGATCCGGGAAGCCGCGCGCGCTGGTGGCACCATGCCCACGGTGGTGAACGCCGCCGACGAGGTGGCTGTGGAGGCCTTCTTGGCTGGCCAACTGTCTTTTTCCGGCATCAGCCGCGTGATTGAAGAGGTGATGCAGCTCCATTCGGTGGTGGAGTGTCGTGCGCTGGAAACCGTTTTCAGCACCGACGATTGGGCGCGCCGCTGCGCGGAGCAACGCATCGCGTTTGAAAATCGTCGACCAGCATCGTCGCCGTTGTCGTAAACCGAAGGCGCAGCCGCTTGCAACGGCGTAGTTCCGCTTGCGGGACGACGGAGACGAGACCTATGCGCTCCGTGCGGACCTAGGAGTGTTCAGACGCGTGAAGAATCGACAAAGTGAACGACAAAGTGAACGACAAAGTTCCCGACAAAGATAAAAACATATGGCAAGCATCTTAAACCATTCGATAGGCAAGAAGTCAAATCGACAACCACATCCATATATGATACATTTTTGGAAATGAAAGTATTTGAAAACAACGGGCATGCAGTTGTATGGGGCGACTCTATTGATGCCCTCACAAATTACGTGCCAGACAATTCGGTTGACCTCATCTTCGCTGATCCACCCTACAACATTGGGAAAAATTTCAACGGGAGAAGAGACCGATGGCCCTCTGACGAGGATTACCTGACATGGTGTTATCAGTGGATTGAACTGTGTATCCAGAAACTTAAACCTCATGGTTCATTTTACGTAATGACAGCCACACAGAACATGCCGTACTTCGACATCTTTCTTAGGGATCGGTTGACGATTCTTTCTCGCATTGTTTGGGCGTATGATAGTTCCGGTGTTCAAGCACGCAAGTACTTTGGATCCCTCTATGAGCCAATTCTTTTTTGCGTAAAGGATAAGGACATTACATCTTCAACGCAGAAGATGTAATGGTAGAGGCGCGCACAGGTGCAACACGAAAACTGATTGATTATCGCAAGTCAACCCCAACGGTTTACAACAGCAAGAAAGTTCCAGGAAACGTCTGGCAATTTCCACGTGTACGTTACAGGATGGAAGAGTATGAAAAGCACCCAACACAGAAACCCACGGCCCTTCTAGAACGAGTTGTGTTGGCCAGTTCTAATCCCGGCGACGTTGTACTTGATCCGTTTTCAGGGACCTTTACTACGTCTGCCGTCGCACGCTCCCTCGGTCGCGACTCGGTTGGGATCGAGATTGATGAAGAATACATGAAAATTGGATTGCGCCGCCTAGGGATCAGAGATTCTTACAATGGCGAGCGCCTTCGGCGCGAACCAAAGACATATGAACGGCAGGATGTTGATGCTCAACAACAATTGGCTTTTAGATTAAAACTGTCTGACATTAATTAAATGAGCAAGCTTTACATGGAAAAGAAACCATACAGCTTTGAGCCCTTTGGCTTTAAAACACTGGATGAACTGCGTGACGCAGCCCTTTGCTTGCAAGTCAATCTGCCTCTCTCCCACAATCTGGCTGTGCTGAGTGAGCCAGTTGCAATAGGGGGGGTGAAGGTTCCCAACCGCCTGTGTGTCGCACCCATGGAGGGGTGCGACGCTATGCCAGGGGGCGCGCCAGGCGTATTAACTCTCCGCCGTTACCGTCGTTACGCCGAGGGCGGCTTTGGCATGATCTGGGTGGAAGCCACTGCTTTTGTGAGTGAGGGACGCTCCAATCCGCGACAGTTATGGATCAACCGCGAAAATGTCGGTGCCTTTGCCGAGCTGGTAGCTGAGATCCGGCACTGCGCTCGCCAGCAATGGGGCCACGAGATCGCTGTTGTTCTGCAACTGGCGCATGCAGGACGCTACTGCCGACCCGGGGGCGTGGCCGCTCCGCTGATCGCCAACCATGATAGGGCGCTGGATATAGCCCAAGGGGTTCCATCGGATTACGCCGTGGTCTCGGATGACTATCTGGAGCAACTTCAGGCCGCAACTTTCGCGGCAGGACAACTTGCGCTTGAGGCAGGGTTTGACGGCATTGATCTCAAGGCCTGTCATGGAGACTTGATTGCAGAGCTGATGGTTGCTGTCACGCGTCCCGGACGTTACGGAGGCTCGTTTGCGAATAGAGGTCGTTACCTGCGCGAGGTGGCTGGCAGATTCAAGGCATCCGGTTACAACGGGATACTTGCATCGAAGTTTTCGCTTCCGCCAGATGTGATTACTGCCGCGGATGCTGTGGATTTTACTCAGACGCTGGTCTTGGAGGGCATACAAATGCTCAATCTCGTGGTTGATAGCTTTTCAGCTAGGCCCGATGACACAGAGCCTTTGCAACGTTTTGCACACCAGGCGGCTTTAACGCGGGCTATTCAGCAGGCCATGCCCGCAGTGCCTGTTGTGGCAGGCGGCTTGAGCTGGTTTCGCCATTTTCTGCCCCAAGTCGCCGCTGGTCTGCTGGAGGAGGGCGGCGGAACATTGATCAACATTGGACGTGCCGCTCTGGCCTATCCAGCACTAGCCAGCGATCTGTTTGAAACCGGTGCCTTGGATCCAGAGAGTTGCTGTCTCAATTGCAACGCCTGTGTTCAGTTGCTCGAGGATGGCGGACATGCGGGCTGCATAGTGAGTGATACCGCCATTTATGGCACTGAGTATCTGCAATGCCGCCATTTTGCGCTGGACAATCTGTGCGAGGAAGCGCGACGCTGCCGAGGCTGTGAACCGGCGCCATGTCGCGCTGGGTGTCCGACCAATATTGATGTGCCAGCCTTTCTAAAGGCCTTTGCCGAAGATGACATCGTAACAGCGTATCAGATTCTGCGTCGGAGTAATGTCTTGCCCGGGATGTGCTCGCACCTCTGCCCGGTCAGCTCGTTGTGTGAAGGACGCTGTGTGGCCGGCACATTAGATGGCACACCGATTCCAATTCATGATATTCAGTATGCAGTTGCCTGGAGTGCGCAGGAGCGCGGGTTGACAGGGCTGCGTGTGCCGCAGTCCGCCACAGGCAAAAAAATCGCGGTGGTGGGTGGGGGTCCAGCGGGAGTATCCTGCGCTGTAACTTTGCTGGAGCTTGGTCATCAGGTGGTGATTTTTGAGCGCGCCACGCGGCTGGGGGGAACGCCTGAGCTGGCGATCCGTACAAGTCGTTTTAGCGGTGCCCGCGAGGAGGTGGATGCCATTCTGATGCCAGCCCTGCGTAAGGCGCGGCTGACGATCAGATATGGGGTTGCGCTGGGGCGGGAGATTTCGGTTGAGGATTTGCAGCGCGAGTACGACGCTGTTTTTTTGGCAGCCGGGGTATGGGGCGAGCAATCGCTGGGAGTTGTGCCGGGAGTCGTGCCTGGGCCTGACTTTCTTGTGGGAGTGAAATCCGGTGTTATCCGCCAAGTTTCCGACCGGGTGGTTCTGTTGGCAGGTGGTGACAGTGCCATGGACTGTGCGCGGGTGGCCCTTGAAGCAGGGGCCCGAGAGCTGTTGATTATCTACGCCGGGGCGCTCTCCGAGATGCATTGGCACATGGCCGACGAATGGTTCCGTACCGAAGGTGTGCATTTTCTGACCATGACCCAGCCGACCGGCTATCGGATTGAAGCTGACGGAAAGGCTTCGGGGCTCAGAGTTCAGCGTAAGCTGGGGGTAGCAGTGGATGGCAGCGCATTACCTGAAGAGATCCTGGAGGCCGAGCTGATGATTGAGGCTATGGGGCTGGGAATCGAACCCGCGCTCAAAGCAGTGCTGCATGAGTGCGCTTTTACAGCAGAGGGGTTGGTGCGGACCGCGGATAACGGCAGTTCACTGGCCTGCGGAACACCTGGCCTCTTCGCTGGTGGCGGGTTGATCAATGGCGGAGCCACAGTGGTGCAGTGCGTGGCAGAGGGTATGCGGGCTGGACAGGAGATCGATTTGTTTCTAGGAGCAGCTGAAAAAACGATGGGGTAACTCGAAGGTCAGTTACATCGGAGTCGGGGTCAGTAAGCAATGCCATCGAGTCACCTCGTCACCAAGTCACCAGGTCAAAAAGACAGTTTGTGGACTGGACTGCGGAGCAACTTGCAAGTGATTAGCAGGAGGTCGGAGATCACTTCCGTACGCCCTTCGATACCGATTCCGATAGCGACCCCGACCCCGGGCAATAGGCCAGCTTTGTCGCTGACGTTCGGCTGCACCTATGTGTCGCTCATAGAGCGACTACTACACTAAACGCCTATAAACGTTCGATAAACAACTTGTATATCATACGTTATTGTTTGAAATAGAGTAACTGCTCAGGTCGCTTTCTGACAGGGTTTTAGGATCGTACGACGGTACGAGCCCGCATGGAATAGCGATGAGGAGTAGTACAACCCACACTCAGACCCTTCGTGATAGCGTTGTGATCGGGTTATAATCACGGAGTCAACCTGAGATGTCGTCGTTCTTGCCGACACTCTCAGACTCTCCGATTTCTACGGAGTCGCTACGAAGAGTCGAAGACCGGAACGAACGGGTTTCCGCTGAACAGACGTGTCAGGGCATCCATAGCACTTACGGTATTCTTGCGAGCGGTGGAGATCTAGCTACGAATGCCGCAGAAAGCCTTAGCACCGTCCTCGGTTCGGAACATACCCGATGTTTTTTGTTGTACCTTCATCATACGGATATCGCGTTCGGCCTGATTGTTGTCGAAGGGGACATTGAAATCATACATGAATGCAAGGGCTTCCATTCGATGCTTGTCGAGCCGTTCGAGCAGGTTGCGGGGTTTGCTCTTCTTGCGGCGGCCTCGTTTCTTTTTCGCGTTGAGTGAAAGTGGCTGCAGCGGGTTACTGGCATCGCCTTCGTCGATGATCTGCTGATAGCGTGCCTCAAAGTCACGGATCTGCTTTTTGTCAAGATGACCGGTGGTCTGTCTGGCCTGATCAACGGCATCTTTAATTTCCAGCAGGCGTTCAATCATGTGGTCGGCCCAGTCCTGCTTGTACTGTTCGAGTACGAAGATCAACTCGCGTGGATGGTGTGCATTGCAAAGCCGATTTTCGGCCTGATGTTCAGTGACAATGAGCCACCTGGGTGGCAGGTCGTAAACTTGTCGTTTTTCAACGCGCTCCAGTTCCTGGCCCGTAAGAGACCGGCGGCAACACTCGCAAATCTCCACAGGGTAGACTTTTATGTGATCGGGCTTGCCAGCCATTTTAAGCGTATGGCCGGTATGGCCGAGTTGTCCGCCGGACTTACGTTGACTTTTTTACGCAGACTTTTCGGCGAGGGTTTCTTGAAGCCGTCGTTTGAGGGAGGCTTGCTGCTGTTGCGGGAGGTCTTGGCAAGTCGTTGCTCCAACTTATTCACCCGTTTACGCAGATGTTTGTTTTCCAATGAAAGAGAACCTGTAACACGTCAGCCAAAATACTGAGTCAAGCTTTAATTTTGTTTATTTGTTTTTTCTTTCCACGTTTGAGTGTATGATAGCTACGTTTTGGTGCCTGTTTTTTACAGAGTGATATCATGCTTGGAACCTATTCAACATTTTTACGGAAAGAATCGAGTGTCAATGTCTTTCCTGCGGTGCGACACGAAAAGTTGGCTTCACACGTAAAAGCCGCTTGTGCTTGAGATGTGTTAAATCCGCGGTTGACGATTGACTTGAACAAGTTCGCTCGGTTCTGTTTGAGGGGGTGATACATCGCAGGTTGTTTTGACGATTCCGCAGGGATTGCGTCTATTGGTGTTGTCTGATGCTAAATTCATGAAAGCATTTGTTGATGCCGGATGATCCAAAATCTACCACCTAAGGGCTTTCGAATGGTGCGCTATTATGGGATCTACGCACGACCGGTGCGTAGGAAAATCTATGATCGTCTGCGTAGTGTTCTAGCAAAGATTGTTCGTAAGGCGGAATCCACCGCCAAATATTTCTCAAAACGCTATGGGATGCCTAGTAAACAAGCAATTGACAATACTGTCGGGAAGGCGCCTTTGCGCTGTAAACGTTGCGGATCAACAGATCTTGAACTCATTTGCATCTGGGATAAAAACAAGGGATTTATCTACCACAGTATCCGAGCGGGGCCGTCTCTACCACCCTGCTCTTCGCCAGCAAAAACAGGCTCACAACCTAGGTTTGTGCAGATGCTCCTGCCAATTTAAAACGTTTAGAAATTATTAAAAAAATAGTCTTGACAGATGGTTATGCTTTGCCGTATGCTTGCCTGCTGTTTGTAGAATGGTAGCTACGCTTGATTTACTGATTAAATATACAGGGCTGTAACTTCGCAAACCATCCTTCAAAGAAGTCACCGAGCAACGCGAGGTTACCCTTGAAAGGAGATGGCGATGAAAACAACGAACATAGCGGCGGCCTTAACAATGATTGCTGGTGGCGTGGCATTGGCTGTGCCGTTGGTGTCGAACGTGCAGATGGCGCAGCGTGCGAACTCACGCTTAGTGGAAATCACCTACGACCTAGCGGAAGAAGCCGCTATCGTAACACTAGGGATTGAGACCAACGGAGTTCTGATTCCCGACAGGGCCGTGACGCGGCTATTCGGCGATGTGTGCAAGTTGGTGGATACGGGTGCAAATAGCATCATCTGGAATGCAGGTGCGGACTGGCCGGAGTGCGCGGTGACCAACGCCCGTGCGCGGGTGACGGCTTGGTCCATCAATGCTCCGCCGCTATATTGCGCAGTGGACGTTGCTGGCGGTATGACCACGAACGTCTATCCCGTCTATTATTATGTCAGCGCGGAGGCGGTCCCGGAGGGGGTGACCAATGACCTTTACAAAACTACCCGTATCTTAATGCGCAGGCTTTCGGCGACTGGCTCAGGGGGATTCAAAATGGGGTCTCCCGACACCGAGGTAGGACGACGGACGGCAGGTGATGAGGATTGGCACGACGTGGTTCTGACAAAGGATTATTACATCGGAGTGTATGAAGTGACGCAGTGTCAATGGTATCAGGTGATGGAGAAGAGCCGCCCGTCAGACTGGAGCAACATTGACTACTGGTTAACGCGGCCGGTAGAAAATGTGTCGTATGACCATATCCGTGGCACAGCGGCGCAAGGCGGGGCTGGATGGCCTGACAACAATAACGTGCATCCGCACTCGTTTGTGGGGCGGTTGCGGACGAAGGCCGGGTTGGTGGGCTTGGACCTGCCGACTGATGCGCAATGGGAGTATGCGTGCCGGTCCAGTACGAAAGGGGCATTGAACGACGGGACGGTGAATCTGGCAAATCAGTTCGAGGACGATAATCTGGCAGAGCTAGCAAGATACCGGGCCAATGGCGGACAAATATTTTATGACTCTTCCTGGAAAAGTCCAGAAGTGGCGTTAGGAGTTGCTAAGTCGGAAGTGACAGTGGATAACGCAACAGCAAAGGTCGGTTCGTATGCGCCGAACACATGGGGGCTGTATGACATGCACGGTAACGTGTGGGAGTGGTGTCTAGATTGGTTTGTTCAGAGGTTGGGAACGACTATTGTGATTAATCCTGTTGGCGGGATGTCAGGCACCACCTCCTACCGTGTGACAAGAGGGGGTTCTTGGGAGAATACCGCACTGTATAGCCGTTCTGCATTCCGTAATAGTGCTGGTGCCAGTTGGGCTACCACCTACATTGGTTTCCGCCTTGCGCGAAACTTGCCCTGATAGAAGGCTTTTTTTGAAGAGTTCATTCGGGTATTTATTAAAAACAATGAAGTGAATCGCTCGTTTATCTGTGCTTAGTGGTGTGAGTAGATATGATGCGCTTTATGCGACTGGCAACAGATGTAGCTGTTGTCGGTCGAGTTGTCAAAGTAAGTTGAAATAATAAACATTTTAAATTAAGGATAATAACAGATGCGGATACAAAAGAGCTGTTTAGGGCATAGTAGGAAATTATCACGGCGTGGTTTCCTTGCAACAGGGGGGGCAGCCCTCAGTTTCTCAATTTTGCCAAGGCATGTGCTTGGGGCACTGGGCGTATCACCTCCTTCAGAAAAATTAAATATCGGCTGTATTGGCTTGGGATCGCAAGGCAAAAGCCTTTCGAAATCATTAGGTTACTTTAAGAACGTGAATCTTGCGGCACTTTGCGATGTGGATGAAAAATATTTAGTGTATAGAGATAAAGAATATCCAGGCCTGCCTTTTTATACAGATTATCGTATCATGCTGGAGAAAGAAAAAGGGTTGGATGCCGTAATGATTGCGACACCGGATCATTGGCATGCGCCGATAGCGATGATGGCTATGCGCCTTGGCAAACATGTCTATGTGGAAAAACCGATGGCGCATACGATAGAGGAGACACGTCTAATGGGGAAACTTGCTTCATCAATGAAAGTTGTGACACAGATGGGCAACAGCGGTCACGGTGGTGAAGGGTTGCGTCTGACGAAAGAATGGATTGACGCGGGAGCGATTGGCAGTGTAAAAGAAGTCTATGTGTGGTCTGACAGGCCCGGTGCTTACTGGGATACGCAGGGAAAGCGTTATCCGAACGTTAAGCCGACGAAACCTTCTACTCTTGACTGGAACCTATGGCAGGGGCCTGCGCAGGAGCGAGCATATCATCCGGATTTTACACCAATGAAGTGGCGTGGTTGGTATGATTACGGGTGCGGCGCCCTCGGAGACATGATGGTTCACAACGCCGATCCCGCATGGTATGCGCTTGATCTCGGCACTCCAGATACGGTCGAAGCGATTACATCTGAAACAAATCCAGATAGTTTTCCTTTATGGAGTAAATTGACTTGGTGTTTTAAAGCAAAGGGAAAACGCGGGCCAGTCAAGGTGATGTGGTATGACGGAGGTAAGCTACCGCCTTTACCGTCTGGATTAGAGCCCGACAGAAAACTTAATGATAACGGAATCTACTTTGTCGGCGACAAAGGCGTGATTATGGCTCCCGGCTGGTCCGGTACGCCACGATTGATTCCTGAAAGCGCAATGAAAGCTTTTGTGCTTCCCAAAAAAACGATTCCACGCAGTTGTGGACATATTAAGGAATGGATTGAGGCATGTATTGCCGATAAACCTGAAGACGCGAAGTCAGGTTTTTGGTATTCCGCGCCATTCACAGAGGCATTGTTGGTGGGCGTGCTAGCGATCCGGCTTGAAAAAAAAATCGCTTGGGATTCAACGACGCTGAAAGCAAAAAATTCACCAGAAGCCTATTCATTAATCCATAAAACGTATCGTAATGGATTTGAATTAACCAGTTATTAATTTTCTGGCCTATTCTTCAAAATAATATAATAATTATTAACCAAAAATAAGGAAATACGATGAATCTGAATCGACGGACATTTATGAGAGGGGCTGCAGCAATGGGAATTGCAACAAAAACGGGATGGGCAGCAGATCAATCAATGCCGACGGAGCTTCCTGCTTGGCAGGAAGGTCTACTCGACATTCACCACATCTGCACAGGTCGCGGGTCGGCCACATTCATTATGTGTCCCGATGGTACGACCATGCTAATTGATGCGGGGGATATAAGTGGAGCTGGTGGCCGGACAGAGGATATTATCCTCCCTCGGCTCCCGAATGCAAGCCGGACACCATGTGAGTGGATCGCGGCTTATGTTAAACGTTTTTCCAAACCACTGAAGCAAGAGACACCAAAGCTGAACTATGTTTTGCTGACGCATTTTCACCCAGATCATATTGGCTGCCGACCGGATGGGGTAACTGAAAAAAACGGATATGCGCTCTCAGGAATTACCATGGTGGCGGAACATGTGGGTATTGACAAGCTTGTTGACCGGGGATTCCCTGATTACGATTTTCCATCGCGTGCTGCCACTGAAAGCTGTAATCCTAAATTTTTCAAAGACTATCTGGCTTTTGTTGATTATCAGCGCCAAGTCAAAAAGACTGTTTTTGAAAAATTCAATGTGGGCAGCCGCGCTCAGTTTGTCCTTAAACAGAAAGCAAAAAAATATACTAATTTCAGCGTACAAAATATTGCAGCAAATGCAGTGGTGGATGAGAAGATCATCGTTTCGCGAGAGCAAAAACCGGATGAAAACATGTGTAGTTGTGTGATCAAACTTTCATATGGCGCGTTCGGATATTATACGGGCGGCGACTGTATTGGGTTGCCGAAAAAGTCCGATATAGAGACAGCGGTAGGAGAGGTGGTCGGGCAGGTAGATGCCATGTGCATGAATCATCACGCCTATCTTGATTCCGCCAATCCTGCCTTTATTGCTAAACTGCGACCGCGGGTGATGGTGATTCCAGCCTGGGACATGTGGCATCCGCATAAGGAAGCACTGGCACGAATGATGGACAAATCGATTTATCCTGATGACCGTACGATTTTTGCCACAGGCCTGCACAAAAAAGCCAAGGCTATGCTAGGCGCAACGGCCGACGCAATCCGTCGCCCTGGCCATGTGGTCATCCGTGTAAGCAAAAATGGTGATCAATACCAAGTGTTTGTTTTAGATCCGGAACTCTTCAGCGTAGTTGATGCTACGGACGAATTGCAGTCGCAGGCCCATAAAAAGAGATCTTAGATGATATGGATACCCATAGGATATAGCTCGAAATTTGCATAATCGAAATCAGGTTTGACTTTTTCCGGCCATATCCGCATAATGATCTCTGAAATGTAGCTGGGGGAGGTAACGCCTATTTTGTAATGCCATAAGGCCGGGGCAGGTTCACTGCCACCGGGGGCCTGAAAATATCAAAGGAAATTAAAAAATGAAGAAAATCGTCCTCTGGATAATTGGAGTGTTAGTTATTGCCTGTGTGAGCTACGGAGATGTCGCATGCTCGGGTGACTATCGGCATCATCTTCAGGGCATCGCCACGGACGACGCTGGTAACATCTACTGGTCGTTCACCACCTGGCTGGTCAAGACCGACGGTCAGGGCGCGCTGTTGAAAAAGATTGATGCGCCCAGCCACTACGGGGATCTGACGTGGCACAGCGGCAAGGTGTATGTTGCCGTGAACCTCGGTAAATTTAACCAAGAACCAGGCAAGGCCCAATCGTGGGTGTATGTACATGACGGCGGCAACCTCGCGTTGCTCTCAAAACACGCTGTTCCAGAGGTGGTTCACGGGGCTGGTGGTATGGAGTGGCACAACGGACATTTCTTTGTGGTCGGAGGATTGCCCTCAACGCATACGGCCAACTACGTGTATGAGTACACAGAGTTGTTCGCGTTCGTTAAGCGTCATATAATTGAAAGTGGACAGACTTTACTTGGAATCCAGACCGTCTGTCGCAGCCGTGACGGCACATGGTGGTTCGGGTGTTATGGGAGACCTGCGGTCACACTGCGAACCGATGACAATTTCAAACTCTTAGGAAACCACGTCTTTAACTGTTCAGTCGGCATTGCGCAGTCTAAAAACGAAGACGAGATGCTGGTCGCCAAAAACCGTGTGATAGAAAATAAACGGCATACGGGTTCGCTAAAGCCGGTGAAAACAGAAGCGATCATGGTGAAATAGGACATGCAAGCTGAACGGCAAATGCAAAATCAACCTGTAAATATCGTACCCGTTCACGGGGTATGGAATAGGATTTTAGAGTGTAATCAGCCTGGCATCCCAGTAGTTGGGAGCCAGGCGAATTAGGGCAAGGCGGGTAGAAGAGAAGGAGCGGGTTCGTTTCGGAAGTGGGCGCGGACTGCCGTAAGAATGAACTCGTATGCGGAGCGTCCTTGCAGGGCGCAAGTGCCGACAACCGTCCAGAGACGTTCGCAGGCTTCGCGACCTTTTTCGCTGTGTGTACCCTGTGTGATAAGGCGATCAATCACCACGAAACGAACCGCCTGTTCCGCCAAATTATTGGTGGGGCCGATACCGGGTGTTGTGATGAATTCGAAATAGGCCTTGCCGTTATCACGAAAGCGTTTGGCCATGTTGAAGGCTTCGTTTTTTTGCTCTTTGCCTTTATCGTCCAAGTTGGACGGCACATTGTCGAGTGCCGCTTTCATAATCGTCTGACGGGCTTGTTCCATAGCCTGCTCGAAGGCCTTGGCACTGAGGCTGTCCCTGTCATGAATGATATGGAACATCCCTTTAACTGCGTCGAGTTGAATTACGCGCGGTGGTTGATCCAGAAAGGTTACTTCTGCGTTGCCGCACTCCGGGCAGGCGGCGAGGTGATAATCGTGGAACGTCTGAATGTCAGCTTCGGGGAAGAGTGGGCGCTCGTGTCGAGGATGTCCTGGTTGCCCACCGATCTTGCGTTTTCCCGGTTGCCGTTGTTGAGATTTGGGCCGCGTAATGTCCGAGGAAGGCGGTTTGCTGGAGTTGGAGGAGTTCTTTGAGAGTTGGGCCACCTTGCGTTTCAGTTCAATGACTTCCTTTTGCAAGGCCTCTATCTGCCGCTGCTGTAAATCCACCTGCCGTGATGAATCGCAGATGACCTTGACCACCGCTTCCGCTCCGGCGC
>JBAYXX010000018.1:0-51175 GCA_041673345.1 Kiritimatiellia bacterium
CTCGTACGCTTTTCGATACCGATACCGATACCGACCCCGACTCCGACCCCAAGTTACAGGCACGAAACTGTGACAAAATGGCCGAGTTATAGGCAAGCTACAAGCTAAAATCACGGTGCAGGCGGCTGGTCTTTACCATCACAGGTGCCACATTTGCCGCAGCAAAATGTTTCAATACCGTTCTTGCGGGCCTTGAGTTTTTTGGCTTTGAAAACCACTGCCATGAAAAAAACAAAGCAGAGGCAAACAAAGGCGAGCGTTAAAAAAATTGTCATGATCAATCTCCAAAATCGTCAAACATAATATCATCCACATCCACGCCAAGATCCAGTAACATCTTGATCACGCAATTGGTCATCACCGATGGGCCACAAAGGTAGTACTCGATATCCTCCGGTGCCTCATGATCTTTAAGATACGCATCATGCAGAATTTGATGAATAAACCCAGTGTAACCATCCCACTGATCCTCCGGCAGCGGCTCGGAGAGCCCCGCGTGCCAGGTAAAGTTGGGGTTCGCTGCTGCCAGGGCATCGAACTCCTCGGTATAGAACATCTCTTTCCTGGAGCGCGCGCCATACCAAAAGCTCATCTTGCGGTTGGTATGAATGCGCTTCAACTGATCGAATATATGCGAGCGCATCGGTGCCATGCCGGCGCCACCGCCGACAAAGACCATCTCTTTGTCGGTTTCACGGGCAAAGAAATCGCCGTAAGGACCAGAGATTGTCACGCGGTCGCCCGGCTTCAAGCTAAAGAGAAAGGATGACATGATCCCCGGTGGATAGCTGGTGCCCTTCGGAGGTGGTGCAATGCGGATATTCAGTTTGACAACTCCCTTCTCCAGCGGATAGTTGGCCATGGAGTAAGCGCGATAGACCTCCTCAGTGACTTTGGATTCGTACTGCCACATGTTGAAGTGATCCCAGTCCGCACGGAATTGATCGCCGATCTCTAAATCAGAGTATTTGACCGTGTGTGGTGGGCATTCAATCTGAATGTAGCCGCCAGCCCGGAAGGGCACATGCTCGCCCTCAGGCAGCGTGAAAACCAGCTCTTTGATGAAGGTGGCTACATTGTCGTTGCTGACCACCTCGCACTCCCACTTCTTGACCCCAAAGACCTCCTCTGGCACCTCAATCTCAATCGACTCCTTGACCGCAACCTGGCAGCTCAGTCGCACGCCAGCCTTGGCCTCTTTGCGAGAGATACACCCCTCCTCAGTGGGCAGCAGAACCCCCCCGCCGGAGAGTACCGTGACCTTGCATTGTCCGCAGGTGCCGCCACCACCACAGGCAGAGGGCACAAAGACCTGCTGGGTGGACAGCACCCCCAGCAACTTACCGCCAATGGGCACTTCAAATTTTTTCTCCTTATTGATGGTGATGGTCACATTGCCGCTGGGCACAAGCCCCTTGCGGGCCAGCAGGATCAAACAGACCAGCACCAAAATAATGACTGTAAAAAATATAACGCCAAAAATTATTTCATTCATGCTTACATTCCTGAAAATGCTAAAAACCCGATCGCCATCAGCCCTGCGATTATGAAAGTCAGCCCAAGCCCGCGTAAACCTGCTGGCGGGTGTGAGTATTTCAGTTTCTCACGGATTGCAGCCAGTAGGACAATGGCCAAAGCCCAGCCAATCCCTGAGCCTGCGCCATAGACCACACTCTCGGTAAAGGTATAGTTACGCTCCACCATAAACAGTGTTCCTCCCAGGATCGCGCAGTTCACAGTGATCAGCGGCAGAAAAATACCCAGCGCATTGTAAAGGGTTGGCGCAAAACGGTCGAGTGCCATCTCAAGGATCTGCACCATCGCGGCAATCACTCCAATGTAGGTGATCAACCCGATAAACGCCAGGTCAAGGTTAGAGAGCGAAGGAGAGAGCCAGCCCAAAGCACCGTCTTTCAAAATATAATTAAAAAGAAGATTATTAACCGGCACGGTGATTACCTGCACCACAACCACTGCCGCGCCCAGACCCATAGAGGTTTTGACCTTCTTGGAGACCGCCAGAAAAGTACACATCCCCAGGAAGAAACTCAGAGCCATATTTTCCGTGAAGATCGAACGTATAAAAATATCAATCAAGCCATTCATTACTCAACCTCCTGCTGGGTGGTGTCAAAGGTGCGCACGACCCAGATGAAAACCGCGATCAGGAAAAAGGCGCTCGGTGCCAAAACCATCAAGCCGTTGGGTTCGTACCAGCCACCGTTTTTAACCAGCGGCAGGACCGAGAACCCCAGCAGGGTACCGGAGCCGAACAGTTCTCTGAAAACTCCCACAAAAATCAAAACTATGCTGTAACCAGCACCATTGCCAATTCCATCCACAAAGCTCATCAGCGGGGTGTTGGCCAAGGCATAGCCTTCAGCGCGCCCCATCACAATGCAGTTGGTGA
Source organism: Kiritimatiellia bacterium (assembly GCA_041673345.1). Lineage (GTDB taxonomy): Bacteria > Verrucomicrobiota > Kiritimatiellia > RFP12 > UBA1067 > M55B167. Next base: position 2,411 of record JBAYXX010000018.1, read on the forward strand.
TAATCAACCCAACATAAACCGACATGCTTTTGGAAATCTCAAAAAAATAGGCCTTTAAAACCTGATCCGCCACAATCACCAATGAGGCGATAATGGTCATCTGCACGATGATCCGGATGCTGCTCGGTATGTGCTTGCGGATCAAGCTGACTGACAATGAGGAAAAGCCTGTGACCAGTGTCACCGCCACACTCATGGCCAGCACAGTCTCCAGCTTGCTGGTCACCGCCAGCGCGGAGCAGATGCCCAGAACCTGCAACCCAATCGGGTTGTTCTTGAAGATCGGATCCAACAACGTTTGCTTTAATTTGCTCATAGGGTGGCCTCCTTGCCCAACCTGGAGTTAACGAAGGGCAGATAGCCCTCTTCCGAAAGCCAGAACTTGATTAAGCGATCAACACCTTTGGTGGTTAGAGTGGCTCCCGATAGCCCGTCGATCTGATACTTAGAATCATCATCTCTGAGATCAACCTGCCCCTTCAGCACGCGAAGTTTCAAGTTCATGTTTTCATCAAAAACGGTTTTCCCTTTAAAAGAGGCCAGCCACTTGGGGTTGGTAATTTCACCGCCCAGACCCGGGGTCTCGCCATGATCATAAAAACCCATGCCCAGCACGGTCTTGAAATCCGGCGAGAGCGCCAGAAAGCCATACATGGTTGACCAGAGCCCCTTGCCCTCAACCGGAAAGATATAGTGCGTAATTTTTCCGTTTTCTTTGGCAAGGTAGACCGTGCGCGCGCCTTTGGAGGTCTCGACCGAAAGCTGCTCAATTTTCTCATACTCCGCGAGAATCTCAAACTTGGAGGACCCTGGCTGGAGCAGCGCGGCACTGACCAACAAGTTTTTTTTGACATCCAGCTCTTTGTTAGCCTGCTGCAGAGGCTTCAGCAGTATGGCGGAGACCGAGACCAGAATAGAACAAACCGCGCAGAGAATAAAAGAGACAAGCAGCACGTTTTTTGTTGATTCGTTGTTACGCATAGCGTGCGGCCCTCCTTTTGACATTGGCTTCAATCACAAAGTAGTCAATCAGCGGCGCGACAATATTGCCGAGCAGAATCGCGAGCATCATACCCTCTGGGTAGGCTACATTCAGGTTGCGGATCACAATACACATCACACCGACAAAGCCGCCGTAGAACCATTTCCCGACTGTTGTCTGCGTGGCGGTCACCGGATCAGTTACCATAAAGACCAGCCCAAAGGCAAAACCACCCAACACAAAGTGCCAGAGCGGGTTGACCGCGCACATCGGCACCGTGCAAACTCCGTGGGCGTAAAGCACGTTGAAGAAGAGCGCTGTGACCACCATGCCGCCCAGACAGCTGACTATGATCCGCCAAGAGGCCACCCCGATGACGAGCAAAAATATGCCGCCAACCAGACAGGCAAGGGTCGAGGTCTCACCGATGCAGCCGGGGATCTTGCCCAAAAAAGCATCCAACATAGAGACATCCGGCAGGGCAGTTGAGGCAGCGAATTTACTCAAAGGGGTGGCCTGCGAGATGCCGTCAACCACTGTCCAAACCTTATCGCCGGATATCTGGGCTGGGTAGGCGAAGAAAAGAAATGCCCGCGCGACCAGTGCCGGATTCATAAAGTTCATGCCGGTCCCACCAAAGACCTCTTTGCCGAGCACCACCGCAAAACTCATCGCCACACAGATTTGCCAGAGCGGGATAGAAGGCGGCACAATCAGCGGGAAGAGGATGGATGTCACAAACACCCCTTCATAGATCTCATGCTTGCGGATCATGGAAATCAAGATCTCCCAGAACAGCCCTGTGCCAAAGATCACCACGTAAATGGGGAGAAACCAGGTCAGTCCATAGACAAACTTGGCCAGTGCGCCATCAACCAAAGTCATGCCAAGCGAGGTCACAACTCCGCCGCGCCAGCCGCTCAGTTCACCGCCAGCCAGAAGTGCCTGGTCGCCAATATTGTAAACGCCGAAGAGAATACAGGGCGCAAGGGCAAACATGACCAAGATCATATTGCGTTTGAGGTCAACGCTGTCACGTACATGCACCTGACCAGTATTGGTCTCCCCCACATTGTAGAAGAAAGTGTCCATGGCCTCATAAAAGGGATAGAAAAACTCAAGTTTCCCTCCCTCCTTGAAATTCGGCTCAATCTTATCAAGAAAATTTCTCAATAACTTCATGCGCCCTCCTTGAAAATTACACCCAGAATCTGGCGCAGCAATGCGCCATAATCATTCTTCCCGGAACAGGAATAGGTCATCAGTGAAAGATCCTCTTCATCCAGCTCAAGCACGCCCAGCCGCAGACACTCAACCACATCCTGGGTTAACAGGGCTTTGGCCAACTGAGTTGGCAGAATATCCAACGGCATGATCTTTTCAAAGACCCCCGTCGGCACCACGGGGCGGATGCCTCCGTTACGCTTGGACGTAATATTAAGCAGCTTAGCAGGCAGAAAATGGGAGAGGAAAGTTCCGCCAGCAGAGTGCTGGCTCGCACCAGGTCGAATCCAACCCAGAAGCTTGCGCTCAGTATCCTCGGCCAGCACTGCAATTTGATAGTGGTAACGTCCCAGAAAGTGCAGGCTCCCCTCCATCCTGCGACCGTTAAAGATGGAGCCGGAGATCACACGTTGCGGCTGGTCAGCCAGGCGTCCCGCGACGATCTCAGCTATATCCGCGCCAATGGTTGTATGAATGATCTGCGGCTCTTTGAACAGCGGCCCGCCCAAGGCCACATAGCGCTCATTCCATAGTTTTCCGGTTGCCAACAACTTCCCGATCGCGATTACATCCTGCGCCGCAATGTGCCAGACACTCTTCAATTCATGTGCCGGGTCAATCATATGGATATGGGTTCCCACCAACCCGCAAGGGTGCTTACCGCCAAATTTCACACTCTCACACTGCTCCACAGGCGGCAGCTCAATTGCGAAGCTCTCATGCACAATGTTGTAGACTTTAGTTTGTGTGATGCGCGTGAGCGCAACCAGCCCCCTGGTGAAGTCCACTACATGCCGCTTGATCACAATCTCTGGGTTGAATCCAAGCGGATCACTGTTAATGGAGGTCACAAAGATTGAATGAGGTCGGGCACTGAGCTGAGGAACACGGGAGAAAGGGCGCTGGCGGAGTGCGGTGAACAGACCAGATGCAGCCAAGATCTGGATGATCTCATCCGCCTCAGCGGTTTTCAATTGAGCGTCCGAAATGGTTGCGAATTCGCACACACCCTGCGCTTCATCGACATCAATCACCACCGACTCCAGAACCCGGCGCGGACCGCGGTTGATCTCAACCACCCGTCCCGGGCAAGGGGCTGTGTACACCACTCCCTCGCTCTCCTTGGAGGCAAACAGAGGATCTCCGGTTTTAACCATGTCGCCTGTTTTGACGATGACTGAAGGTTTAAGCCCAATATAGTCCAGTCCGGTGAGCGCGACTCTTTGAGTTTTGATCAGCTCAGAGAGATACTCAGCTGGCCGACCTTGAATCGGCAGATCCAAACCTTTTTTTATTTTGATCATAATACCGCCTGCAAATCTTCTTAATATCGAATATCCCAGTTTTCAGAGCCTTAATACAACCCTCACTGTTACAAAGTTCACTATTAAACCACAAATAGCCGCATTAGTCATGTCCGCTGTATGGTTTTTTCTGATATTTTTTTAAGAGCTATTTCATATTACCATTTAACTCTCTGAATGCCTTTTGTTTGCTGGTTGCCCAGTGGGAGGGGTTGTGCTAATATTTTTATTTTTACGCAGAGTACTTATTTTTAGGGGTAGAGCTGAAAAACAGCCTTTATCAAATATTATGATTGGTATTTCAAAGTTATATATGGGGCAGGTGGAGGTCTCTGATCCTCTACGCTATGGTCGTAAGTCAGGAAAGCTGCCGAGTCATCTCTTGCAGTTTTCAGAGGACAAAAAACCAGTGGTAGTCTGGAATGTGACCTCTGCCTGCAACCTGAAGTGTACGCACTGCTACGCTGCAACGGAGGGAACGCCGGATGAGCTGAGCACAGAGGAGGCCTTGGCGATTATTGATGATCTGGCGGCCTTCGGTGTTCCAGTGCTGCTCTTTTCCGGAGGCGAGCCCTTTGTGCGCCCCGATATATTGACACTGGCGAAATATGCGATGAGTCAAGGGCTGCGCGTTGTTTTTTCAACCAACGGAACCTTGATCAATGCCGAGCTGGCAGCGGAGATCAAGTCCATTGGTGCCTCTTACGCTGGCATTAGCATTGATGGAATGCAGGAGGTGCATGATCGCTTCCGAGTTTGCAAGGGGGCCTTTCAGCAATCGCTGAACGGCATTCGGCTCTGCCGCGAGGCTGGCGTTAAGGTCGGTCTGCGCGTGACCATGACCAAAGAGAATGTGGGTGAGATCCCCGCGATCTTTGATTTAATTGAAAGCGAGCGTATTCCCCGTATCTGTCTTTACCATCTGGTTTACAGCGGACGCGGGGCGGATATCGCCGCGTTGGATCTCGACCATACGCTGCGGCGCTCGACCCTGGATCTGATTATCGACCGCGCCCAACAGTTGCATGAGCGCGGTCTGCCGGTGGAGGTGCTGACTGTTGACAACCATTGCGATGGCCCATACCTGTATATGCGTATGCTAGCCGAGAGTAATCCGCGCGCCGAGGAGGTAATGCGACTACTGGAGATGAATGGCGGCAACAGCACTGGACACGGTATAGCCTGCATCAGCTGGGATGGAACCGTCTATCCCGACCAGTTCTGGCGCAACCAGCCGGTGGGCAGCGTACGCGAAAAACCGTTTAGCGAAATCTGGGGCAACCCGCCTGAGGGGTCGCTGCTGGCCATGCTTCGGGAAAAGAAACAGCATGTTACAGGCAAGTGCGTGAGCTGCCGCTTCCTCAATGTCTGCGGCGGTAATTTCAGGGCCCGCGCCGAGGCCGCGACCGGTGAACTGTGGGGCGTTGATCCAGCATGTTACCTGACCGATGAAGAGATCGGGAGGTAGTGGGCAGAAGACAGAAGTCAGCGGCAGCGGCAGCGGCGGACGATTAAAACCCAAGCCCTTAACAATCGTCAACCAGTATCGTCGCCGCTATCGTGAACCGGAGGCATGGCCTCCCTGAATAAATTATCTCTCACAGAGGCGCAGAGAACGCAGAGAGAGAGAGAGCAGCAGCCTATTACTCTGAACTCTTCGCAGCCCTGAGAGAATATTTTGAGGTGAAAAATCTTTGAGGTAAAAAATGGGAACTCCGAGCACCCGCTTTACACCTTTGAGTCTTTGCTAGGGAAACTCTGAAAAGGCCCTGAGACCTCTGTGCCTCTGTGAGAGATAAAAAATTGGTTGCGGCTATGCCGCGCTAGGAACTCTGTGTCTCTGTGAGAGGTAAAAACGTGCCTACGGTGGAAAAATGTTATCAAATTCTCAATATAGACCGCCACGTGAACTGACCGCTGCCGCTGAAGCTGTTGGCCCACGTGTTGTGGCATGGGAGATTACCCGGCGCTGCCCGCTGGCCTGCAAGCACTGTCGCGCTGGAGCGCGTGACCATGCTTACAGCGGTGAACTCACAACCAAGGAGTGCATTGAGGTGCTGAACTCGCTGGCCCGTTTCACCCGTCCTATGATTATCTGGACTGGTGGCGAACCCATGTACCGCTCTGATATTGTGGAGCTGGTTCAGGCCGCCAAGGAGCGTGGCATCCGCTCTGTAATGGCACCCTGTGGCACACTGGTGGAGCGGGAGGCACTTATCGCATTAAAAGCGGCGGGAGTGATGGCGTGCAGCTTCAGTGTCGACGGTGCGTCCGCTGCATCTCACGACGCATTCAGAGGGGTGCCCGGGGCTTTCGCCAATATCACACGTGCCATGCAAATTGCCACAGAGGTTGGTATGCCCTTTCAGATCAACGCCACAGTTTCTCGTTTGAACCGGGCGGAGTTGCCCGCGATCCGTGAGCTGGCGATTGCGGCAGGTGCCAGCATGCTGGATCTCTTCTTTCTGGTTCCAGTTGGCCGCGGCAAAGAGTTGAGTGATTTGGCACTCTCCCCGCCCGCGACCGAAGAGGTCTTGCGCTGGCTCTTTGAAATGAATCAGGCTGGGCCGATCCCAATGCGCGAAACCTGCGCGCCGCAGGCCGTGCGCATCTGGCATCAGATGGGCCGGGTAGGTTCAAAACCCTCTGGGTGTATGGGAGGCAAGGGCTTTGTCTTTATCTCGCACACTGGTATCTTACAGCCCTGCGGCTTCTTGGATGTGCCCAGCGGTGATCTGCGCGCATTTGACTTTGATTTTAAAGCGGCGTATCTGAGCTCGCAGGTCTTTAATGATTTAAGGCAGACCGATCAGCTTGGCGGCGGTTGCGGCGGCTGCGCGTTCCGCGATGATTGCAGTGGCTGCCGTGCTCGGGCGTATGCTGCCACCGGCGACTACATGGCAGCCGAGACCTCGTGCGAGATCGCACGAGGCGGCATCTGAACACAGGTGGTGTCTGATTACGATGTACAGCTGGAAACTTCCTTGTCGTTAAATTGCTTTTCTATTGGTACAATTATTCCATTTATGATGATCAAACTCAGAAGATCACAGTCGTATAACTAAGGGCGGCTGCTTTGTGGGATCTGGTAGCGAAGCTTTAATGGAGATTAGACAATGTATATTTCAAGAATAAAGGCTAAAAACTGGCGAAACTTTCGAGCTTTAGATGTCAAATTGACAGAAACGACATATCTAATTGGCCCGAATGCGTCCGGCAAATCAAATTTTCTTGATATTGTTCGATTTATGCGTGACTTGGTTAATCCAAATGGAGGTGGATTGCAGCAGGCGGTTAAATCGCGTGGAGATATGCAGAAATTGCGGTGTTTGGCAGGTCGGCAAGGTGCTGGAATTGAGCTCGAATTTGAATTGAAAGATGATATTGAAAGTGCGCAGGCAAAGTGGATATATGTTGTGTCGTTTGCGAATGAGATCCGTGGCAAACGCCGTGCCATCGTTAAAAAAGAAGTGGTTGTTCGTGATGGTGAAATGGTTCTTTGTCGCCCAAATAAAGACGATAAAGAGGACCCTGAGCGGTTGACTGAGACCTATCTGGAATTAACAAATTCAAATCGAGATTTTCGTGAGATAGCAGAGTTTTTTCAAAAGGTTCTTTATCTGCACTTGGTTCCTCAATTATTAAAACATAGTGAGATGTTTGTCTCGAAACAGCTAGAGGCGGATCCTTTTGGGCAGGGTTTCCTTAACCAGATATCAGCTTCAACTCCGAAAGTTCGTGAGTCCCGACTAAAGCGAACTGAGAAAATATTAAAAAAAGTAATTCCGCATTTCAAAGAATTGCGTTTTACTCAGGATGAAGTTAAAGGGACACCGCATCTGGAAATGCGTTATGTTCATTGGAGGCCTAATGCCGGTTGGCAGCGCGAGGATCAATTTTCTGATGGGACATTGCGACTGATTGCATTAATTTGGACCTTGATGAGCTCCGATAATGTGATTTTGCTGGAGGAGCCAGAGCTATCTCTTCATCGCAAGGTTGTTGAGCAAATTCCGAGGATGCTTGCAGAAGCGCATAGTTCGCGTAGAAAATCAGGTGGTCAGGTTTTTGTGAGTACACATAGTCCCGAACTACTTTCGGACAACAGTATTTCCGGTAATTTTTTGATATTGATGCCGCAGGCCCATGGTGAATCAACTGTGATAGAAGAGCCCACTAAGGCGGACCTGATTGCAATGAAGGCTGGAATGACAGCTGCGGATATTTTGTTACCAAAGACGAGTGTGTCGGTGGGAGACCTTTGAGATGCCCGAACTCTTTTGTTATGCTTTTGCTGAAGATGCCCTTTCCTGTAAAGTAATGGTAAAGATTGTTGATTATTGCAATGCTAATTCACGCACTGTTCCATTACGTTTCTACCCTGGTTTTCCTGAAAACAAGGGTGGTTGTAATAATCTCAAGAAAATGATTCCTAGAATTTGTAATATGGCGAAAGCAGATTTATGTGGATTTGTTTTAACAGATCTTGATGTTGCGGAGTGTGCTCCTGAACTGATTAGAAATTGGTTTAACCTAAATGATCAGAAGCCAACCATACCAGATAAATTTTTGTTTAGGATCGCAGAACGGGAAGTTGAATCTTGGTTGATGGCTGATAAGGAAGGACTGGCTGCCTATCTTAGTATAGCAGTGGACAATTTCAGTGATTCTCCTGATTCACTTTCTGATCCTAAACAATGTTTGCTGAACATTATCCGTTTAAAGGGACGTAAGCGATACCACCGCGATATGTTGCCCAGAAATATAGCCAATGTTGGCATTGAGTACAATTATCGTTTGAGTAAATTTGTTAATGAGCGGTGGAATGTGGCTACTGCTGCTAGTAATTCAGAGAGTTTGAGGAGAGCGATTGCAGCTATAAACAGGTTTTGATTTGGGAGGTTCTGAATTATGAATATGCGTACAAAGAGTTGTGATTTTCTGGTGATCGGCAGCGGTATTGCCGGGCTGATGAGTGCCCTAAACCTTGCGCCGCATGGCAGGGTATTGGTGTTGACAAAAAAACGGCTTTCGGATTGCAGCACCAACCGCGCTCAAGGCGGTATTGCCTGTGTGATTGACCCAGAGGACAGCTTTGAGCAGCATATGGCCGACACCATAGATGTTGGTGCTGGGCTTTGTCGTGAAGAGGTAGTGCGCAAGATCGTCTCCGAAGGACCGGCGCGGCTGAAGGAACTAATCGACCTGGGGGTGAGCTTCAACCTGCGCGGTGATGGTCAGCCCGGGTTTGACTTGGGGCGCGAAGGAGGGCACAGCCAACGTCGTGTGCTGCATGCCGGCGATATTACCGGGCAGGAGATTGAGGCGGTGTTGGTGAGCCAGACGATGAATCACCCGAATATCACCACAATGGAAAATTCGATGGTCATCGACCTGATTACCACCCGCTGGCTACACCGACCCGAAGCGAATCAATGCGTGGGCGCCTATGTTCTGGATGAGAAAAGTGGGGAGATTTTTGCCGTGCGGGCACCAACAACAGTGATGGCCACTGGCGGCTGTGGCAAGGTCTATCTCTATACCTGCAACCCCGATATCGCGACTGGCGACGGAATCGCGCTGGCCTGGCGCGCTGGTGCCACGATCACCAATATGGAGTTCATCCAGTTTCATCCAACCTGCCTGTATCATCCTCTGGCCAAACGGTTTTTAATCAGCGAGGCTGTGCGCGGCGAGGGCGCCGAGCTGGTCGATGACAAGGGTCGCCCCTTTATGCTGAAGTACGATCCGCGCGGCTCGCTGGCCCCGCGCGATATAGCGGCACGGGCGATTGACTCTGAGATGAAACGCAGCGGAGCCGCATATTGCTGTCTGGATATCCGCCATCAGCCCAAAGAGTTTCTCCAGTCGCGCTTTCCAAACATCTACGAGACCTGCCTCTCGTTCGGCATTGATATGGCGACTGATCTGATACCGATTGTCCCATCCGCTCACTATATGTGCGGTGGCATTCAGGCGGCGGTTGATGGTGTGACCTCACTGCCCGGACTCTACGCTGTCGGCGAGACCGCCAGCAATGGGCTGCATGGTGCCAACCGACTGGCGAGTAATTCACTGCTCGAGGCGCTGGTCTGCGCGCATGAGACCGCTGGCCGGATTGTGCGCGAAAAGCACCGGCTGCCAGACGCGCTTCACATCCCAGACTGGCAATATGGCAAGGCTGTGGCCAGTGATGAAGCGGTGATGGTGGCGCATAACTGGATGGAGCTACGCACCTGCATGTGGGACTATGTTGGAATTGTGCGCACCAACAAACGGCTGGACCGTGCGCGTAACCGCATCCGTAATCTGCGGCGAGAGATTCGCGAGTATTATTTTGACTACCTGGTAACAGTAGATACCCTTGAGCTGCGGAACCTAGCCTTGGTGTGTGAGCTGATCACTCGCTGCGCCATGCTTCGCAAAGAAAGCCGCGGCCTGCACTACACCCTGGATTACCCCGAGCGGCTGCCAAAGGCTAAAGATACCATTCTACCCGGTCGCCGGTTGTAAGACCACCTTTTTTGAGATCACCCTTTTTGATACCACTTAGTGGTCTCAAATTCGAGGTTAAAAGCCCATGATCTGGTGCCTTCCCCTTTTAACCTCCTGATTGCAACCACTTCCCCCTTTTACACTCCTGATTGCAACCACTTCCCCCTTTTACACTCCTGATTGCAACCACTTAGTGGTTGCAATAACTCAGAGAATGAGCATGCAGTCACCGTAGCTGAAGAAGCGGTAGCGTTCGCGCAACGCCTCGGCATAGGCTGCCAGCACCAGCTCACGCCCCGCAAGTGCGGCGATCATCATGATCAGGGTTGACTGCGGCAGATGAAAGTTGGTCAACATGATATCGACCGCTTGAAATTGGTAGGGCGGGTAGATGAAAATTGCGCTTTCGCCGCGCTCAGTAACAATCTGTCCGTTATGCTTGGCAGCTACGCTTTCCAGGGTGCGCACAGTGGTGCTGCCCACGCAGAGCAGCCGCCCACCACGCTCGCGGCAGGCGTCCACCGCCGCCGCGCACTCCAGGCTGACCACATAGCACTCGCTATCCATGCGGTGCTCCTCAACAACGAGGCTCTTGACCGGCTTAAAAGTGCCAAGTCCAACGTGCAACGTGAGGTACTCGCGGCTGACACCGCGGCGGTCGAGCGCATCAAAGAGATCATCAGTGAAGTGCAGGCCTGCCGTCGGGGCTGCCACCGCCCCGGTCTCGCGGGCATAGATGGTCTGGTAGCGTTCACGGTCAAGCTGCGTCTGCCGCTGGTCGCCACCGCGATGGATGTAAGGCGGCACAGGGGTCAATCCATGCTGATCCAAAATTTCCATCAACGGCAGGTGCGAGCTGAAGATAACCGTGCAAATGCCCTCATCGTGGCGCTGGATGATCCGCGCCTGCAACTGGTTGTCAGCAAAGAGCGCCTCCAGTCCGGGCCGCGTCTTGCGCCCCGACCCACCCAGGCAGCGCCAGCAGCTTGCCTCTTTTGCCGCGTTTTGCTCTCCAGCGGGCAGGGGCAAAGGTTGCAGCAGCAGCAGCTCTAGTGCGCCGCCAGTGTCGGCCCAGTGCCCCTTCATCCGGGCTGGAAAGACCTTGGTGTTATTCAGCACCATCAAGTCGCCGGGGTTGAGATATTCGACAATGTCACCCACCATGCGGTGCTCAATTTGCGCAGTGGCACGGTGCAGTACGAGCATCCGCGAGTCGCCGCGCATGGCCGGCGGCTCCTGCGCGATCAGTTCTTCGGGGAGTTCAAAATTGAAATCAGAGGTTAGCATAGGAAAGTTGGTTTATCAGTTGCTTTGCATCTCCCCCGATTCCCTCGAACTCCGCGCCTCACCTGCCTCACACCCGAGTCGCATGAGGTTCGCAGTGAACTCAGGGAAGGATTCGTTGAGAATCTCCGCGCCTTGCACAATGACCGGCTCTGGAGATTGCAGTCCAGCCAGCGCGAGCGACATTGCCAGGCGATGATCCCCCTGGGCAGTACAGCTCCCGCCTTGAACGGTTCCACCCGTGATAGCAAAACCATCTGGAAACTCCTCCAGCACGACACCCAGCTTTTTGAGTTCGTTGCAAAGGGTGGTGATGCGATCGCTTTCTTTGTGGCGCAGCTCTTCGGCCTCTCGCACCACGGTGGTGCCTTCAGCGTATGCGGCGGCAATTGCGAAAACGGGAAACTCATCAATCATGCGCACCACAGTCTCGCCGCTGACGTGAATTGCTTTGAGCGGCGCTGCATTGAGTGTGATGTCAGCGACTTGCTCGCCGTAGCAGACCCGCTGGTTTGTAATCGATATCTTGGCGCCCATTTCGCGCAGAGCATCGAGAATACCGGTGCGCGTGGGATTGATGCCAACATCCTGGATAGTTATCTTGGAGCCGGGCACAATCGCGGTGGCCACCAGCATAAAGGCGGCGGATGAGATGTCGCCTGGCAGGGTGATCTGCAGCGGCGTGAGCGGCTGGGAGAGCGGTTCGATTTTCACGGTAAAGGACTCCTCAACTGAGATCGCGGCACCCATGGCGGAGAGCATGCGTTCTGTATGGTCGCGAGAGGGGCCGGGCTCCTGCAAGGTGGTGGTGACATCAGCACTGAGGGCCGCCAGTATGAGGCAGCTCTTAACCTGGGCACTGGCAATTGGCAGGGTATATTGGAGCGCTGTGAGCTTGTTGCCGGGCGCGCGGCTCGCCAGCGTGAGCGGTGCGCAGCCGGATTCCGAGGTAATTGGGACGTTCATTAGACGAAGCGGATCAATGATGCGGTTCATCGGGCGGCTGCGCAGGCCTGCAGAGCCGTCGAGCACACAGGCTGTGCCGCTGGCTGCTAATGCCCCAGCCAGCATCCGGATGGTTGTAGCAGAGTTGCCACAGTTGAGTGGTGCGGCAGGAGCTGTAAATCCATGCAGCCCTTTGCCAACCATTGTCAGAGTGTCGCCCTCCAGCCTCCAGTCGATGCCCAGTGCTGTCAGTGAGTTAAGCATGGCATGGGTGACACCCGAGACCAAAAAGCGGTTAATCGTGCTCGTGCCCTCTGCCAGTGCGGCAAAGAGTGCTGCGCGGTGTGAGAGTGATTTGTCGCCTGGCAAGGTGACACTTCCGCTGAGCGGTTTAAGTGCTGTTATAGATAAATTCATGGTGGGTATTATAGAGAAAGAAGGGTGAAGAGTGAAGTCACAAACGTTCTGTCTTGCCTTCAGCTCACGGAGCGAAGCTACTTCCCAGTATCTCGGCCAGCCAGCCATCCTTGCCGCCCATACCGAGCGCGCCGATCACAGTGATTGGCCGCTCCGGGATGTAAACTTCGCCGGGTGCCAGAGCCTTTTCCAGTTGATAAACAACATCCGGATGAAAAGAGTGTAAGCTCTGATCCTTCCAGAAATTAATTTTCACCTCTCCACTGAAGGAGGCCAGAGCACCATAATAAGCACCGGTTGGTTCGTGGACCCAGCAGCCAGACTCAGGCATTTTCCACACATTCGGCGCTAGCCGCACAGCATCCCAGCCATCGCCAGCCCCGTTGAAGCGGCAGTAGAGCCCTTTAAGGTCTAGCTTGTGCGTACCAATGTTCTTCACCCGTAGCACCTCACAAACAAACCGCGACGAACCGGGTGGCACAATAATACGGTGGGTCAGCTCAAAAGGGCTTGCCTGCGTGAACACACCGCTGATTTCAATCACCGCGCAACCTTGTTCCACAAAGCCTTTGATTGTTGTTACCTGCTGGATATTGCGCCATAAGTTTGCACCGCTCTCGTTGACTGAGTGCGCCATCCCATTGTAGGAGCCATAGAGCCTGCCATCCAAGGTGATTTTTTCAATCAGGTAGCTTGAACCCACCCTACCTTCGAGCTTCAAGCGTTTGTTTTCAATCACAAATTGCTTTTCATCTATGACCAAAATAACATCTGCAGCATCAGGTTTTTTTTCTTTGAGCTTTAAGGCGCTTTGCATGGGGGTCAAAGCGCTTTTAGTAATCCCAGGCTGAGGCGCTGGCGCAGGGGCCTGGCGATGTTTCCACAGCTCAGCGTGCAGCTCTGTGAACATCCCTGTGATTTGGGGATAGGGAAGGTTTTCCTCATTGACCAAACCGTAGTTGGAGTCTTCAGGAAAAGGGGTGCTGATACCCAGTGCTGGCTCATCCACCCACATGAAGTAATTATAGCCGATCAGGTATGGCAGCGAGAGCATGGTTTGAGCAAAGAGCTTGGTGGCGGCCGTGCGGCCGGTCTGCGTTAGAAAGCGCTGACCTGCGCCATGTTCGCTCGGCAGTCCGGCATCCAGTGCGGGGAACGACCACTCAGTTACTAGCATCGGCTTGGAGACATGCCCATAAAATTTTGCAAAGTGTTCAGGGATCAACTCTGCGTTCACGCCAAAATCGCTGTAAACCAGTCCCTGGTCCAGATCTGCCTTGGGGTAACAGTTGAAGGTAACCACATCGCAGTACTGACCGCTAATCTCCCACACAACGGGATCGGCCCCGCCCGTGCCAGCGAAACGCGCTCCGAGAATCATATGGTTGGGATCCGCCGCACGGATGGCTTGGGTGGTAATACTGAAAAGGCGCTTTGCAACCTGCTTGAGGAAGTCGTGTTTCGTCTGAATCTGCGCTTCATTTGCTGAGGGCAACGCACTCAGTTGCAGCACATCGTCAAAGCTTTGGCACTCTGTTTTCCAGAGCGCATTGAACCTTGCAATCTCATCTTGCGCCCGCTCTTGCAACATCTTGACCAGTGCTTGCTTGGCCGTATGATTTGCGCTCAACTTGATTGCCGCGTCAAAGAGTCCGCTCTCGCCGCGGCCTCGTCCCCACCAGGCCAATTCGTTATCAATGAAATAGCCGAACATCCATGGGTCATGGAGATTTGGGGCGCAGCGCTGGCGGGCAATGTAACGACAGTAGGCCTCAAAATCCGGATGAAAGACATTGGGGAAGGCGCTGCATGGCCTTTTCTCATTCGGGGAAATGTAATACTCCTCCGCCATAGTGGCCAGCTCTGTTCCAATGCCGAGGTTCACACAGTGAAAGAGCCCCCGACGGCGCAGGCTCTCCTGGCTGCCAGCACCGAGCATGTTGAAGCCCCACTGCTTTAGGCGGGCGAGTGTCTGCTCCTCCCACACAGCGGGATCTGGATATTTCGCCTCATTCTTCTTGCGATACGGGTGATAGCCGAGCTTTTCGCACCAGTGCCCCCAGAAGGTGGTGTGATCTACGCCCAACACAACAACCCCGCGCCCCAACGGGTCGATCGCCCACCAGCGTCCATCAGGAAACTGCTGCACATAAAAGTATCCGCGCGCTTCAGCCTGTACCTGCTGCACAAAGTTATCACTCTGATAAGGCGGGAAGCTCGCCTTTGCTGGCACAACCGCCACAGCAGCATTGCTCGTGGACTTCAGCTTTGAGAATGTTCCGGTCAAACCAGTGCTATGCAGCGCGGGCCGACCGCAGTTGACTGCACGGTCGGTGAAGGCGTAGCGCTGGCGGAAAACTTGTTTGCCGTCCATCCCCTTGACTGTGCAGGAAACACCCTTTTGATCCATTGCCAATTGTAGGTGCCAACGGCTACCGGGCGCAACCGTAAGGTCTGGTGCGCGTTCTACAAACTCAAGCGTGAGCGAACTCTGCGCTAGCCATTTGTGGTCCAGCATCTCGGCCAGCTCAAAACAGTAATCAAAGCCCTGCCCAACAGGGGCCTTAACCAGCGCTAGATGCCAAAAATTGCGCTCACTCTCCACAACTGCGACCCCAGCCACCCGCCATCTCTCTGAGGGCACCGTCTCTCCTAGCTCAAAAACTCCCTCAACGGTAACCTCTTTTGACAGCGGCAGCTCATCACGCACCGCAAAACCAGCCCCATCCGCCATCAGTGCCATGCTCTCGCCTGCTGGCTTAAATACAACTGGATTCCGCAACCACTCGCCTCGCGCTCCAGTTGCAGCTAGGATCAGTAAAAAAACAAATCTCATCATCGCACCTCTTTCGCCATTGAAATAATTTTACTGCCAGAAGTCAGGAGTCAGAGCCTTTTCAGTTTATCAAAACAGGACAAGCACAAATATTAGTGATCAGCATATAGACAAGGGAGGCTAGTCCGGCACCGGCCACAGGCCCAAGAGCGGGTATCAGGGCATACCTCCAATCCGGGGCGGCTTTGCTTTTTAGGGGTAAAAACGCATAAACAATCCGCGGTCCCAGATCGCGGGCAGGGTTAATAGCATAACCCGTTGTGCCGCCCAAACTCAGACCAATGGAGAAAACAACGAGGGATACGGGGTAATGTACAAAAGCAGGCCATTTTAGCTTCGGGTGATTCGGTAATCTTAAAATGATCATAAAAAAAGATGTACACCGTTGCTGCCCCAAGCATTGCCCCCAGCATTTGCGCCAAAATAAAAGGCATCACTTTAGCCCATTCAAATAAGCCGCTAAACGCCAGGCCCAGAGTTACCGCTGGGTTGAGATGCGCCCCGCTGATGTCGGCGGTAACTAATACGCCAACAAAAACTGCCATGCCCCACCCTGTCGTGATGACAATCCACCCGGCATTAAAACTTTTCGTCCCCTTTAAAACTACGTTGGCCACCACCCCGTTCCCAAAAAGTATAAGAATGAATGTGCCCAAAAATTCGCCCAAAAATTCCATCATAATTGTTCCATTTAGCTATTAAAAAGTAGTTGAAAAGCCGTGTCTAATTTTCCCAGGGAAATTTATACTTTGTCAACTTGAGGTCATCGCGTACCTTAGTGAGTTCAAGTTGAACCGCTTCGTTAATCGGTACGCCGGAATCCTTGCGCTGCAGCCAAACTTCATACTCTTTTTCACCTGCGGTAAAGATGCGTTCTTGGTTTGGTGCCTTTTTTGAGGCACGCAGCTCGCGCAGAATATCGCCCGCTGTTTTCTTGAACTCCTCAAGCCCCATAAAGGCTTCTGTGTCGATCGCGATAAAGAAATGGCCAAGATGGTAGGGCACATTTTTGCCGTCTTTTTTACCTGTGAGCATTTTAAGAAAACTGCCTTGTTGTAAAGCGGCGGAAAGCACTTCAATAACCGTGGCATAGCTGTAGCCTTTGTACCCGGCAAGTTCCTCGCCGATGCCTCCCAAAGGTGCCAAAGCCGCTTCGCCTGTATTTAAATCAATGAGAATTTGGTCGGTGTCTGTTTTGGGTTCGCCATCTCTGCCAATAACCATACCCGACGGCGTCGCCTGTCCCATCCTTGAGAAGTACTCTAGCTTGCCGCGTTGAGTGATGGAAGTCGCACAGTCGATATTAAAATCAAAGGGCTCATCCGTAGGGAAGCCGATGGTGAGGGGGTTAGTGCCAAGCATGTTTTCGACACCGAAGGTTGGCGCGATTGAAGGCCTTGCATTCGAGCCGGTCATACCAATCATGCCTGCCTTACTGGCCATAGAGGTGTAGTAGCCGGCAATGCCGTAATGGCAGGAGTTACGAACCGCAACCATGCCCATGCCGTATTTTTTTGCCTTTTCAATTGCCATTGACATGGCTTTATAGCTGATAACCTGGCCCATGCCGTCATGCCCGTCAACCACCGCAGTCGTCGCGGTTTCGCGGATAATTTCGTAATTGGTCACGGGGTTTTGAATGCCGATATTAATCCTGTCAATATAGATAGGCTTAAAGCGGTTCACGCCGTGGGACTCAATACCTCTTTTGTCCGATTCAAGCAGAATATCCGCGCAAATTTTCGCGTCTTCATATGGAACGCCGACACCGGCAAAGGCATCCTCCACAAAACCGTAGAGTGTTTTCCAGTCAACAACAACCTCTGCCATAATAAGATCCTCAGAAAATTAAATACTTCAAGTTTAATTCGGAGCTGCCCAGTTCAATGAGTGCTCAACCGCCCGTTTCCAGTCGGCGTAAAGCTTTGCGGCATCTTCCCGACTCATCTGCGGGGTGAAAACCCGCTCAACCTCGCGAATTTTTTCAATCTCCTCTTTATCCCTCCAAAAACCGACGGCAAGACCGGCAAAGTATGCGGCACCAAGCGCCGTTGTTTCGATTGTTTTCGGGCGGGAAATATTGATGTCGAGTAAATTGGCTTGTATCTGCATCATAATATTACTCACACACGCGCCGCCATCTACTCGGAGTTCGCTGAATTTGATGCCGGAGTCGGCGTACATGGCATTCATCAGGTCGGTTACTTGGAAGACTATGCTTTCCAGTACAGCCCTTGCTATATGCGCCCTGTTGACACCGCGTGTCAGCCCTACAATACAGCCCCTCGCATGCATGTCCCAATAAGGCGCGCCGAGCCCGGTGAAAGCAGGGACAAGATAGCAGCCGTTGGCATCCGGCACACTTTCGGCAAGCTCGTCGCAACGGCTTGCCTTGTCAATCAAATGCAATTCGTCCCGGAGCCATTTGATAACAGAACCCGCATTAAACGCGCTGCCCTCAATGCTGTATTCCACTTCATCGCCAATGCCCCAGGCAACGCCGGTTAGAAGTTTGTTTTTAGATGTCACGCGTTTGTCGCCGGTGTTGAGCAATAAAAAGCAGCCCGTGCCGTAGGTGTTTTTTGCCTGACCGGGTTTGAAACAACCCTGGCCGAACAGCGCGGCGGATTGGTCACCGATAGCACTACTGATTGGAATGCCACCCAGCGACTCAATGCCGATAATGCCGGCAGCCACGGTGCCGTATACCATACTGGACGGCACGGGTTTGGGTAGGACGGATATTGGGATACCGAGTTTTTCACAGAGATACTCATCCCAGCAGAGCTTGTCCACATTGAAAAGCATGGTGCGGGAAGCGTTTGAGTAATCTGTCACATGCGCCTTGCCACCGGTAAGATTCCAAATCAACCAGGTTTCAACAGTACCGAAAAGAATATTGCCTGCCTGAGCCTGCTCAAGCGCACCGGGAACATTATAAAGTATCCATTTGATTTTAGTGCCGGAGAAGTAAGCGTCAATCAGAAGTCCGGTTTTCGCTTTGACATAGTCCTCAAGCCCTTGCGCCTTTAAGCCTTCGCAAAGTTCAGCCGTGCGGCGGCATTGCCAAACAATGGCATTATAAATAGGTTTGCCGGTGTTTTTATCCCATAAAATTGTCGTTTCACGCTGGTTGGTAATACCAAGGGCGACAATTTCCTGGGCGCGAACCTTCCCTGTAGCAAGTACGGCGGATACCGACTGAAGCTGGCTGTACAGAATATCCATCGGATCATGCTCCACCCAACCGGCCACTGGATAGATCTGGTCAAACTCCCTTTGCGCTTTAGCGACGATACTGCCGCCCTTATCGAAAATAATTGCGCGGGAGCTTGTTGTACCCTGATCAAGCGCCAGAATATATTTCGCTTCTGTCATTTAATACACCCTTCATATCATTCTCCTGCTGGTAACCGTTCACAGGGTATAAATATCCCTTATACGTGATGTGAAAATTTATGCTCTGCTGCGATGCGAGATGTTCATGCCATCGCCGGACCCTCTTCGCTGCGCGCACGCTCATATCTACGTTTCATGCGCCAGAAGGTGACAAAACAAATCGGGATTGAGAGAAAATACACCACCCCGATCACCCCAAGGGTTAGCCAGAACTGGGAGATCAACATCCCAATCGTAAACATGATCACCAACAGAAAGGGGGGCAGGTACTTGACCTTAATGTGAATCGCCTTGGCGGAGAAGGTCGGCAGTGGACAGGCCATCAGAGTGCCAAGCAACACCAGCAGAACGCAGCCGACCACAGGATTTTGGATGCCGTTGTAGCCAGCGTGAATTTGCCATATGGCCGGGGTCACCAGTAGACCCGCCGCCCCTGGCGATGGTAGACCTGTGAAACAGTGACGCCAGTAAGGTAGCTGGCTATCATCATCAATCATAATGTTAAAACGCGCCAGCCGGAAGGCGGCGCACATGGCGTAGAACAGCGCAAGTGCCCAAAACAGCCCCTTGTAGCTTTCGGCCACGCTGCCAGCCACAATCGGCGCCATAATCCAGTAATAGGTGAACAGAGCCGGGGCCACACCAAAGCTGACAAAATCGGAGAGTGAATCCAGCTCAGCACCAAGCTTGGAGCTGGCATTGAGCAGACGCGCCACCCGCCCGTCCAGACCATCCAGCATACAGGCTGCGAAGATCGCTAAAATCGCGAAGCGCCAGTTGCCCTGTGAACTGTATTTGATGGAGGTAATTCCGCTCGACGCCGCCAGCAGAGTCACCACATTCGGAATCATCGCCCGAATTGGTATCTTTCTGAGCCGCGTCCGTGGACGATATCTTCTAAGATTAATTTTTTTCATAAAAATGCCGCCCGTATCTCCGCCACAATGGCGTATGCGGCCACCTGCGGGTTAGCCGCCCCCATCACCGGCCGCCCCACCACCAAATGGGTTGAGCCATCACGCACCGCCTGCCTCGGTGTGGCAACCCGCTTCTGATCGCCAACCTCCGTGCCTGCGGGACGCACACCAGGAGTGCAAAGCAGCACACCCTTGCCGAGCACAGAGCGCATATGCGCCGCCTCCATCGGCGAACAAACAATCCCGTCCGCCCCGTTATCGCAAGCCAGCCGCCCCAAAGCCTCAACCTGATCCGCTGGCGAACGCGCAACCCCGATCTCTTGCAGATCCGCTCCATCCAATGAGGTCAGAACTGTCACGGCCAAAATCCTGGGAGCCTTAGCACCGCACTGCGAGGCGGCATCTGCTGCCGCCCGGATCATCGCCCGACCGCCAACGGCGTGAATGGTCATCAGATCCACCCCCAGCTCCGCTCCGGATAAAACTGCGCGTTCAACTGTGCGGGGAATATCGTGCAGCTTCAGATCCAAAAAAACCTTTTTGCCGCGCGCCTTGAGCACCCGCACCACGGCTGGCCCCTCCGCGCTGAACAGCTCCAGCCCGATCTTGTAAAACTGCACTGCATCGCCCAACCGGTCAACCGCTGCTTCCACCTCCGCCGTGGAGGATAGATCCAACGCCACTATCAACTCTGCCATGCTCCTAATCCTCTCTGTTTTTGTCCCGAGTTCATATCATACTCGATTGGTACGGGGTTTTGGGGTTAGCGGCTAGGGGTTAATGAAAACCATAAATCGTCTAGCATAGATAGCTGCGCCTACGCTATTAAACAGTGACTCCATGCCTTCCGGCTCTCCAGGCGCCTGCTCAAAATCAAGCTCCGCCATTGCGATCATTGCACCCAACATCGTGGTCACCATCAAAATTCGTCTCATGAACATCTCTCCTTGCTCTATAACTTTAAAACCTCAGAGCGCCGCGTTGACCGCCTCCACCAGAGCATCCGGCTGCGTAACGCCGACAAATTTTTTGACCTCCTTGCCATCCTTGAAAACAATCAACGTGGGTATACTGGAGATATTGAATTTGCCCGCTGTCACCTTGCCCTTATCCACATTCACCTTGGCAACGATTGCCTTGCCTGCCAACTGGCCCGCAGCTTTGTCAACCAGAGGCGATTGCTGCCGGCAGGGCGGACACCACGGGGCCCAAAAGTCAACCAAAACCACTCCATTCGCAATGGCTGCGTCAAACGATACGTCATCCAGCTCAACCACCACAGCTTCATCCTGTGAATCAGCTCCTGACCCCGTGGCAGCCTGCTCGGTTTTATTGCAACCACCCACGATCAACGCGGTGATCAGTAGTCCTGTTCCTATAATTATTTTATTCATAATTCGCCTCGCACCCTTTCAGTAATTCACTCTTTTAACCAATTAGCCGTTATCTTATCAGATAGTAATTAGCCAGTAAAGCGGGAAGATCGCGGAGGGGGCGCACCTGTGAATTGGCGCATATTACCGGATAGCCTTCAAAATCAATGTTGTCCACCGCATAGCGGAGGACATACTTATATTGCAAATAAAGTAAATCCTCCGTTATACGGTGGATTATTGCATTGATTCACAGATACGCCCTCGCGGAGTCGCGGAGGACGCAAACTGAAAACCAGTTGTCAAGGCGCAAGCTTTTTGATAATCTTAATAGTTGTGATCAAACGTGTAGTTTGTTGAACTGATGTCTAGCTCTAAGTAACTACCTAAGTGAATCTGAAGTGAACCATGACTAAAAAATGTAATTATAAAATCTTATGGATCGATGTTGTTGCTGAGCCCGGAGGTGCTCAGCACAGCATGTTTGAAGTGTGCCGGAAACTCTCCGAAGAGGGAATCACCGTTGAGATTGCCATTCCCTACGGAGTACTCTACGACCGTTTCCACGCGGCTGGGTTCACAATCTACCCCATATCCCCGATCCGCGCCTCAAAAAAGGGGATAGCCCTCTTTAAAACTGTGGCCAAGTTGCTGAAAGCACCGCATACAATCAACCAAATCATCCGAGTTAGCAAACCCGATATCGTACACACCAACTCGCTCTCCGCCTTTTTGACTACCACCCATGTGTCCGCCGCCACGCCGATCATTTGGCATGTGCGCGACCTTCAACCGCCCTCAGCACTGATTCGTCCCGCCTTACACCGTGCTGTACGTATGATCACTGCCTCCGAAGCAATTGACGAGCATTTCACCGACATGCTCTCCCCGCGCCATCGTGGAAAGTTACGTCTAATACGCAATGGCATTGACTCCTCCGCCTTTGAGAGTGCCGATAAAGTCGCATTGCGCGCCAACTGCAACCTGCCAACAGACCGCCCGGTGATCGGCATGGTTGCCCATCTGATCCCCTGGAAAAAACACGATGTCTTTATTGAAGCCGCCGCGCTGATCAAAGACAAGATCCCTGAGGCGCATTTCGCAATCTTCGGGAAAGATCTTTTTAACGAAAACCAACGCTACATCAAACAGCTCCAGGATCTGATTGCTGAGAAAGGCTTGGAAAGCAGCTTCACCTGGATCAGTGACATCCATCAGCCTGAGCGTATTATACCCGCCCTTGACCTGCTGATCCACCCTGCCCGCCGCGAGCCCTTTGGGCGTATCATCTGCGAGGCTATGGCCGCTAAGGTCCCTGTGGTGGCGGCCGACACTGGTGGACCCTCAACCATTATCATCGACTATCACAGTGGGAGACTGGCCTCTGGCGGCAGTGCGGAACAATTCGCAGCGATTGCGGTCGAGCTGTTGACCAACCATCAGGTGTGCGCCGTTATTACAGCCAATGCCCTGCTGCATGTCCGTCAAAGCTACACCATCGCACGCGTCTGCGACCAATTGATCCACCTCTATGACGAAATCTATCAAGCCGCCAAATCGCGTCGCGAGTTCAAACCGGATAAATACTAAAACTTAATCACATCGAGCCAACGGGATTGGTCGCGGTTCATCTTCGCAGGCGCCACCATGGCCAAAGTCATATTGGATTCGGTCAGGATCTCGCCTGCCAGACATTGAACATCCGCTGCGTTCACCGACTTGATGCCTTCCAAGATGGCTTCCGGCGCAGGGACATACTGAAAGTTACTGTATGATTCACCAAGAAAATTCATCCGGCTGCTCATACTCTCCAGCCCCAGCCGGAAGGTGCCCAAAAGATACTCTTTTGTGCGGCGTAGCTCCTCATCATCCACGCCCTCGTTGACCAACAGCTTCAGCTCTTGAATTGTCAGTTGAAGGGCCTTGGCAACGCGCTGGGAGTCAAAACCACCGCTAATAGAGAAAATGCCGCCGTCGTCAAAGAGCTGATAGCCAGACTGAATAGAGTAGCAGAGGCCGTGGCGTTCACGCACACTCTGAAATAGGCGCGAGCTCATATTCTCGCCCAGCAGACCATTCAAAACCCGTAGCGCGAAGCGCCTGGGGTCATGGCGGCCAAAGATGCGGAATCCCAGAACAGCCTGCACCTGAGCAACCCCCTTGCCCACCAATGCCAGCGGCTCCTGTCCGAATGAGCTGTCAAGCGGCGCAAAAGGCTCCACCGCAAAGACTGGCAGGGCACCCAGACGTTGATCCACGCAGCTGACGCAGGCCTCATGGTCAACACGTCCCGCAAAAGCGATCAGGGTTGCGCCAGGGCGGTAGTGTTGCTCTTTATAAGCCTGTAAAAGATTATGATTCACAGGATTCAGAGTCGCCTCGCTGCCAGCCAGTGGCCGACCTAGCGCATGATCGCGAAACATGGCCTCCTGCAGTATTTCCTGAACATGATAGTGCGGAATATCTTGGTACATCTTGATTTCTTCCAGGATCACCTCACGTTCCCGCACGATCTCATCTTCGCTGAGCAACGAGTTCATATACATGTCGGAGAGGACATCAACTCCCTCCTCCATCAGCTCATACGGAAGTTTAACATAGTAACAGGCACTCTCCTCCTGAGTGTAAGCGTTCATATAGCCGCCGCGCCCCTCGATCGCGCGGGTGATCTCCAGTGCGCTGCGCGAAGGTGTGCCTTTGAAAAGCATGTGCTCCAGAAAATGGCTAAAACCGGCCTGCGCGGCACTCTCGTGTCGTCCGCCAGCTCTGACCCAGATACCTGCGGCAACACTCTCCGCACCGGAATCCGAGGAGGAGAGCACAGTTAAGCCGTTGTCGAGCTTTGTCATTTTTACATTTTTTAACATACTGCTTATTTATTGAGAAAACAGGCTGGAAGCCTATTCTACATTACAGGCGGCGCGCATGGCGGCCAAAGTTGTTTTTCCGTCATAGAGGGCCTTGCCGACAATCGCGCCGTAAAGGTTGGGGCAACCCAGCCCCTTCAAAGCAATTACATGCTCAGGCGCGCTGACACCCCCAGAGGCGATCACGTTACAGGCAACTGTCCGACAGATCTCGCGCATGGCCTCCAGATTGGGGCCGCCCAGCATTCCATCTGTGGCTGTGTCGGTGTAGATAATAGTTTTAACACCCGCATCTTCAACCTGACGTGCCAGATCCACCGCGCGTGTGCAAGTTGTCTCGACCCATCCTTTGACCTGCACAAACCCATCCCTTGCATCAATCCCGACTGTGATCAGATCCCCGAAGCGCGCCACCAGCGAGCGTAAAGTATCCACGCTTTCCAGGGCGCGGGTGCCCAGAATGGCTCTGGTCACCCCTGCTTCGGCGAGTTGCTGAATATGGGCATCTGTGCGCAGACCACCGCCTACCTCCACCGGTATTTTTAACATGGCGATAATCTGGCTGATGATTTGCGTGTGCCTGGGTTCGCCGGAGAAAGCGCCATCCAGGTCAACCACATGCAGCTCCTCTGCCCCCTGCTCCACCCAGTCTCGCGCCTGGGCGAGTGGATCCTCCGAGTAAACAGTCATATCATCCGCGCGACCCTGGCATAGCCGAACACATTTCCCATCTTTCAAATCAATCGCCGGTAAAATAATCATCTTCTAATAGTCTCCAGTGTCAAAAGTGTTTTGGATTTTGGGGTTTGGGGCCGTAGCAATAAATACCGGAAACTATCCCCTTTTCACGGGTGAGTAAAGCTGGCTTCAAAACTCATGTACTTTAGCATTTTAATAGCTGTTCTCGCAACTCCTGTTACAATAAATAAAAATTTGGGCAATCCAGTATTTTCATGGCTTGAAAAGCGCGATCAGAAGTTTGATGTTCCCCTTCCAACCCGCAGGCCAGAGGCGGGTCGGCTTTTCCGCTTCCAACTGATTCTCGATTTCATCCGGCAGATCTGCCAGAAAGTCCACTCCCGTCAAACTTTCCAGTTCATCCACTGAGACGATCTTTGTTCGTGGAAAAACACCGTAGCCACTCTCCTGCGACATATAGAGCGCAAGAACCCGCAGTTTGTTTTTTTTGTGTGCCACAATTACTTTATAAAAGCCGTCTGGAATCTCAATTCCTGATGGCAGCCTCTTGTTTTTGCTTGAACTGCAGGCACCGGTAATCACCCAGATATCGCCATATTTGGAGGGCCACACGTCGGTGATGAGATGTTCGATCTTGCGCCAGGGACCGCGATTCAAGCCTGGCATTTGAGGACATATGTTTGAGAGCAGGAAGCTCTGCTTCTGGGCCTCAGGGCCATGACAGGTTGAAATGGACCAGTTGGGTGCCATGTGTCCACGATCGTAGCCGGTTTTGGCGTAGTCGCTCGGCTTGGGAGAGTTGCGCGCCTCAGGATCGCTCTTGAAGGGGGGGCGAGGTGACTCTGGCAGACGTCGACCAGCTGGCACGTGGTTGGCCACCCAGAGTGGGTGCCGTAGCTCCGGGGAGTAACAGACTGTGAATCCAGAGCGCATGAGGTGTTGCGCTTCAGCGGTAACTTTGTGGGACAGCCCTGGTTTGGGATATCCGCCGACCACCAGGTTTTTGATCGGTAATGCTCCCTGATAAGCAACGACGCTGTCATGGCCGGTAATCCCCAGGAAGTCAGTCATGGAGGCCGACAGGTTACTGAAATAATAGAGTTTGTAACCGGCGAATCGCGGTAGATTGCGGTAAAGTTTTTGCTGTCTCCCCTGTGGCAGACGTGCAAACCAGTTCAACGCCACAAACGTGATCAGGAGGGAATAAAAAAGCGAACGTCGTAACCGCTTGGTGATAATTTTTCGGGATCTGAAGTTCATTTTCATAGCATAGCATAGCATTTGCAAGGTTTTTCTAGCTACAAAGTTCGCAACTTTTCAATAACCGGTTAGAGAACATAGGGCACGCTATACAAATGCTAAAGCCAATTTGGCTGCAACCCGTACTAAATTCGCCAACAGCTCGACAGCTTCAGTTGCATCCTTTAAACTTTGGGTCTTTCGGTTCACTGTTTTGGCTGCTGTGATCAGCTCCTTAGCGATCTTTTCGAATAAAGGTCCGGTATGTTGAAGCGTGCGCGTCATCGCATTGGTGTAGGCCAGCAGGCAGGTATCGCGGTCAGCGATGATCTTTTGCATATCAGCGTGCTCTTGGCATTTTAACAGTGCGTAAGGCATGGCATCGGTGGCACTCTGAGCTGCCATGCTCAGCGCTTTGAGCGCCTCTGCCTGTGTCAGCGTCCCCTCCATAACCATGGTCTGGATCTTTTTACGGGCCATAAAACTCCCTCCTTTGAGTTTTAAAAAGCGGTTTTAGGATTAAAAGAGTTAGTGATGAGTTGAAGTTCGGTGATCATGCCGCGCAACTCGATGGATGTGAGTACCTCGTTGTTTTCGAGCTCCTGATGCTTGGCAATCAGCTCACGGATGACTACCGTTGAGGCATTGTAGCCTTGCTCTATTAGCGCTGCTCTGCGTTGCATTCTAGATTTAACCACTAGCGTCAGCCCATCCTTTAAATGGGCGCCATCTTGAGAATCGATTATTTTTATCGCGTTCTTGCCAGCCTTGAGGCCCGCATCGCTTGCCAGCTCGGTGATTAGCGGCGCGGGATCCAGCAGACCTCGCTCCCAGAGCAGGGTAACGGCTGCCGCGCGGCTTGCGGCTAGGCTCTGATTGAAGGTGGTCAGTTGAGTTTTGACGCTGGTATCTTCAAGGAGTACTGCCAGCTCCTCCAGTCGCATTCTGATCAAGCGGCTGGCGTATGCAACTCTGCGGGTGTGGATCCGGCGCGCTGTCATGCCTCCAATTCGAGCGATTGAATCCTTGTCAGCCGCTACAAGAAGCACTGTTTTGTTGAGTGTCGTGGCATAGCTGTTCACCGCATCGCCCAGTTCATTGATGGTGGATGTCACCCCGCTCGCTGTGTTGAAAATAACGAGATTATGAAAGGCCTCGTATGTCTCGCCCAGCCTGGTAAACACCGCTTTACGCGCGCCTAGTTCCTGTTGAATGCCCTGATAATCTTGCTGGATCTGTTGCGGAACAACAGTGCCGGCATAACCGTGAAAAAAGGCCTCCGCATCCATTGCGCGAGCATATTCACTATTCGAGATAAATATATTGCCAGCACTCATCATTGTTGATTCTTTGCCAATTGCAGCGAGATTTCCCGCGGATTCAATGCTGAGCGAGGAGCAACCGGTAGCCAGCACAAGCGCAATCAGGCACCCCATTGCAGGGTGGCGGCGTTGCTTGACAACCTCCCGACATATATGAACTAGATTCGTACTACGCATGAATGGCATAGCGCATAGGGTATGGCGTATAGCGACTACAGTTAAAGCCTCCATTTTTGATCTCCTATTAATTATTAACAATAGTATGATATATGATTTCATCAGACAGTTAAAGAAGAATTACGAAAAGATTATTATTGGCTAAGCTAAAACTCAAACCATTCAAACCCTAAAGGCTGGTCAACAAACCTTACGCGGCAACTGTTCGTTGCTCACGTTTCAGCGTGCTCTCTGCTTAGCCCCCCCCATTAACCCAGAAATCCCCCCACTCGCCGCAGCAGATCTTCCGGGCTCTGCAGTTTAATGATGGGACAAGGCAGACTTCTAACAAACGAGGAGCCATAGCGTTTGGTAATAATCCGCGGGTCAGCGATCACCACTACTCCCCGATCCTCAGTAGTTCGGATCAAGCGCCCGAACCCCTGCCGAAACCTGATCACGGCCTGCGGCAGAGAAAAATCGCGGAAGGAGTTGCCCCCTGCCAGTTGAATCTGTTCACAGCGGGCTTCAACTACCGGATCACCCACCACGGCAAAGGGCAGCCGGGCTAAAACAACACAACTCAAAGCCTCGCCTGTCACGTCAACGCCCTCCCAAAACGAATGCGTACCCAGCAAAGCGCACTTGCCTCCATTCCGGAAAACGCGTGTGAGCTGGTCGCGGGTGCCGCTCTTGCCATGTACCAGCAGTTTAATTCCTGCCTCAAGCAGCGGCTCCTCCAGCAGCTCCGCAACATGATTCATCATCTCATAGCTGGTGAACAATCCCAAGGCACGCCCATCGGTCTTGACAAACAGATCAAACATCATGGCACTCAATTGATCCACATAACTCAAGCGCCCCTCGCCAGTTGGCTCGGGCATGAATCCTGCCGCATAAACCGCGCACTGGGTTAGATAGTTGAAAGGGCTCTCAGCCACGGCTTCGACAAACCGTGCTGGCTCGATCTGGTCAAACCCCAGACGACGGTTAATGTATTGGAATGATCCGCTCACGCGCAGCGTGGCCGAGCAGAAGATACATGAGTCTTTGTTTTGATAAAAGAGATCATGCAAATTTTTAGCAATGCTCAATGGGGCCGCCACAAAACTCACCCGACGCTCCCGCCCCCCCCGCCCTGGCTCCAGCCAGAAAACATACTCCGGTTCAGTCGCGGCGGTCACAAAATCAAGATCACACGCAAACTCCCGCAGCCGCTGCGCCGCGGAATCAAGGCCCATTGCCTGGTCGCTAAACAGTGACAGCTCTTCCGCCGTTGCCTGACGCAGCTTATCAGCCACCTCCTGCAGATGACTGGCAACCTCTGCCACGCTCTGCTTGAGGGCATCCTTGCTGTACTGCACCAGCTCCTCATCATGCGAGTCAGGACAGCTCACAAAGGCGCCGTTGTTAAAGACCTGGCGCTTTAAACGGTGTAACGGAGTGTTTGCGCCGAACCTCGCATCCGGGGCAACCCTCTCTTCTAAGTCAGGAATGCAACGAAAACGCACCGACTCACCCTGCGCCGGTTGCATGCCGCCACAGGCATCAAAAAACTTGGCTGAGCATCGGCGCACACGCTCCATCAGAGTTTTGACAGTGTCGATCTTATCCAGCAGCAACCTGACCAACTCCTGATCCTTGCTGACCGTCCCTTTTTCCAGATGGCGTTTGAGCATCTCAATCACACCGCCACGTCGTCCCTCGCGACCGCGGCTGATCCGAGTTAGGATAACCATCAGCCGCAATGTTGAGATTTCCACCGACAAATGGCGGGTGGCCGCCTCTTCGAGATTATGAGCCTCATCAAATATAATCTGCGCATGCGGGGGAAAGATTGTGCCGCCGGATTGTGAATCCGCAAAAACCAGCGAGTGATTAGCGACGATCACATCCGCCTCCAAAGCCTTCAGCCGAGCCTGCTGCATAAAACAGCGCTTGTAGTAGCGACACCCCCGGCCAGCGCACTCCTCCCCGCTGGATGCGAGCTTACTCAGAAAACCTGGGTTGGCATGCCCTAACCCAGCGAAGTTATCCAAGTCGCCATCCACCGTTTGCAATGCCCACACCACAGCTCTGGCAAAATGGCGCAGCTCAGGACGCTCAAACTCAAAGAGATTGTAGTCGATCAGCACCCCTAATTGACGCAAGCAGAGATAGTTGGTGCGCCCCTTCAACAGCGCCACTTTTAGCGGTGATTTTCCCACGGCGCGCCCTGCGTCAAGCACACGCTGCACCAGTGGCAGATCCTTATCAAGCAACTGCGACTGCAGATTGCGCGTGTTGGTGCTGACCACCACTGGAACACTGTTGAGCTGCGACCACACAGCTGCTGGCAGCAGATACGCCAAACTCTTGCCAACACCAGTGCCTGCCTCCACCACCAGGTGCTGGCGTCCGTTGAACGCACTTGCCACTGCGCACAGCATTTTCACCTGCCCAAGTCGCGTCTCATAGCCTGGCAAAATCGCAGAGAACGAGCCGCCCGGCATCAAATGCGAGGCAATTGCATCAACATCCGCTGCCTCACAATCCGCATGCAATGGCAGGTTGCGTTTCTCCGGGTATTTATTGCGATAGCTGAAACCCTCGGTCCAGGCACCGCAGTTTCGACCTGAGGCACGCACGCGCTCGGCGATCAGAGCGATCAGGCGCGACAACGCATGTTCCTCTAAATTATGATAGATGGCCTCAATCAGCTCCAGCGCCCAAAGCGGCTTAGCTTCAAGCACAGCCTCGACCCGCTGCCACAGGCTCCAGAGCGCCTCTGCCGCGCTGCAGCCTGTTGTTAGCAGCTCCTGGATCGGGGCATCTCCGCGGCGCAACCCTATCAAAGAGCAGAGCGTTAAAATATCCGCCACCAGCTCAGCTCTCTCTGAAAAGAAACCCTCAAACGCAGTCAGCTCGTTGGTCAGGTAGATCACCTCCGCAACTGCCTCATCACCTGCCACAGGCTGGGGGTGAACGGAAAAAGAGGGCGTACTGCCCTCTTTTTTTTCAACCCAGACTGTTCGTATTGCAGTTTTCATTGTAGATTCGTTGTTATTGCAACCACACAGTGGTTGCAATCAGGAGGTTAAAAGCACGCGCCACGACACGCGCACCTTGCAACACGCACCAATTCACACGCCAATGACCACCAGCCACTGGCCACTGACCACTGACGAGGCTTTGCCTCGTCAGCGCCCCATATCAAAGAGTTTGAGGCAGCGACGGAAATCCGCTGGCAGCGGACTGTGCGCTTTAATCGTCCCCGTGCTCCCGAGCGGATTGGTCAGCTCGATTTCAGATGAATGCAGCATCGTGCGCGCCACTGTCACCAGCCGTGGATCACGGGCGAACTTAACGCCGTACTGTTTATCGCCCAGCACTGGATGGCGCACTGCGGCCAGATGGCGCCGGATCTGATGGGTGCGTCCGGTTTCAATCCTGATCTTCAAAAAACTGGCATCCTTTGAGCAGGCCATGCGCCGGACCTGGCTAACAGCGCGCGCGCCATCCAGCTCCTGATCCAACAGGGCTGTGTTGCGTTCAAATTTGCCGTAAACAATCGCCTGATAGATCTTGATCACCCGCCGCGTTTTAAAGACTGCCACCGCCGCGTCAAATGACCGGGCACTCTTGGCACACAGTAAACACCCGGTAGTCTCTTTATCCAAACGGTGGACCACCCGCAAATTCGCATTGCCCAACTGCTCCTGCAACTTTGACTCAACACTCACCTTGCCGACCACCACCATGCCCGACGGTTTATCGATGATCAAAAAATCAGCGTAGTCAACCAGCACCTTCAATTTAACACTCTCCTGCTTCTTGGCAGTGTGCAGGGCTGGCACCTCAATGGTGTCACCCTTGTGTACCTCATGGTGCGTCATCCAGATGCAGCGACGGTTCACCCAGACCGACTTGTCATCCAGCAACTGCTTGGCCGCCCTTCTGGAGAGTCCCAGCTTTTTTACAAGAAAGTCCTGGAGCTTGGCGCCCTCTTCGGTTTTGGAGACAATCAACGCGACTGTGTTTAGTATCTTTGATTTCATAATTACAGCACTCTGCATAGCAGGCCCTTCAGGTACAGCCCCTCGGAAAAGCAAAGCCCCTCAGGATGGTCGCAAGCCTGCTGAAGCCGACGGAGAACCTGCACATCCCTCCTTGCATCAACTGCGGCATCTGCCACCACCTTGTGAAAGAGATCCGGGGTCATCAGAGCGGAACAGGAAAAAGTCGCCAAAACCCCGCCGGGCCGCAGCAGCTTCATGGCCAGCAGGTTGATATCCTTGTACCCGCGCGCGGCCTTCATCAAGCGTGCTTTGCAATCCGCGAACTTGGGTGGGTCTAACACAATCAGGTCAAAAGAGCGGCCCTGATCCCTGAACTTACGCAACACCTCGAAGACATCCCCTTTGATAAAAGTTGAACTCTCAACCTCGCAGGTGTTCAGTGCCGTGTTGCTGCGGGCCAGCTCCAGCGCCTGCTCGGAGAGATCCACATGCGTCACCGAGGTTGCCCCGGCCGCCACGGACGCGATACCGAATCCACCGGTGTACGAAAAGGCGTTGAGCACATCAGAGTTGTTGGCATACCGCATGATCAGGGCGCGGTTCTCACGCTGGTCCAGATAAAAACCGGTTTTATGCCCCTCGCGCACATTCACATGAAAGCGGCACTCCCCCTCATGAATCTCAATCAGCTCGGGCGGCTCGACCCCTGCCAGCAGCCCGATAACGGGCAGCAGCCCCTCGCGACTGCGAACATCCACATCCGAGCGCTCATAAATCCCAGAACAGCCGCTCAGCCGTTGCAGCGCATCCACCACCACGCCCTTCCAGCGCTCCGCGCCGACGGTGGTGAACTGACAGACAATCCAACTGCCATACTGGTCAGCGATCACTCCAGGCAGGAAGTCCGCCTCGGAGTTGATCAGCCGGAAGGCGTTGGTCGCGCCCTCGGCCAGATAACCGGCGCGTGCCCCGATTGCAGCCGCCACCCGAGAGGTGACAAAGGCAGCATCCACCTCTGTCGCCGGATCAAAACTCCACATCCTAACCCGGATCTGCGACTCTGCCGAATAAGCGCCCACTCCCAGCACCTGGCCACTGTGGTCAACGATTTTGACGCTCGCGCCTGATTCAGGAGTGCCCTCGAGATGCGCGATTGCCCCTGAAAAAATCCAGGGATGCCTGCGTGAAACGGAAAACTCGCGACCTTTTTTTAATGTAACTGTAATCATAATCATAGAAAGTTCTAAAATTCCTTATAAAGCGCAGTGAAATCCTCTTTTAATAATTTTTTGAATCAACATCAAAAAAGAGCACGGCGCATAAATAACCTTATACAAAAATTCTCGGATTTTATCAACGGCTTTATTTCTGAATCTTACAGAATCGTAGCTGACACCGAGCGTTTCAGCCATTTGTGCGCTGTACTGTTCTACACATATTTTCGGTTTATACCTGCATGTGCAGCGATGTTAAAAATTTTTAACAGCTGAGAGTGCATCAGTGCTTGAGTTTGAAGATAAAATAAGGTTTAATTAAGGATATTTTCAAATCAGAAAGTTCAGGAGTCGTTATATGTGTAAATCATCAGGGTTTTCATTGGCTGTATCAGTGCTGGTCTGCGGTATGGCGATGGGTGCCGCCAACACAGTCAAAGAGGTTGCGGTCCGCGTCATCGATCAAATTGGAACCGATGCCTCGGATGTTCTGACATACTGCAGTGTGCAGACGGAGTCGGAGCTTTCACAGGAGGCGATGTCCAAGGATGTACGTTCGTTGCTCGACACTGGGCGTTTCGGTTACGCGGGCGTTGAGCTGGAGAAACTGGATGACGGTGTCAGAGTTGTGTACGTGGTGCGTCGCCGCTACCGGTTTCAGGAGCCTTTGGCCGTCCAAGGGGTTCAATACTACAGCGAACGCAAAATCCGCAAACTCTCCGAACTTAAAAGCGGTGATTATATTGATGAGGCGGTTTTATCAGAAAAGGTCTCAAAAATCCGCGATGCCTATGTCAAGAAGTACTTCTCGGATGTCAAGATCGGCATTGAGATCTCTCCAATTAAGAATGGCGCTGGCGCTGCCAACGTTATCTTGACAATCGAAGAGGGTGAGCGGATTAAAATCAAAGAGTTCCGCTTCACAGGCAACCCTTCGATTGAGAGCAAGGAGCTGCGCTCCTCTTTTGGGCAACGCCCCTGGTATGATCCTCGCGGATGGTTTTCCGACACGCCGGTCTCAGCCCAGGATCTGGAGGATGCCCGTCAGCTGGCAGAGGAGGTCTACCATAATCAGGGGTATCTGGATGCCAAAGTGGCTGCACCTGTCAAAGAGGTGATCGCCGAAGGTCAGTCAGCGATGGTTTTTGATGTGACTGAGGGCGATCAATACTCAGTTGATTCAACGGCAATCAAGGGTGTCAAACTTTTCCCTGAGGGTGAGGTGCTGGCCGAGGGGTCGCTGGCCGTGGACGCAGTGGCTGGCCGTCAAGCCATCAACGACTCTGCCAAAAAAATCGGTGATTACTATACCTCCCGCGGATACATTGATACTCAGGTGCGTCCTGTGATTGAACCAGTTGAAGGTAAACCCGGGCGTATGTCCATTACCTACAGCGTCCTTGAGGGTGGGCTGGTTTATATCAACAACATCATTATCCGCGGCAATAATAAAACCAAGGATAAAGTCTTGCGCCGCGAGCTGATGGTTAACCCCGGCGAGATCATGAACGGGGTTAAAATCGAGCGCAGTGAGAACCGGCTCAAGAATCTTGGATATTTCAAAAATGTCCGCAACTACTCTGAGAACACAGATAAAGAGGGTACCCGGGATTTAATTTATGAGGTTGAAGAACAGCGCACTGGCAACTTTATGATCGGGGCTGGTTTCTCGAGCATCGACAATTTGGTCGGTTTTGCCGAGGTCTCGCAAAGCAACTTCGATATTATGAACTGGCCGAATTTCACCGGCGGCGGGCAAAAAGCTCGTGTGGGCGTGGAGATGGGAACCCGGCGGCAGACCATTGAGGCATCGGTCACGGAGCCATGGTTCCTGAATCGGCCGCTGGCTCTGACCGTTGAGGGGTATCGCAGAATGCGCTGGTACGACAACTATGACGAGATTCGCTCTGGCGCCTCGGTGGGTTTGTCCTACCCGGTTAAGGTCGGACGCATCGGCACCCGTTACACACTTGAGATGGTTGAGATGGACGACATTGATAACGAGTATCTTTTTGATGTAAATGGGAAAGCTCTCGACCTCGGCAACTATAAAGGAAATAAAGGCTACTTCGGCTATCATGATCACGAGTACGGCGACGCGGTTAATAGCGTGATACGTGTTTTCTGGGCCAATGACACGCGCGATCAGCCTTTCATCCCGACCCGCGGTTATAAGACCATGCTCTTCGGTGAGGTTTACGAGGGCGGCATCGGCGACAATGAACTGTATAAAATGGGCGCCCATTATCAGCATTGGTACAGAATGCCATGGTATAAGCATGTGCTGAGCCTGAAAGGCCGCGTGGAGACGATTGACGCGATCAACGGTGAGGTCCCTGTTTACGAGAGGCTCTTTGCCGGCGGCCCGCACTCCATACGCGGCTTTGAATACCGTGATGTTGGCCCGAAGGTCTTCTCGGCGAACCGCAACCATGCGCCCATGGGCGGTAAGACACTGGCTTTGGCCACAGCTGAGTACACGATCCCAATTTTCAAAGCCCTGCGGTTTGCCACCTTCTTTGATGTTGGTTCAGTGGGCGTGGATGAGTTGGATCCTGAGTTGTCGGATATCTGTGCCAGTGTGGGTATCGGCTTCCGGATTGATATCCCCGGATTTCCGATTCGTTTCGACCTTGCCAAGCCGATCAGCGAGGATGATAATTACACTGATGAAGAGGTGTTCTCGTTCGCGATTGGCTTTGAATAAGCCTAAAGCAGCTAGTCGCCGCCTGTCTGCCGACAGGCAGGCATGTTTGCCTTGCCCTTTGAGTAAGGGGCCTAGGTCCGCGTATTGGTTGCGGAGTGGAGAGATGCTAAAGTGAAAAGGTCGCGTCTCTGGCGCGGGAGCAACGTAGGTCCGGTTTCCAACCGGACATGTCCGATTGTAAATCGGACCTACAAGAGGTCGACTCCGCAGTTAATATGTGGTGCCCCGCAACTCGGTGTCGGGGTTGCAATGCGAGTCGCACAGCATCGGGTGTAGTAGCCGCTCTATGAGCGGCATGTGTCGCTCATCAGGCGTCGTCCCGCAAGCGGAACTATGCCCGACACGTAGAGCGACTACTATACTAAACCCCGATAAACGTTAGATAAACAACTTTTTGGAAAGAACAATTAATTGTTTTTTCTAGTCGCCT
This sequence comes from Kiritimatiellia bacterium, assembly GCA_041673345.1. GTDB lineage: Bacteria > Verrucomicrobiota > Kiritimatiellia > RFP12 > UBA1067 > M55B167. The sequence continues at coordinate 38,219 of JBAYXX010000018.1, forward strand.
AAGCGACTAACAGGGCCAGACAAGTTGGATGTTGATTTTAACACAGGGCGGCACTGAGTTCCCCCTGACAAAAGCAAAGGAGAAGAATGATGAAAAAAAGAGTTATAATTTGTGCGGCGATGATGGCCGCCGGGCTGCTGGTTGCAGCTGAAAAGACAGCCGTTGTCAACATGGTGGATTTGGTGCGGTTTCATCCTAGCCGTGAACGTGACCGCAAGCTGATGGAGGAGACCGAGAAGGAGTTTCAGGCTAAGCTGGATAAACAGCGTGACCGCTTTGAGGATCTTCGCGCCGATTATGAAAAGTTAGTCAAAGAGGCCCGCAATCCGGCTCTGAATGAAAAAGCCCGCGCCGAAGCAGAGGAAAAGGCCATGAAGCACCGCGATGTTCTGGGGCAGGCTGAACGCGACCTGCGCACCGAGATGCAGAAATTGCAAAGTGAGCTGGGTGATCTGGATGCGCGTCTCCTGCGTCAGGTAACTGGCAATATTCGCACTGTGATCACCAAGTACGCGCAGGATAAGAAAATGGATGTGTTGCTCGACAGCACAACCATGGCGTATTTCAATCCGCAACTGGAGGTCACAGATGATGTGCTGACTCTTCTGGGGGTTGACCCCAAGGTGCGCACGGAGAAGAAAAAAGAAGAAGCCGCGGAGACAAACTAGACCATGAATATCGGGGCGATCGCAAAGCATATAAGTGGTGCGCTGTCAGGAGATCAAGCGCTGGAGATTACCGGGATGGCCAATTTGGCAGAGGCGCGGCTAGGCGAGATCGCATTTTTCAGGGATGCCAAATATGCGCAGCAGTTGGAAAGCACCCGCGCCAGCGCGGTGCTTGTGCCAGCTGATTGGGACGGGGTATGTCCAGCACCGGCCATTATCAAAGTGACCGATCCCAGTGCGGCTTTTATGAGAATCGGTGAGTTCTTTGCGCCGCCACCAGTTGCGCGTGTTCCGGGAATTCATCCATCTGCGATTATCGATAAATCGGTCAAGCTGGGTGTAGGGGTGCATGTGGGCCCTTACACTGTGATCGAAGAGGGCGCAGCCATCGGAGATCACTGCATAATTGAGGCGCAGGTTCTGATTGGGCAACACGTGACCATGGGCACTGATTGCCATGTCTATCCACAGGTCACAGTACGCGAGGGTTCTTTGCTGGGCAACCGGGTGATACTGCACACTGGCGTTCGCATTGGCAGCGATGGCTACGGCTACAATCCCAAGGTCGGCGCTGACGGAAAAATCACCATAGTGAAAATCCCTCAAATCGGCATTGTCGAACTGGGGGATGATGTTGAGGTCGGCAGTAACACCACGATTGACCGTGCCCGTTTCGGGCGCACCAAAATCGGCGACAGTGTTAAGATTGACAATCTGGTCCAGATTGGACACAACGTTCAGGTCGGTGATTACAGCGGTATCATCGCGCAGGCAGGCATCGCGGGCAGCTCCATCATCGGCTCAGGATGCATTATCTGGTCGCAGGCCGGTGTCTCAGGACACCTCACAATCGGTGACCGGGCCCAACTCGGACCTGCCAGCGGGCTGGCCAAAGATATCCCCGCGGGTGAGTTTTATATAGGCCTGCCTGCGGGTCCACGTCGCGAGCTGGCAGCATCCATGTTACTGCCACGGGTGGTTGACAAACTTAAAAAACGGGTCGCCGAGCTTGAGGACAAGGTTAAAGAGCTTTCACAATGATCCTTTAAATGCAATCTCATGATAAGAGCATTTCAAGCGATTAGCGATCCCACGAAGTGGGGATGAAATACCCTTATCCATTCGCGGAGATTCACGGTTAAAAAAAAACTGCATGCAAGTCGCTCACAAATATGGGGTTGAAGTGTGGGTTTAAAAGATGTAATATTAAGACAAATCAATCTGGAAGAGGCGAAAGTGATGTCAAATGATGAATGAAAGAAAATATTTGCTGAGAATTAAACTGCTTAGGGTTGAGCCGGAGGTATGGCGGAGGTTTGTTGTGCCTGCCAACATTACCATGGATCGCCTGCACGATGTTATACAGATCGTGATGGGTTGGAACAACTCTCATTTACATACGTTTACAATCGGGAAGGAGCGCTATACGGAAAACCCAGAGTTTAAAGAGGACGGTCAGGAGTGTGGGCGATACAGGCTTGGCGATCTTGTTAAGCAAAAAGGCAGGGTGTTCCAGTATCTTTATGATTTCGGTGATTTCTGGGAGCATGAGATCACGCTTGAAAACGCCCGCTATTTCAACCCAGCGCTGAGGTGCGAACTTAAATGCCTTGATGGCGCAAGTGCCTGTCCTCCAGACGACGTGGGGGGTGTTCCTGGCTATCAAAGGTTCCGCGAGATATTGAAAGATCCTTCACATGAGGAATTTGAACACATGCTTGCATGGTCAGGTGGCGGCTTTGATAGTGAGCTGTTTAAAAAGGACGCGGCTAATTACGAACTACTGAAATACCGTTGCTGGTCGCGTGATAGACCCCTTCTTTGGGATTGAGAAGTTACATAATAAACGTTGTCGCAAGTCATGATCGTTTACTTTATGTCCACATCCCATATTCTCTTTACAACTCACGGAGCGCAACGACCCTCATCCGCCAAACGATGCCAACAACCCCTCCAGACGCTCCAGAGTTGACATCAGCTCCTCTTTACGCTCACGCTGTTGCAGCAAGACCGCCTCGGGTGCGTTGGACACAAAACGCTCGTTGCCAAGCTTGGCCTCCACTGTTCGCAGAAAGCCGCGGTTTTTCTCGATCTCACCCTGCACCCGCGCCTTCTCGGCCTGCACATCCACCAGCCCTTCAAGGGGCAGATAGATTGTGCCCAGTTTACCAAGAGTTCCCGGCATCGCCTGCTCGGCGCCACCGCAGATTGTCTCAACAGACTCGGAACGCAGCTGTTTCTTCAGACTCTCCAGATCAGCGGTAAGCTCAGCGGCCACATCTGGATTAACCGCCGAAATTATAAAATTAACGAACTTTGACGGGGCAACGTTGTACTCGGCCCGCAGGGCGCGGCCAGCGGTGATCATCTCACGCTTGGCAACCACAAAGTTCACAACCGCCTCACTCAAGCCCCACTCCGTACACTGCTGCTCCGACAGCTGGATCGGCCAGGCGGCTTTCATGATTGTTTCATCTTCAAGTCCATAGCCCATCTGATGCCACAACTCCTCGGTCAGGAAGGGCATGTACGGATGCAGCAGCTTAAGCGCCTTTGAGAAGAGATGTGTCATCACCGAAAGGACCTGAATCCTCCGGGCGTCATCCTCGCCATACAAATCCAGCTTGGCGTACTCCAGATACCAGTCACAGAAATGGTTCCAGATAAAGTCATAGATGGCCAGGGCGCCATCCTGCAGGCGGTAGCGCTCCAGATGCTCAGTAATCTCAGCAACAGCCTTGTTACAGGTCGCCAGCATATGGCGGTCATCAGCCCGCAGCAGGTCAACATTTAGCTCAAGCTCACTGGCTGCCAGAGCGTGCGGGTCAAGCCCCGGCGCTTTTTCCATCTGCATCTGCATGAAGCGCGCCGCGTTCCAGATCTTGGTTGCAAAGTTGCGGCCAATCTCAAACTTCTCCATGTTGACGTACACATCCATACCGGTGGAGGTGATCTGCATCATAGTGAAGCGCAGTGAGTCAGCACTGTACTGCTCAATAACATCCAACGGATCAATGGAGTTGCCCAGACTCTTGCTCATCTTGCGCCCTTTGTCGTCGCGCACAGTGCCATGCAGATAGATATGCTCAAATGGAATGTCCCCCATGAACTTGCACCCGGCCATGATCATGCGGGCCACCCAGAAAAAGATGATATCTGGTGCAGTAGCTAAATCGTTGGTCGGATAATAAAACTTCAGATCCTCGGTCTGCTCCGGCCATCCCAGTGTGCTGAAAGGCCACAGCCAGGAGGAGAACCAGGTATCAAGCACATCCTCATCCTGGGTAATCGCAGTTGATTCACACTTTGTACAGCGCTCAGGAGCTTCTCTGGCAGCCCACTCAAGAGTGCAATCGCCGCAGGTAAAGACCGGAATGCGGTGTCCCCACCAGATCTGGCGCGAGATACACCAGTCACGGATATTCTCCAGCCACTCAAAATAAGTTTTCTCCCAGCGCTGCGGAGTGAATTTGATGCGCCCCGAGCGAACAGCCTCCAGGGCTGGCTTAGCCAGCGGCGCCATCTTCACAAACCACTGCTTCGACAACCGCGGCTCAACCACCGCATCACAGCGGTAGCAGTGACCGACCGCATGCTGATGCTCCTCAATCTTAACCAGCAGGCCCAGCTCCTCCAGATCGGCAACCACCTGCTTACGACACTCAAAACGGTCCAGCCCGGCATATTTACCGGCATTCTCGTTCATAGTGCCATTACCGTGCATCACATTCAGAAACTGCAAATTATGCCGCTTGGCCACCTGAAAGTCATTGGGATCATGGGCGGGGGTCATCTTCACCACGCCGGTGCCAAAATTGCGGTCAACATAATCATCCGCAATCACATCGATCTCGCGGTTCATCAGCGGCAGCAGCACCTTCTTGCCGACAATAGCCTGGTAGCGCTCATCAGCGGGATTGACTGCCACCGCAGTGTCCCCGAGCATGGTTTCAGGGCGCGTAGTGGCCACCACCACCTCACCGCCTCCCTGAACCGGGTAGCGGATATGCCAGAGACTGCCACACTCATCCTGATGTTCACTCTCCTCATCCGAGAGCGCGGTGTGGCAGCGCGGACACCAGTTCACAATATAGTTGCCGCGGTAGATCAGCTCTTCATCGTAGAGCTGGCAAAAAACCTCGACAACGGCCTTGCTCAGCCCTTCATCCATGGTAAAGCGTTCACGCTGCCAGTCGCAGCTGGCCCCGAGTTTACGCAATTGGCGCACGATGGTGTTGCCATACTCAGCCCGCCACTCCCAGACGCGCTCTAGAAACTTCTCACGCCCCAGTTCATCGCGGGTGATCCCCTCTTTGGCCAGTGCCTTTTCAACCACATTCTGAGTGGCAATGCCGGCATGGTCGGTTCCCGGCACCCAGAGTACATTAAAGCCCTGCATCCGCTTCCAACGCACAACCACATCCTGAATGGTATTATTGAGAGCATGACCCATGTGCAGAATACCGGTCACATTAGGCGGCGGGATAACCACACTGAAACTCTTGCCACCCTCTGATGGTTCAGAGTGGAAATACCCACTCTGCTCCCACCACTGATACCATTTACTCTCAACTTTGCCGGGGTCGTAATTTTTATCCATAATCAAATCGCTACTAATCTGGGTTGCTGAAAAAAACAAACACAACATTAAACCAAAATATCGCTCTTTTTACAAACTCCATCAGGGAAATCTTTATCTCGGTAAAAACCAGAGATGTACCTTTATGTTGCGCCCCTGGGGTACCCCGACACCCTCGGCATACAGCCATGAACCGGGCTGTGCTGTAATTCCAGCGTTAATCAGAGTCGCGGCTTTGCGTCCATCTGCCAGTTCAACCTCTAAGCAGAAATTACATACTTTAAAACAATCTTCTCCTGGGTTGAAAATCTCAAAGACATTGTGCATCCGCAGGCTCTGCAAGGCCTCCGCATTAAGAGGGATCTCCACAAGATCACTCCAGATATTATTTTTTGAGTCACCAGCTGCGGGTGCCATGTTGCCAAGCTCGATTGTGTTGAGCAAGGCCTTACTGCCATAACGGGAGCAAACTCCAGACAGACCAATGCCCTGATAACGGATCACTCCACGCCGCGCCTGTTTCAACTCAACCTCTGTCAGATCTGGCAGGGGCTGCGGTGAGGGTTTGAAGTGAGCTTCGGCTTGAGGCAGCAATGTCCAGAGCTGCTCTTTTTGCAGACTCTCCAAGCGCATCTCAGCCCAACCTCCCCAGTCACCAGATGTATCTCCGCGTGCATCGGCAATCAGTTTAAGATTAATTGTCTGGCCAGCCCACGCACTCAGATCCACCTCGATCGGCAACCACGCATGCTTGGTCACATGCCAGCTACCGGCACGCGTCTCTTTCCCGTTAATCTCCTCCACGACAACACTGTAAGCAATGCCATCACCAAGAGCACTGCCATCGCCTTTCCCAACAAAAGCGCGAAATGCAGCCAAGTTTTGTGGAAGCTTCAGCGAGCTGTATTCGATAAAGGTGTACCCGATGCCCCCTTTATAGGGTGGATGCACAAAGACGGTACCCTCTTTCGTAGCACCACCGCACTCCATGCCGGGCTTTAAGTAGGCCTTAGCTCCAACAAGATCCGAAAGGGCCTCTTCCTCGGCACCATCACGCAACCGCATACCGGATTTCCATGTGCTTGGAAGCGGTAGCAGATTACGGTGCTGACTTTGGGCGAACATAAGACCATACTCCTGCTGCCGCAGGTTGCCAGCTTGGATGGAAATAGAAACTCCTTTAAAATCATCAGAGGGGGCTGAAGGAACTGGAATCTCAAGCTCCTGCTCCTGTCCCGCAACCAGGTCAAGTTCGTGCTTTTGGCTGTTAGCCTGCACCACCCCCCTGGGATATGTGATGCTCGGGGTCAATGCGGCTATCAGTGAATTACCGGAGAGCTTCATCTCCACCTTGCAGAGCGGCACCACTGTAAAATCAATCCAAGCATGATTTAATTTTTTCCAGATACGCTCCCCTGGAACCGCATCTGCCGCAACTTTTATTTCATGTTTTTCCCGCTGTGAGCTAACCGCGATTACCTGCCCTGGGACAACCTTTAGCACATCACAGGTCAGCGCTTGTTTGTCAGCTAACGCATCTGCTGGCTGGAGCCGATAACTGAAGGCCCCCTCCACAGGCTGGATCCAAGTCAGGCCCCGAGAGAGGCGTAGGTCACAGGGTCCAAGAGTCACCCCATCCTTGTCGAGCGCAACAGCACTCTTGGCATTAATTGCAAAACCGCACTCACTATTCCCCACTGGGATAACCTCGTAAGAGCCATCCTTCTCAAAGCGGCAAATCGCTGTGCCGGATGCTGCAGCATCAGGAAAACGGGTGAACTCACTGCGTCCGTCAAGGTAGATATACTTCGGAGTGCGTGCATAATCAACCCGGTGCCCATCTTGCAGAGCGCTGAAAACCTCGATCTCTCCATCATCGCTCCACCCCTGATAACCATTTGGGGGGAGGGCGATGTCGCGCCCCTTCCAATGTACTTGAAGATCCTCGGTGATGCTGCCGTTGACAATGACATTAACCCCACCGTCATATTCAACAGCCACCTGGCTGCGCTTGTGCGCACCTCCGGCAACGGCTGTGCTTGTGTCCACCAGCTGGGTGCCGTCAAAATACCAAATCCTCTTGGCCGACGCGAGCGTGTAGCGCTCTGCAATCTGCTGAAGCATATAATAACTGCGTAAAGTGTTCTCAATGCCACCGCGGCGCAGGAGAAACCCAGGGTGACCAAAAGCCAGCGTGGCAGCCAAGAACCGATCCAATGAACTGCGAAGCGCCTGTGGGGTGGCTCCTAAATCCGCTTTTTTACCAAAGAACATCGATACATTCCCAACTCCAAAGTTACAGCAGAGGTCATGCATTTTTTGCAGGTCGAAATCAACCACCCAGGGGTTGGCGCTCAAGTTATAGTGCTGATCCTGCGCATAGTTGCCATCAGCGAGCCCGCAATACAGAAAATGGTTGTTACCCTCGGAGTAGACCGGACCACCCCAAGTCCGCTTCTGCAATAGCATAATTTCACCATATGCGTAAAACGTCTGGCTAAAGGTCCCGGCTCCTGGAACGCGGTAGTCGTAATCCGTTCGGCTCCAGGGCGTAACTGCAGTGTGGACATCGCAGTAGGCAGTGCTGAATTGAAACTTCTTTTGGATAGCTGGAGCCAGCTTCTCGCAGTACTCTACCGCCCGCAGCGGCTTTGGAGCGTAACAACGGGCCCAGGCGCGGTGCAGTTGGTTATTCGGTAAGCGAGTAATCAGATCGCTGCTCCAAAACTCATTCACTGGAGCGAAATCAGTAAAATTGTTGTAAGGCCCATAAACATACCCCAGCTCATCCTGCATAATGCGCGCATATTTGAACTGCCCTTCATCCCCGCCCTTCTTTGGTGCGGTTCTGGTACGGAAGGTAAAGCTCTCGTGCTCATCACGCCACCCGGTTTCATGATCGGTCACAATCAGCTCATGCAATCCGTAGCGGTGCATTGAGCGCCAGAATGCGGCATCTGTCTCACGGTTAGAGGCTCCATACGCGCGCCATACCCCCTTACCTGTGACTGCTTTCCAGGGTGAGGGTGGGTTGGGAATCTCCGGTAAAATAGATTCAAACTGAGGGGAGAGCGAGAAAACAAAGCGCTCATAACAGGCGTTGCGCTCACCATTGGTTTTCGGGATATAGCGTACGCCACCGTTGATCGTAACGTCCTGGCCCTCAATTTCGTTAACTGCAAACAGGGTGCTGGCATTCGAGAGCGTCCAATCAATATGCTCTGCCAGAAAAAGAGGTTGATCAGCCGGTCCAATAATTGCAAGTGCCGGGCGCTGTGAAGTGCCATATGTATAGTAAGGCAGGGCGACAAAACGTGGCTCTTCAAGCCCAGCAACTCTACCAAAACGAAGCTCCTGCACAACACCGCCTTCAACCGCAATATCCGCTACCAAGTTTTGCCCCAGCATCCACCAAGTGATCTTAACAACCGCACTTTTACCAGCGAAGTTAACCACCCAAGTGCAGATAGCCCGATCCTGCTCGACCTTTACCTTGCTGAGGCTCACAGTATCAGGCGCAACTGCTTCACCCTCTGCTCCCACAAAAAAAAGGCCGCCGCCCACGCTGGGCTGAATCCAGCGGTTGCTCTCTGTCCAGCGCAGCCGCAGCTCATCCCATTGGCAGGAGCGCAGCGAAATCTCAGCGCCCAACCCCTTTGGAACCTGCATCACCAAACGATCCCCCTGATGTTCAATCACTGGCAGCGCTGACCCCACCGGATGGGGGATAATCGTTTCAATCCGGTTTGGAAAGGGAAGCTTACCTGCTCCTGTGTTTGCTCCCTGATCCTGATTAGCAAACACCTGTACCCCGCGTTTAGCGCGTGGCTTAAAGGTGAGCGGCTGAAAGCTCTCTGTGAAGAGACAAAGGCTATCAAAGAACAAACTGCGCTCCTCAGTATTTTTTCCACCAGTAATTCGAAAACCGCAAAAAAGAACCTTTCCTTTTTGCACCCGCGTTATCTGTCCCTCACTTAAACGGCGGTAACAAAGATGCCACTGCGCCCAGTTGACCTTAAATAAACTCACCTCAAAGGGTTTGCCAGCTTGATCCTGAAAACAAACAGAGATCGCAACTGATGGAGTTGTAGGGTCGCGGGACAGAAAATTGTTACCATAAACCCAAAGTGAGACGGCATCAAACTCGGCAGGGACCTCAATCGGAGCAGGCGGCTTAACTAGAAGATCTGGAGCCGGGCCGGTTCCTTGGTAGACAATTTTTCCGACATAGTCACCCCAGATCTTTTGTTCCTGCGAACGGCTGAAACATGCCGTTGCATCCTTACTTTCAACGCTCCAGCCATCCAGCGTTTCAAAGTCAATCAAAGCTGGATGGTCATCCTGCATACGCCCTGCCCAATCAAGTTCATACGGACGCACCCCGGCTGAGGCTACCAAATAAACCAAACTCAAAACTGTTACCATCTTTAATTTATTGAACATCTATCCCTTTAGCTTTTTTTAATCCCCAATACTTTACGCCTGCAATGCAGACACAACAGTGCCCTCAACTAAAATTCATGTCACAAGAAGTAATAACAGACTACTGCAAGGTTCTAACAAGACGGAAGCCGTTGCGGTTATCTTGGAGCGACGGAGAGGCACCGTAACGGTACATTGAGCAACACTTTGACGCGGGATCAGACCAGCAGCCACCCCGCTTCGTACGATTCCTGCCCGAATCCGGCCCTGTAGGGTCAACCCCGCCCACCAACGACGTGGACCAGTCCAGGCACCACTCCCACACATTCCCTTGCATATCGTACAACCCCCATGCATTCGGCAGATACGTTCCTACAACCGCCGTCCCGTTCGTAGGGCTACAATTCTGCGCTGGTGCGGCCACGCTATCAATGTAATGGCCTCCGTTGAACTTATATCGTCCCAACACGTCCAGCCAGGCGTTTGTATCCGCATTCGAACCATCTACGTTCGCCAAAGCCTCCCCGTTGTTGAACGTGGTCGTGGTTTCCCCACGACAGGCATACTCCCACTGTGCTTCAGTCGGCAGATCAAAGTCAGTCAGCCCTGTTTTCGTGCGTAGTTGCCCAACGAAACTAGATGGCAAAACCGAGATACCTGTCACCGGCCAGTTAACAGCCGGGACGCTGTTCGTCGCCCCCCGGATGTCTTCATAAGTAACTATTTCCACTGGGCGAGTCTCGTAATACTCTGGATTATTGAATCGGCTCGGATTTGCACCCATGATCAGTTCCCACTGCCGCTGCGTCACCTCAAAGACCCCTGCGTAAAAATCCTTTGTCAGGGTTGTAGAGAGCGTGGGCGGAACCGTAGTACCCATTTCAAACGTCCCTTTTGAAATACGGCGCAGGACAAGTTTATCTGTCTTATAAATATCGTTGGTTACCACACCGGTCCAAACCACGGACTCAACTACACTACCTCTATTGGTCACTGGATTACGCACCCAAGCACCCCATAGGTCGTTGGTGAGATCCGACTCATAGACATACTCTGTCTGTCCTTCCTCCCCTGCTGGTTTGGTCAGATCAACGATCATGTAGAGCGGTACCAGGATCGGGGTGAGTGTCACACGGAATTCAGTCAGAATTCCACTGTTGGTATAAGCGGTCACTGTCGGATCCCAGACAACCTTATGGACACCACGCTGCACACAGTGCAGGTCACCAGAGAACGACCCCAAAGGCAACACCAGCGGAGTTGAGCCATCATACGCCTGTATAACGATGTCCGTCGACTGCCCCGCATCACATGTCAGCACATAGTCGATGTCCACCAACCGGCTCCAAGGCCAGCGCTGCTGGACCATCACATCGCTGATAATCGGATCAGCCGCTATCACGGTCATTGACACAATTAATGCTGTTGTTACAATAAAAAAATTCTTCATTTTCTTTCCTTTTTTCACAATGTTTGTTCTAACTCCGGGAAGTGTTCGCTAGTACTAGATTGAAGCACAAGGAGGAACCTTTCAGTTCCATCATAACCACTGCTACCATATGCGGTAGAGTGTACGCATCCACAGTTGTTTTGCTTGCACAGCTAACTCCTTTATGGTTATTACTGGGTGGACCGCACACTCTCAAAACCCTATCCCGTACTGAATGAAAAGGCAGTATCACCAAGTTATGGCAAGGTTCTCACAATACGGAAGCCGCGGTTGTAGCTCAGGGCCGATGGTATCTGTTTGTTACGATGCGCCGAATAGCAACTTGAGGCGTAGTCATACCAGCTCCCACCCCTAAACACACGGTTTTCACTAGACTCCGCTCCTTTGGGATTTTCGCCACCTTGCAACAAACTATCATGCCAGTCCAGACACCACTCCAAAACATTGCCGTGCATGTCATAAAGACCCCAAGCATTAGGCAGATACGAACCGACAATAGCCGTACCATTCGTCGGGCTACAGTCCTGCATAGGCTTAGTCACACCATCTATGTACCCATCACCAAACCTGTGTCGACCCAACGCGTTTAGCCACACGTTAGTGCGTGAGTTCACGTCTATAACATTCGCCAAAGCGTCCCCGTCGTTGAAGCAGGTATCGGTTCCTGCACGGCAGGCATACTCCCACTGTGCCTCAGTCGGCAGGTCAAAGTCCGCCAGCCCTGTCTTAGCACACAACAGCCCCACGAAAGACGCCGCATACACGCTATCGTTCGTAGGCCAGCCCGCCCCGCCCAGCGCCTCCGTGCCACGAATGTTATCGTACGAAACATATTCCACAGGACGTGTCGCGTAATAGGCTGGGTTTTTGAAGCTACTCGGCTTCGCCCCCATGAGCAGCTCCCACTGCCACTGAGTCACCTCGAACACGCCTGCATAAAAGTCCTTTGTCAGGGTTGTGGCGAGCGTGGGCGGAACCGCCCCCCCCATATTGAACGTCCCCCTTGAAATACGACGTAGGACGAGCTTATCTGTTTTATAAATATCGTTGGTTACCACACCGGTCCAAACCACGGACTCAACCACACTACCTCTGTTGGTCACTGGATTACGCACCCAAGCACCCCATAGGCCGTTGGTGAGATCCGACTCATAAACATACTCGATCTGCCCTGCCTCTCCCACCGACTTAGTCAAATCCACAATCATGTAGAGCGGTGTCGGAGTAGGAGTGAGCTCTACACAGAATTTAGGGAGAACCCCATTATTTGTATAAGCAGTCAGCGTAGGATCCCAGACAATCCGCCGAGCACCATAAGAAACGCCATTAAGATCGCCGGAGAACGAAGCCTCAGGCAGGTCAAGCAGGTTGTTGCCATTGTACGCCTGCACGGTGATATCCACTGACTGCTCCAGATCACAATCGATCACATAGTCGATGTCCACCAACCGGCTCCAGGGCCACCGCTGTTGGACCATGACACCGTCGATTGTCGGTTCGTCCGCCATAGCGCTCACTGACACAAATATCGTCATAATGACCGCCGCTACGGTCAAAACCGCCGCTGCTCTAATTACTTTCATGTTGCTTGTCTCCTTATGTTGTCCAGGCACACAGGCGCGCACCGCATTGATTAAATGATCTGACTTAATAGTAGAATAGATATTATATGAGTTGGGAAGAGAAGGCAAGTGCTGTTTGCAGTACTATTTGCAGATTTTAGTCGCTTAGAACAATTAATTATTCTAAGCAAAAAGTTGTCTATCGAACGGTTATCAGGGTTTAGTGTAGTAGTCGCTCTATGAGCGACACAGAGGTTAGTGTAGTAGTCGCTCTAT